>JBCDIK010000152.1:0-9423 GCA_038749065.1 Pseudomonadota bacterium | reverse complement strand
TGCAGCTGGATGCTTTCCAGCACCAGCCGCTCCATGAGCTGGCTGACGAGAATGTCTTCCGGCGGCAGCTGCACGTTGGCCTGGCCCATCTGCTGTTTGACCGTCTCCAAGCGACTGATGAGTTCCGAGGCCAGGACCACATCGTCATCGACCACGGCGACGACACCATCGAGTTCCTGGAAGGCGCCCTGAGCGCCCGTCGCGCCCAGCAGCAGGGCGACGGACAGCAGGCCACGGACAGATTGGGTTAAACAGTGCACTGGATGCTCCACTTCATGGCGGCCGGCAGGGCCGAGTTACTGTTGCGGGCGGGTCAGGATGCTGTCTTCCACAGGGCTGCGATAGTTGCGGATACCCTGGGTCAGAATCGATTCCAGCCGGTTGCCGAAGCCGGCCAGACCCTTGAAGACGATCTGCACGAACACGCCTTCGTCCGGGTCCACCTGCTCGCGCAGCGCAGCGCTCGGGGCGTCGATGAACCGTCGGGCGACCAATCGCAGCTGCCAACAGCAGTCATTATATTCCAGACCGCCGAAGCGCTCGATGGTTCGGCCGGTCTCAAGATCATAGTTCCAGCGCCCGACGAAACCGAAGCGCCGCGACAGCGGCCAGTAAACCGAGAAATCGGTCTGATCGATATCCGCAAGCCGCTGGTACCGATACCCGAGATTGAGCAGCCGGCGGTTCCCGTCGCGATAGCTTAAGAACGCGGCGCCCTCATCGACCTCGTTGTCATCCGGATCGAAAATGACCGCGAGCTGTGCCCGCCAGCGCTGAGCCAACGTCGCGAGCACCTCTCCGGCCAGGGCCGAGGTGCCGTGCCGGTCATCCGCGCTTGGGCCACCGAACAAGGTGACCCGTCGATCTTCGAAGTACCAGATCTGCCCGAGGCTCGCACGCAGGTACTCCCGCCCGGTGCCAACATCCAGGAACCGAGTGGTCACCCCAGTCGCGAGCTGGTTAGCGTCGCCAATGCGATCGACACCGGCAAACCGGTTGTCGCGAAAGAGCTGGTTGTAGTTGAAGGTCAGGGCCGCCGCATCAAACAGCGGCAGCTGGGACTGATCCGCGAACTCCTGGCGCAGGTAGAACGCGCGCGGCTCCAGGGTCTGCAGTAGCCGTGTGCCGAACAAGGAGAGCTCGCGCTCAAACACGAGCCCCGCGTCAAGCGACGCGAAACCGATGGAGCGGTCACGGCTGTCGTCGAAGGCAGCGCTGATCCCGCCGGCGTTGTTGTCATCCAGATCGTAGTGGGTATAGCGCAGCCCCGCGGTCGCGGTGACGAAGCCGAAGCTCCAGTTCAGCGGCAGCCGCAGCCGCGGTTCCACATGCGCCCGGGTGCCGGTTACCGCTGCCAGTCCGCGCAGGTTGTCCGTGTCACGATCAAAGGCGGCCCAATGCGCGTTCACAGAGGCCTCCAGGGGACCGAGCAGGCTGCGCTGATAGCGCAGCTGGAGTTCCGGCAGGCGCGCATAGGGATCGACGGTGATTTCATCCAGCCGCTGAAAGCGCAGGCCCCATAGCCGCAGCAGCAGATCACCGCGGGTGTAGCGCAGCTCGGCGCGGCGTGCGAGCTGAATCTGCGCGGATGTCGCCAGATCTGAGCCCAGGTCGCGAAAGTAGTCACGATCGCTGACAGCCCGGTAGTCAACGATGCTGCGCAGCTCACCGCCTGCGAAGCGCCGGCGCCCGTCATGCTCAATCCCATAGAGCCAGCGGTCCTCTGGCTCAAACTCACCGTCGGGAAAAGCATCGAAAAAGTCATCGCGCTCGAAGGTGCCGTCGAACAGGTCATCATCGGGCAGGTAGGCGCCGATCAGCACCGTGTTGCTCCAGCTCGAACGGTGCCGGAACTCGGATTCGAAGCCGGCGCCGCGCTCGCTTAAGAGCCGCGGCACGATGGTCGCGTCGTAGTTCGGCGCAAGATTCAGGTAGTACGGGACGGCCAGGTCCAGCCCGTCCTCGTTGCTGTAGCCGAAGGTTGGAAACAGCCAGCCGGACTGCCGTTCGTCGCTGACGGGAAAGCGGATATAGGGCGCATAGAACACGGGCACCGGGCCAATGCGCAGCGTCGCGTTGCGGGCCCGCGCAAAGACGGATTCCGCCGGCACCTCGATGCTGGAGGCGCCGAAGTGCCAGCCGCGATGCCCGGGCGGGCAGCGCGTGATCTGGGCACCGGCGAGCTGCAGATTGCCGCCTTCATCGCGGGCCGCGCTGACGGCATCGCCGCGCATCTCTGCCAAGCCCAGCAGGAACTCGACATCAGTCAGGGTCGCGGCCCGCGTGTCGATGTTGGCCTGCGCCGAAGCCCCGGCCAGCACCACATCCGGGTCTGCCAGGGTCACAGATTCGCTCACCTTGACCTCGCGCGTGTCGAGATCAACCGATGCCGCCGGGGCGCGCACGACCCGATCGCCCTGACGCAGGGTCACGGCGCCGGTCAGCTCGATGCGATCGTTGACCCACAGGGACCCGCGCTGAGCCTCGGCCTCGATCGGGAGCGTTGCCGGATCGACGTTGGCCCCGAGTGTTCGGGGCGGCAGCTGATAGGAGCCAGCGCAATACTCGGGCACCTGCGCAGCCACCGCTGGCGCGAGCGACTCGCGCGGCACCCAGTACCGCTCGGCCAGCGCATCACTGACCGGATCAGCCCAGACGGGAGCGGCGCCCAGCACAACGGCGGCCAGCAGCGCCGGAGTAGGGAACGCCTGCGTCAACATGGCGCGGATCATAATCCATTGGCCGGCCCCGTATACTGCGCCGGTGAATGAGGAACTGCGACAGTGGGTCGAATCGACCTGTGCGGATCTGGGTAGCGCCGTCGCGCAGAGGCCGCGCGCGCTGACCGCGGAAGCGAGCCATCGACAGTTCTACCGCGTGCCCCTGGTGAACGGCACGACGCTCATTGCCATGGACTCGCCGCCGGCGCTCGAGCGCAATGACCAGTTCGTGGCACTGGCACGAATGTTCGGCGCGGCGGGTCTGCCGGTACCGGTGATCCGGGCCGCCGCCAGCGATGCCGGCTGGTTCCTGCTGACCGACGTCGGCGCTGCGGACCTGAAAGATCGCTATGAACAGGGCCAGGCTGCGGTCGCCGTCGAGACCGCGCTGCGTTGGCTTGCGCGCTGGCAGCGCGTGCGCCACCCGTTGATCGAGCCCTACAGCGGCGCGCGGCTGCATATGGAGCTTAAGATCTTCAGCGACTATGTCGCGCAACAGGTGCTTGCGGACCCGCTGCCGGTAGCGCTCGAGCGTGACCTGTTCGGCTGGCTGATCGAACAGGCGCAGCAACAGGCCACCGTGTGCGTGCACCGGGACTATCACTGCCGGAACCTGTTACTCGATGAGGCCGGCCGGTTCGGGATCGTCGATTTCCAGGACGCACTCCAGGGCCCGCTCTGCTACGACCTGGCATCGCTGCTCTACGACTGCTACCACCGATTCGACGATGACTTCATTGGCTATGCCCGCGCGTTCTTCCGCGCCCTGGTCGCGCCGCAGATCAACGCCAGCCGCTTCGCGCGCATGACCGAGACGCTGGCGATCCAGCGGCAGCTCAAGGCGCTGGGCATCTTCGCCCGCCTTCAGCTGCGCGACGGCAAGGCGAGCCACCTGCGCCACATCGAGCCGACGTTGACATCGCTGCTGGGGCTCACGGAGCGTTATCCGCAAACGCGCGCCCTGCACCGCTGGCTCGACGATCGCGCCGGCCCGATCAGTGCCTGGGCGCGCCAGGCGGACAGCGTGACCTCATGACGCCTCCGGTCATGATCTTTGCCGCCGGGCGCGGGGAACGCCTGCGACCACTCACGGACTCAACACCCAAGCCCCTGGTGCCGGTGGCCGGCATCCCTCTGCTGGAACGGCAGCTGACGCTGTTGGCCGCAGGCGGCGTGCGTCACGTGGTGATCAATCTGCACCATCTCGGCGAGCAGATCGAAGCCCACATCGGCGACGGCGCGCGGTTCGGGCTGCGGGTGCGCTACTCCAGGGAAGCGCAGAAGCTGGAAACCGGCGGAGGCCTCCTGCAGGCGCTGCCGCTCCTCGGCAAGGGCCCCATCTGGCTGCTGAACGGGGACGTGGTCATGACGCCGGACCTCGCGCGTTTCCCGCAACGGCTGACACCCGGTTCGGACATGCACCTGCTGCTGACCCCCACGCCCGCTGCGCGTGATCGCGGCGACTTCACCTTCGACGGCACCCGCGTCACCGGCTGGGGGGACAGCCACGTCTACTGTGGCCTGGCGCTCCTGGAAGGCGCATTCTTCCGCCGCTTCGCCCGCACCCTGCTCGCCCAGCGGCAGCGTTCGGACGTCGCCGGCGAGCCTGCCGGCAGTTTCTCGCTGCGAACGCTGTTCGAGCATCTGGTCGACCGGCAACGGCTGCACGGAAGCCTCTACGAGGGGCCCTGGATCGATATCGGCTCGCCGGCGCAGCTCAAAGCTGCGAACGCGTTGCTGGCGGACACGCCGCCCTAGGGGAAAACTGGAACCCCGTTGCCCTCGGGGCAGCAAGGCGTGCGCCAATTTCTATACTTCGAGGATGAGACCCGACACCCGCCGCTACCCGCACGCCAAGCTCCTGTGCGGGCTCCTGCCTGGGCTGCTGTTGGCGGTGCTGCCCGCCCGCGCCGCCGAGCCGACGGCGGATGCCGCCGCAGCTGGCGCGGCGCCTGCTGAGCCGGCGGTCGGCGCGACCGCAAACGCCACCCAGCGCCCGGCCCTGCTGGCGCCGACGGCAACCCTGAGCGATTCAGGACCGCCCCAGGACCCCCGCAGCCTCGGGCCCGATGAGTGGCGCGAGGTGCCCGTCGGCGGGCGCCCGGTACGTCTGCTGCATCGAGCGCCGGCCCAGGCCCAGGCCACCGGCACCGCACTCATCGTCTCGCATCGCAGCTACGGTGCTGACAGCGCGACCCGCGCCGCGCGCTTGCGCACGGGGCTGGCCCGTCATGGCTATCACACCTATCTGCTGGCCGTGGAGCCGCTGGCCTCCGAACGTCTGGCGCTGCTCCCGGGTGCCGAGCGTGCTGCCCAGGATGCCGAGCTTGCAGGCCGCGTGCAGGCCGCGAGCGAGTATGTGCGCAGCAGCCACGCCGGCGAAGGTGCGGCTGGCGCTACCTTCGCCAACCTGCTGATCAGCGAGGGCGCGTCCGGGCGCTGGCTCCGGAACTGGGACGCGCAGGGGCTGACCGCACTGGTCTTCGTCGACGTCCCTGAGCCCGCCCGGCGCGCGGACAACTGGCTGCTGGCAGCCACGCTGCCCACGCTGTTGATCCAGACCCGCCCCTACTACTGGTCACCGGAGCAACCCCTGGGATCCAGCACCGAGCTGCATCTATTGCCGCGGCAGGCGAACCGTCCACCGCCGCGCCGCGGCAGCAGCGCCCGCCCCGGCGAGGGCCTGGTACTACGCAATATTCGCGGCTGGGTTCAGCGGCTGCTCACAGCGCCTGCGAGCAGCCGCTCGTAAGCATCACGAAAGCGGGTCATCTGCTCTTCGGCCATGGCCACATCGTAGGCGGATGCATTCTGTGGCAGCCGGTCGGGATGGTAACGCGCCACGCCGCGGCGATAGGCCAGGCGAATCGCCTCGCTGCTGGCATCGACCGGCACGTTGAGGAGTTCGGCAGCAGCCTGGCGCTCGGCGGTGGATGGCAGCGGGATGGTGCTTGCAGCACCAGAGCCCGTGCCAGCGGCGCCGAAGCCCGCGCCACCGAAGCTCGCTCCCGTCGTACTCGCGGCAACACCCGCAACGCCCGGCCGCGGTGAGGCTGGCCCGCTCAGGTGGTAGCGCAACAGCGTGGCCAGATCTCCCATCGCCGCGCTGACCGCGTCGGATTCACGGACCTGCGCCGCGCGACCCAGGCACTCAAGGACCAAGGCCTCGCCGGCCGCCGCAGTTCTGGCCGTATCCCGGGCGCGCCCACAGGCAGCGGCCAGCGTGCTGAACGGGCAGCCCTCCCGACGCCCGGCATGGAACCACTTAAGACCGCGGCGCGTGAAGGCCCGGGCATCTTCGCCCGCCTTAGGCGACAGTCGCGCCAGGATCTCCTCGGCCAGCTGCCGATGAGCCGGCAGGAGCGGGCCATCGATGGTCGCCAGGCGACCCATCGCGCACAGCGCATAGATCGACCAGGGGTCCTGCTGCTCGAGATCCAGCAGCAGTTGTCGATCAGAGGCCTCCGCCATGGACGGGGACAGCCGCGCCCGCGCAAGCTGGTCGAGCTCGTGGCCGAGGCCGAAGGCGATCGCCACCACGAGCAGCGTCAGCCAGGCCGGCTCCGGCATGACCAGATCGGTTGCGACCAGTGCCATCGTGACCAGCAGGGCCTTGGCAAACCAGTTGTTGGTCAGGAGCGCCAGCAACGCTTCGGAGAGCACCATGCCCTTAGCATAGGCGCCGCTCGCGATTCTGCCTGCCGCCCCCTGCTAAACTCGCGCCCCCGCCACGCCAAGACCGACAACATGCCTGCTAACCCGCTCTGGATTGCGCCCTCGATACTTTCTGCGGACTTCTCCCGGTTGGGTGACGAAGTCCGGAACGTACTGGCCGCAGGCGCCGACATCATCCACTTCGATGTCATGGACAATCACTACGTGCCCAATCTGACCATCGGCCCGCTGGTGCTCACCGCCCTGCGCAAAGCGGGCATCGACGCAGTGATGGACGTGCACCTGATGGTGAAGCCCGTTGACCGGCTGATCGGAGATTTTCTCGAAGCGGGCGCGAACATCATCAGTGTGCACCCGGAAAGTACCGAGCATCTGCACCGCACCTTGAGCCGCATCCGCGAGGGCGGCGCTCAGGCAGGCCTGGTGTTCAACCCGGCCACCCCGTTAACGGTGCTGCCGGAGGTCCTCGAACTGGTGGATCTGGTGTTGATCATGTCCGTGAACCCGGGCTTCGGTGGCCAGCGCTTTATTCCCGGGAGCCTCGACAAGCTTGCTCGGGCCCGCGCGATCATCGATGCCGCGCGGGACCGCGACGGCTCCCGACCCAGGCTGGAAATCGACGGTGGCATCAAGGCCGACAACATCGCGGTCGCGGCCCGGGCGGGTGCCGATACGTTCGTTGCTGGCTCAGCGATCTTCGGCAGCAGCGACTACGCGCAGACCATCGCCGCCTTCCGCGCTGCACTGGCCGCAGCTGACGCGGCGGGCCCCTGATGGGCGCCGCTGACACCGTGCCGGCGTTCTCGACCTACTTGTTCGATCTGGACGGGACCCTGGTCGACTCGGCGCCGGATCTGACCGGTGCTCTTTGTGCCGCACTCGAAGCGGGCGGCCTCGCACCGGTCAGCGAGTCAGCCACCCGCGACTGGGTCGGTCACGGTGCGCGGGTGCTGCTCGAGCGCGCGATCGCGGCACAGCAGCGCGACATCGCGCACGCAGCCGTGGACGCGATGCATCGGCACTTCCTGGCGCACTACGCGGAGCACATCGCGGATCGCTCACGCCCCTATCCGCAGGTCACGGAAGCGCTGCGTGCCCTGGCACAGCGCGGTGCACAGCTGGCCGTCGTCACCAACAAACCGCAGCGGCTGAGCGTACAACTGCTCGAGGCGCTCGATCTGATGCAGTGGTTCCCGGTGGTCATCGGCGGCGACAGCGCCAGCCGCGCGAAACCCGACGCCGCGCCGGCGGCTCTGGCCTGCGAACAGCTGGGCGTCGCGCCATCATCGGTGCTGTTCGTCGGCGACTCCGCGACGGACGTCGGCTGTGCCCGGGCCTTCGGCGTGCCGGTCGCCTGTGTGCGCTACGGATACCGCGGCGATCAACCACTGGATGCGCTCGCTGCGGACTGGCTCATTGATTCGCTTGCAAGCCTCCTTTAGGCTCTCGCGCTATGAGTCGCTCCTCTACTCCTGCTCACATCCTCGATCAACGTTTGCGCTGGCGAAGCTAGATTCCGCCCTGCGCTGATCGCCTCTTTCCGATTCAGGTGGGATCGATCCGAGTGGGACTGATCGTGGCAGGCTCGAGCCTGCGTCGATCACAGCCCTCCGCTTCGCACCGCAACGACCGTCTGCCATCAGCCCCGGGTGCCTTCTGCGCCACTCAAACCTTGCGATAATCACCGCAGGTCGCGCTTCGATCGCCGACGAGAGCTAAAGACCATGTCCATGACCGCCACCCAGTTCGCCGAGCTTGCCGCTGCAGGCTACAACCGCATTCCTGTCGTCGAGACCGTGCTCGCCGACCTCGATACGCCGCTATCGACCTATCTGAAGCTGGCCCAGGGGCCTTACAGCTACCTGCTCGAATCCGCCCAGGGCGGTGAGCAATGGGGGCGCTACTCGATCATCGGGCTACCGGCGCGAACGGTGCTGACGGTCCGCGGCGAGCACATCACGGTCAGCCAGGAAGGTACGCCCACCGAGCAGCTGCAGCATGCGGACCCGCTGGCATTTGTAGAATCGTTTCGCGCGCGGTACCGCGTGCCGGAGCAGATCGAGGGCGTCGCCCTGCCACGTTTTTTCGGCGGGCTCGTGGGCTACTTCGGCTACGACTGCGTGCGCTACGTGGAGCCCCGACTCAAAGACACGGCGCCAAGGGATACGCTGCATACGCCGGACATCGTGCTGATGCTTTCGGAAGACCTGGTGGTCTTCGACAATCTGCGCGGCCGCATGCAGCTCATCCGTCTGGTCGATCCGGCCACCAGTACCTTCGAGGAGGCGCGCGAGGTGCTCGCCGATCGAGCGCGGGCGCTGCAGGCGGCCGCACCCCCTATTCCCCCTTCGAGCGCCAACCAGCGGGTCACCGAAGCCGATTTCGTCTCGGAGTTTGGCGAGGCCGCCTTCAAGGAATCGGTCGAGCGGGTGCGCGAGTACATTCGCGCCGGCGACGTGATGCAGGTGGTGCTCGCCCAGCGTATGAGCTGTCCCTTCAACGCCGCGCCGATCACCCTGTACCGGGCCCTGCGCAGTCTGAACCCCTCGCCCTACATGTACTTCATGGATCTGGACGAGCTGCAGATCGTCAGCTCGTCCCCGGAGATCCTGGCCCGGGTCGAGGACGGCACCATCATCAACCGGCCCCTCGCCGGTACCCGCCGCCGCGGCCATACGCCCGCAGAGGATCAGGCGCTGGAAGACGAGTTGCTGGCCGACCCGAAGGAGCTGGCTGAGCACCTGATGCTCATCGATCTGGGTCGCAACGATGTCGGCCGGGTCGCACAGACCGGCAGCGTCGAGGTGACCGAGCAGTTCGTGATCGAGCGCTATTCCCACGTCATGCACATCTCCAGCAATGTGCGCGGCACCCTGCAGGAGGGGTTGTCGACCATCGATGTCCTGAAAGCCACCCTGCCGGTCGGCACCCTGTCCGGCGCGCCAAAAATTCGCGCCATGGAGATCATCGATGAGCTTGAGCCGGTCAAGCGCGGCATCTACGGCGGCGCCGTCGGCTATATCGCCTG
>JBCDIK010000151.1:0-9477 GCA_038749065.1 Pseudomonadota bacterium | reverse complement strand
GACGCCCCGCGCCGCCGGACGAATTCGAGTGCTCGACCCTACGCCCAAGCGACAGCTACTTCTGGTGGGTTGAGGTCGGCGACCTTCCCGAAAGGCTCCAGGTGAACCCCCTCGCCTGGCCGCCGAAGCGGGGCGTCCGCGCTGCGACCGTTCGCGGCCGCAAGTTCGCCGGTAACAAGCTGCGTGTCGTCACCGCGGCGGAACGAATCACGGTCTGGCTCTCGCCCGAGCTGATCGACTTCGACGAGCCGATCGAGGTCGAGCACAACCGCCGCCGGCTCGTCGAACGGGGCGCGCGTGTCGAGCCGAGCCTCGAGGTGCTGCTCGAAGACGCCCGCACGCGGGCCGACCGGCAGCGCCCCTACTGGGCCAAGGTCGAGTCGCGGTAGCGGCTCTCGACGGATCGCCGCGGGGGTCTATCGTCGCGCAGCGCGGGCAACGGTCCCTTCGAGCGGCCCGGCTGGCGCAGCCTTGCTGAGCACGACGCCCGTGACGAGCCAGCCGTCGTCGTCGCTCCGCACCGACCGGGCCGACGGACCGAAGTAGCGCCGCGCGAGCTCGAACGACGGCAGCGTGCCGCCATCGACCCGTTGCTGACGCAACGCCCCGAAGTCGCGTTCCTCGTCGGTCGTCAGCAGGCGGTTGAGCAGCCGCCCGAAGAAAGTCTCGGCCTCGGGCATGCGGCCCTCGCGGAGCAGCTCGTACGTCGGCCGCAAGCTTTCGTCATTGCGGGTGAAGTTCCACGCGCAGCGCTCGCCCGTGGTGCTCGATCGCATTCGCAGCGGCGAGTACATGGTGGGAATCTGCACCGGTAGCCCCACCGCCGATACGGACCTGCAGAGCGAGGTCATCCGCCTCGAGCCCATGGTGATCGTGCCGTCGGCGCTCAAACCGCTCGACTACGCGGTGGGCGATGAGCTGGAGGTCATCACCATCGAGTCCCGCAGCGGGGCCTGGCGCTCGATCGAGGAGGACATGCGGCGTCTGCACCTCTACCGCGTTGTCTCGCTGGAGTCCTTCTTCTCGGTCGCGCAGATGGCCCTGGCTGGCTTTGGCCACGGCCTGATCCCGGCCGGGGTCGCGCGGACTCTGGGGGTTGATATGGACCGGGTGATCGCGCTTGATGCGCAGGGACTGAACCGCCCGGTACGGTTCGTGGCCCGCAAGTCTATGTTCAGCCAGCGGCTGATCCAGAAGTTCTACCGGGGCGTGTCTGCCCTGGCCAACCGCGTGTGAGGAAGTCGATGATCTATCTGCATCACTACGAAGCGTCCCTGTTCTCGGAAAAGGTGCGCGCGCTGCTCGGCTACCTGGACCTGTCCTGGCAGTCCGTGATCATTCCGACCATCATGCCGCGGCCGCTGCTCATGCCACTCACCGGCGGCTATCGGAAAACGCCGTGTCTGCAGATCGATGCCAACGTGTATTGCGATACCGCGGTCATCGCGCGGGCGCTGGCGCGCGAAGCCGGTGACGAGACGCTCTTTGCGCAGGGCTTCGCGGCCAGCCGGGTGGCGGAATGGGCGGACTCGCAGCTGTTCCGGGTGACTGTGGCCCTGAACTTTCGGCCCGAGGCGCTGGGGCCGATGATGAATCGCCTGTCAGAGGCAGAAGTCACCGCATTCCAGAAAGATCGCGCAGAGCTGACCAAAGGTGCACCCATGGTCAGCTACAGCGTCGAGGCGGCGCTGGCGTTTCTCTCGAGCTACCTGGATGAGCTCGAACGCACCCTCGAGCGCGGCGGCCCCTTCCTGTTCGGGGCCACGCCCTGCATCGCCGATTTCTCGGTCTACCACTGCCTGTGGTTCCTGCGCAGCAACCCGGCTAATGCTGCTCTACTCGACGGCCATGCGGCGGTGCTGAGCTGGTACGAGCGCATTCGCGGTTTCGGACACGGCACCGTGGCCGCTACGACCGGAGAGGCCGCGCTGGCTGCGGCCATGGGAGCAGAACCGGCAACGCCGGCGCTCCCCGGGCCGGTCCCGAAGCCGTTGCAGCTCGGCGATCGGATCACGGTCATGCCTGTGGATTACGGACTGGTGGCGGTTGCCGGGCAGCTGGTAGCGATCGACGTGGATGAAGTCGTCATCGCCCGGCAGACGCCGGAGACCGGCACTGTGCATGTGCACTTCCCCCGGGCGGGGTTCGAGTTGCTCGCGGTGGCGGACAGCTAGCGGGGAACGCCGGCGCGTTCGTTCAGTCGTTCGTCCACTTGAACTGGAACTCCAGCTCCTCCTCATCGCCTTCGCGCTCATGCTCGATGGTGAACATCGCGCTCACGGGCACATAGATGCGTTCGCCGGCCACCTGAATCTCGTACGGCTTGCCGGTCTTCAGGCACTCGACCAGCCGCTCCAGCTTGGCGATGTTTTCGCTGTTGGAATAGGCTTTTTCGACGTCCCGATCTTCATCCGCCATAGTCTGGCTCCAGTCGCGTGGTGGGTCGTGCCGGGTCGGCGCTTACGCGACCGCGGCGAGGGGGTCTCCCTGGATCCAGCGGGCCAGGACTGTGACCCAGGCCGGGTGCGCATTCAGACAGGGCACTAAAGTCAGGGAGTCGCCACCGGCGGCCAGGAACGTTTCCTTGCCCTGAATGCCGATTTCTTCAAGGGTTTCCAGGTTGTCCGCGACGAACGCCGGGCAGGCCACCACAAGGCGCCGCACGCCCTTGCCAGGCAGTTCTTCCAGCGTCTGATCGGTGTACGGGGTCAGCCAGGGCAAACGCCCGAGCCGGGACTGGAAGCTGGTCGAAAACTGCTCCGGCCGCAGCTTCAGCGCAGCACCGAGCGCGCGGGAGGTCTCGAAGACCTGATGGCGGTAGCAGGTCGCGTGCGCGGGCGATGCGGTCGAGCAGCAGTCGGGGCGCGCCAGACAGTGGCTGCCGGTCGGGTCCGCTTTGGTGAGGTGGCGCTCCGGCAGGCCGTGGTAACTCAGCAGCAGGTGGTCGAAGGGGTCTTGCAGCGCCGGGCGCACTGTATCGGCCAGCACCTCGATGTAGTCCGGGCGATCGTAGAAGGGTGGCAGCACGCTCAACTGCATGTCCCGCGGCATGGCGTCCTGCACCGCTTCGATGCAGGTGGTTCGGGTCGAATCGGCGTGCTGCGGATACAGGGAGATCAGCAGCACTTCCGACACGCCGGCGTCTTTCAGCTCGTTCACCGCGTCCTTGAGCGATGGCTTGCCATAGCGCATGCCGAGCGCGATGGGCAGCGGCGGATGATCGAGCGCGCTGCGCAGACCTTCCTGCAGGCGCTGGCTCTCAAGCAGCAGCGGCGAGCCCTCCCGCTGCCAGATGCTGGCATAGGCTTCGGCGCTGTTCTTCGGCCGAAAGGGCAGGATGAAGGCGGAGACAATCAGCTTGCGGATCGGCCAGGGCACATCCAACACGTGCCGATCCATGAGGAACTCGCCCAGATAGGCGCGCACGTCCCGTACCGCCGGGCGGTCCGGCGTTCCGAGATTGGCGAGGAGTACACCGCGCGTCATTTTCGATTCCGGGCTGACATGGCCGGGCCGGGACCTCCGCAGGGCCGTGAACAGGCGCATGGTACCTGACTCAAGGCTGCGAAATTAGCGAGTGGCGCATCAAGGGGCAGTGATTTGGCGGTGGGACTTCCTGCGGCGCCACGAAAGAGGCTAGTATCCGCGACCGCCCAGGCCATCTACATTCAGCGTCCGCTCATGCCGTCTGCCAGCAGTATCGCTATCATCGACTACGACGCCGGTAATCTGGCGAGTGTTCGCCGGGCCTGCGCCGAGGTTGGCGTCGCGGCGCACATTACCCGGGACCCCGACAGCCTGGCCGGCGCTGATCGGGTGATCTTCCCCGGTGTTGGCGCCGCGGGCCCTGCCATGGCCAGCATCCGGACCAGCGGGATGGAAGAAGCGCTCAAGGCGTTTCTGGCGAGCGGCAGACCGCTGCTGGGCATCTGCCTGGGGATGCAGATCTCCCTGGATCACAGCGAGGAACAGGGCACGGACACGCTCGGGCTGATCGCCGGGCGTGTACAACGATTCCGCTTCGAGGATCCGTCGCTCAAGGTGCCGCACATGGGCTGGAACCGGATTCACCCGCAACGCGCACACCCGCTCCTCGACGAGGTTGAGGCGGACGACTACTTCTATTTTGTGCACGGCTACTACCCTGCGCCCGCGCACGCGGAGGATGTGTACGCGGTCGCCCGCTACGAGCACGATTTCGCCTGCGCGCTCGGGCGCGACAACTACTTCGGCACCCAGTTTCACCCGGAGAAGAGCGGTCGCGTTGGCCTGCGGTTGCTGGCCGCCTTCGCTCGCTGGGACGGCACATGCTGAGCAAGCGCCTTATCGCCTGCCTGGATGTGCGCGACGGTAAGCTCGCGAAGAGCGTCAAGTTTGTCGATACCCGGGACATCGGTGACCCGGTCAGCAAGGCACGCGAGTACTACCTCGACGGCCTCGATGAGCTGGTTTTCTACGACATCACCGCGTCGAGCGATCGCCGCAACATCATGCTCGACGTCGTCGAGGCGGTTGCGGAGCAGGTGTTCATTCCCCTGTCCGTCGGCGGGGGCGTGCGCAGCGTCAGCGACGCAACGGATCTGCGCCATGCCGGGGCGGAGAAGATTAACGTGAACTCTGCTGCGGTCGCGCGCCCGGCGCTGATCAGCGAGTGCGCCGAGGCCATTGGCGATCAGAATGTCGTGCTGTCCATGGATATCGCGCAGACCGCGGATCGAGAGCAGTTCCCCTCGGGCTATCGCATCGTCATCAACGGTGGCCGTAAGCCCATGCCCCTGGACGCGCTCGAGTGGGCGCTCGAGGGCGAACGGCTGGGCGCGGGGGAGCTGGTCGTCAACTCCATCGATGCCGATGGCACCCGGGACGGTTACGAGCTGACCCTGACGCGCATGATCAGCGAAGCGGTGCGGATCCCGGTCATTGCCTCCGGCGGCGCGGGCGTGCCCCAGCACCTGATCGACGTGCTGACCGACGGCAAGGCGGACGCGGCGCTGGTCGCGTCCATGGTTCACTTCGGGGACTACCAGGTGTCCGGTCTCAAGCGCAGCCTTGCAGACGCCGGCATCCCGATGCGAATGTCCTGGTAAACCCCTCGCCCCGGCCGGGGCTTAAGCAAGCGGGAGTCGCCATGCGCGCCATTTTAATCGAAGACGACCACCTCACCTGGGGTGAGGCACCGGCGCCGGCGCTCGGCGTGGGCGAGGTGCGCATTGCGGTGCACGCCTCGGCGGCCAACCGGGCGGACCTGGCTCAGCGCAGCGGCCGCTATCCGCCGCCAACCGGCGCCAGCGACATTCTGGGCCTGGAGTGCGCTGGCGTCGTCACGGAAGTCGGCGAGGGGGTGGCACGAGTCAGCACCGGTGATCGGGTGTGCGCGCTGCTGGCCGGCGGTGGCTATGCCGAGGAGGTGGTGGTGCCGGCGGGGCAGGTCCTGCCGATTCCCGGCGACCTGACCTTCGAGCAGGCAGCGGCGCTGCCGGAAGTATTTGCCACCGCTTATCTCAATCTCTACATGGAAGCCCGTCTGGCCCGCGGTGAGCGCGCCCTGCTGCATGCCGGCGCCAGCGGGGTCGGAACCGCGGGCATTCAGCTCTGCGCCGCCTTCGGCAACCCCTGCTATGTAACCGTCGGTAGTGCCGACAAGCTCGCGGCCTGCGAAGCCCTGGGCGCGGACGGGGGCGCGATCCGGCACGACGGGCCTTTTGCTGACCAGGTGGCTGCCTGGACCGAGGGTCGCGGCTTCGACGTGATTCTGGATCCGGTGGGCGCGTCCTATCTGGCGCCGAACCTGAACAGCCTGGCCCTGGATGGGCGTCTGGTCGTCATCGGCCTCATGGGCGGCGTGAGCGCAGACTTAAGCCTGGGGCTCATGATGATGAAGCGCCTGCGCCTGATCGGGTCGACGCTGCGGGCCCGGCCGCCCGCTGCTAAGGCAGCGGTCATGGATGCGCTGGCGGCGCACGTGTGGCCGCTGGTGGCGCAGGGCACCATCAAGCCCGTGATCGATCGCGCGTTTCCCATCGCCGAGGCCGCGGCCGCCCACGAGCACATGGCCGCCGATGCGAACATCGGCAAACTCATTCTGACCGTCCAGTGAGGTGCCCTTGAACATGAGCAGCGCACTGGACCGGGCCGCCGTGATCGAGCAGCTGACTGCCCAGGGAATGCCCTACGAGCTCATCGACATCGAGCAGTACGGGCGGCCGCGTCGGGCGTTCGCCAACGCTCCGGCAACCTTGCGGGAGCTGTATACGAGCACCGCCAGCGACGCGACCTTCCTGGTGTACGAGGACGAGCGCCTGACCTTTGCCGAGGCGCTTGATGTGGCCGCGCGTTTTGCCAACGTGCTGATCGATCGCTTCGGCGTGCAGCCCGGGGACCGGGTGGCGATCGCGGCCCGCAACTATCCCGAATGGGTCCTGACCTTCTGCGCGGCGACCAGCATCGGCGCGGTCGCCGTCGCCATGAACAGCCTGTGGCAGGGCGAGGAGCTGCGCTACGGGCTTGAGGACAGCGGCGCCAAGGTCGCGGTGTTCGATGGCGAACGGCTGGCACGCCTGGACGGCCATCGCGAGGGGCTCGACTGCCAGCTGGTGGCGATTCGCTCCAAGTCGCTCGTTGCAGACGCGCTCGGCTGGGATGCGCTGGTTACCGAGGCGCGGACCACGCTCCCCGAGGTCGCGTTCGATCCGGATGACGATGCGATCATCTTCTACACGTCGGGCTCTACCGGTCACCCGAAAGGGGTGGTGTCTTCGCACCGGGCGGTGGTGTCGGCGCTGCTGTCCTGGGAGCTGGAAGCACAGATCGCTGTGGCTCTAAGCGGCGAGACGCCACCGCCGCCGCCGACGCAGCTCGCGACCCTGCTCGGCGTGCCGCTGTTTCATGCCACCGGTTCCCACGCGGTGTTCCTGGCCTGCTACCGCGCCCAGCGCAAGATGGTCTGCATGTACAAGTGGGACGTCGAGCAGGCGCTGGCGCTGATCGAGCAGGAACGCATCATCAACTTCGTCGCGCCGTCGGCCATGACCGGTGACCTGATCACCGCGGCGGCGCAGAGCACGCGCGATCTGTCGTCCCTGCGCGTGATCGGTGGCGGTGGTGCCGCCCGCGCTCCGGAACAGGTCGCGCGCATCACCCGCGCGGTGAAGACGGCGCTGCCCAATACCGGCTGGGGCATGACCGAGACCAACGCGATCGGCACGGCGATCGGTGGCCAGGACTATCTGGATCATCCGGCAAGCTCCGGGCGCTGCAGCGCCATCATGGCCCTGCGCGTGGTGGACGCTGCGGGCCAGGTGTTACCTGCAGGGGAGCGCGGCGAGCTGCAGATCAGCGGCACGGCCATGTTTCGCGGCTACTGGAATCGACCGGACGCCACCGCCGAGGTGTATCGCGATGGCTGGCTGAGCACCGGTGATGTCGCCTACATCGATGAGGCGGGCTATCTGTTCATCGTCGACCGGCTCAAGGATCTGGTCATCCGCGGCGGCGAGAATATCGGCTGCGGCGAGGTGGAAGCCGCGCTGCTCGAGCACGATGCGGTGCTCGAAGCCGCTGTCTACGGTGTGCCTGATGAGCGGCTGGGCGAGGAAGTCGGCGCCACGCTCTATCTGCGCGAGCCGGTGGCCGACGACGCGCTGCGGGCGTTTCTGAAGGAGCGGGTGGCGGTCTTCAAGGTCCCGCGGTATTTGCTGACCCATGAGGGCCCGCTGCCGCGGATCGGCTCGGGCAAGATCAACAAGCGCGCGCTGCGCGAGCAGGCGCACGCGCATTGGGCCAGCTAGCGGTGCTGGTCGATCAGAATGGTGTTGCCGTCCGGGTCGGACAGCACCATGCTCGCCGGCCCGCTGGTATCCGCATCGGCGGCCTGTACCGGAGTGATTCCGGCGGCCTGTAGCTGCGCCTGCAGCTCCCGCACATCTGTGAACGGGTCCTTGTTCTCTGCCTGCTGGTCCCAGCCCGGATTGAAGGTCAGGATGTTGCTCTCGAACATGCCCTGGAACAGGCCGATCACGTGCTCGCCGTTGCGCAGCATGACCCAGTTCTGATCGGGATCCCCGGCAAACATGGTGAAGCCCAGCTTTTCGTAAAACGCCCGGGACACAGCCAGGTCCTTCACGGCGAGGCTGACGGAAAAGGCACCCAGATCCATAGCAGTTCCTCCATCAATGACAGCGCCATTGTCAGCGGAGCTGATCGAGTCCTGCAAGCTGCTCATCGAGGGTGGCGAGTGAGGTTCGCAGCTCGGTAGCCTTGCCCTGTTCTTTTTCGACCACTGCCGCCGGCGCCTTCGCCACGAATCGCTCGTTGGCAAGCTTGCCCTCGACGCGTTTCAGCTCGCCCCGCTGGCGCTCGATTTCCTTGCTCAGCCGGGCTTTTTCCGCATCGACGTCGATCAGGCCCTTGAGCGGCACCATCACTTTCAGGGCATCGACCAGTGCCAGCGCGTTGGGCGGCGGCTCGGCGTCGTCGGCGAGCCACTCGATGGTCTCGACTTTGGCCAGCCGCTTCAGGATCTCCGCGGTCGCCGCGCAATGGCTGCGTTCGGACGCGCCGCCCCCCTGCAGCAGCAGGGAAATGCTCTGTGCCGGCTTGATCCCCGCCTCGCCGCGGATGTTACGGACGCCGTCGACCACGGCCTTGAGCCAGCGGATGGCGGCAGTCGCTTCCGCATCTTCCAGGCAGTCGGCGAGGGTCGGGAAGGGCTGCTCCATGATGGTTGGTGCGGCATTGCCGAGCCGGGGCGCGACGTTCTGCCACAGGGACTCGGTGATGTAGGGGATGATGGGGTGCGCGATGCGCAGCAGCATCTCCAGCGCCTGCAGCAGCGTCGCGCGGGTGCCGCGCTGCACTTCTGGCGCTGCGTCTTCGTCCCACAGCAGCGGTTTGGTGAGCTCCAGGTACCAGTCGCAGTACTCGTGCCAGGCAAAGTCATAGACCGCTGCGGCGTACAGATCGAAGCGATAGGTGGCGACGGCGCGCTCGGTACGCTCGAGCAGCTCGCGCAGCTCCGCCAGGATCCAGCGATCGGCCAGGGTTCGGGTCTGGGGCCCGGTCAGATCCAGGTCCTCGGTGTTCGTGAGCACGAAGCGCGACGCGTTCCAGAGCTTGTTGCAGAAATTGCGGTAGCCGGCGACACGCTGGCTGTCGAAGCGCACGTCGCGCCCGGGGGAGGCGAGGGCGGCGAAGGTAAAGCGCAGGGAGTCGGTGCCGTAGGCGGCAATGCCTTCGGGGAACTCCTTGCGCGTCGCTTTCTCGATCCGCGCGGCCATCTTGGGCTGCGTCAGATTGGTGGTGCGCTTGGCGACCAGCGCATCCGCGCTGATGCCGTCCATGAAGTCGATCGGGTCGAGCCCGTTGCCCTTGGTCTTGGACATCTTGTTGCCGTCGGCATCGCGTACCAGGCCGTGCACGTACACGGTCCGGAAGGGGACCTCGCCGGTGAACTTCAGGGTCATCATGATCATCCGGGCG
>JBCDIK010000150.1:0-9478 GCA_038749065.1 Pseudomonadota bacterium | reverse complement strand
TGGATCGTCGACGCCTTGAGCTGCGAGTAGCAGTTCGCAGCCGCTTCGAGCACGCGCACGCGGAGCCCCGCGCGCCCCAGGATGAACGCGGCGATCATGCCCACCGGTCCGGCGCCGGCGATCAGGACCTGGCTTTGCTGTAAGTCGGTTGTCTTCATGGGGAGAGCATGCGGGGTGGTTGCGGCCGGTACCAATGGCGTTGCGGTATGGCGGGATCACCGAAAGTCATTGCTCGCCCTCGTCGAAGCCGCGGTGCGCCAGGCCCGGAAAGGGCGCCGGTTGCCAGGCCTCGACGCCGCGGAGACCCTGGCGAACCGCCGCCTGCATGAACGCATCGGAGCTGCGCGCCAGGTGCGCCAGCATGGCGGCCCGGGGCGCGCCGCCTTGCCGCAGTCGCCCGATGGCGCCGTTCAGGTAGTGATCGGCCCTGTCGTAGATCAGGACGCGGCCGAGCCCAAGCGGCGCGGCGTGGTAGCTGTCGAGATGCTGAGTCCAACGCTCGGCGATGGGTGGCACCCGATCGGCGGTGCCGGTCACAAGCAGGAACGGCACCGTCACCGTCGCCCAGTTGTCGTCGGTCATCCGGTCCCCGAAGTTCCCGGGGGGCGATAGCGCCAGCACCGCGGCCGGACGGGGCCCCGCGATCTGGCGCCGAACGGGTTGGCCATCTTTCATGCCGGTCGCCGTCGCACCGCCGGCGAGCATCGCGATCAGCGCGCCGTAGGAGTGCCCGGCGGCGATCACCGGCGCCTCGCGCAGGGCCAGGCCAAAGCGCCCCTGGCGCGCCGCGTCGAGCAAGAGTCGGTAGTCCTCGATGCGCAGTGCCAGAGACTGCGCCAAGGGGTAGCGGTCGCGCTGCGGATGCTGCTCCGAGTCCGTGTGCAGCGGCGCCGCAATGGCATAGCCCTGGTCGCGCCAGGGCTGAAAGAGGGCGTCGTACTGGTGCGTGCCCAGGTTTGCGCCGTGGGAGAACAGGATCAACGGCACCGAGCGGCCGGCGTGCTGCGGCAACAGCACGCGCACAGAGACTTTCCGGCCGGCAGCGGTGGTCAGCATCACGGTTTGCTCGGTCGCCGCCGCGGTGCTCGCCGGGTCTGCGGTAGCGCTCCGGGGCGCGCTGCAAGCGGCGAGCAGTACCGCCGCGATGAGCATCAGGCCCCCGCGCAGGGGTCGGCGCCGACCCGGACCCCGCATCAGGGGCGTGGCGGCAGGTGAACGTCCTGCTGCGTTCGGTAGTAGTCGACGAGTGCTTCCCGCGTCGGCCACCAGACCCCGGGCTGGTCCTTGGCAAAGGCGAGAAATTCCCGCAGCGCGCGCACGCGATAGGCGCGGCCAGACACGTGGGGGTGCAGGCCGACATTCATGATGCGCGCCTGTGTGCGGCCTTCCTCGAGCAGCACGGACAGTTCCTCGATCAGAATGTCGCGGTACTCGTCGGTCGTGTGGCCACGGCGCGTCAACAGGGTGAAGTCGTTGATCTCGTTCGAGTAGGGCAGGGCGATGATCTCCCCTTTGCCGGTGTGCACCGGATAGGGCTGGTCATCGTTCATGAGGTCGCAGTAGAACTTGAAGCCTTCCTCCGCCAGGATCTCGCAGGTGTTTAGCGTGCCGCGCAGGCTCGACGACAGCCAGCCCACCGGCCGCCGGCCCGTGTGCTGCTCGTAGATTTCGATCGAACGGCGGATTACATCGCGCTCGGCCTGCTCGTCATGGGCGAAGTTGGTCAGCAGCTCGCCCTGCTCGTAGTTGTGCGCCAGGACCTCCCAACCGCGCTCGAGCGCGGCATCGACCATCGGCTTGCGCCGCTCGAAGGTCACAGCGTTGGTGGTGCAGCTCGCCGCCACGCCCAGCTCATCGAACAGGTCCATGAGTCGCCAGATGCCCACCCGCTGCCCGTACTCGCGCCAGGTGTAGTTGGGAAAGTCCGGCGTGTGCGCAGGCAGGCTGTCCGGCAGGATGGCGGGGCCACCGGCGTAGTAGGGCTGATCGGAGTCCTTAGTCAGGTCCCAGGTTTCCAGATTGAAGGTCAGGATCAGGGCGACCTGTTTGTCCTTGGGCCAGCGCAGGGGCCCGCGCTCGGGCAGGGGCCGGTAGTCGTAGTCCATCATGGTTAGTGATCCTCGAGCAGGTGGCCGAAGCCGGGGATGCGGTCGTCGATGCCGGCGGCACGCAGCGCGTGCCAGTAGGTGGCGGTATTGATGGCGATCACCGGCTTGTCGAGCCAGCGCTCGGCGGCCGCAGCCAGGCGGATCATGGAAAGGTTCGTTCCGACCTGCAGCAGCGCATCGACATCGTCACCATCGAGGGACTGCAGCACGGCGGTCAGGGTGGCTTCCGGCACTTCGGCAATCGCCGTCCAGCTCGGGCACTGCAGACAGTGATCCCGGCGGACTTCGTAGCCATAGTCGGTCAGGTAGCGGGCGACCTCGGCGTTCGCGACCGGATAGTAGGGCGACAGGAATGCCACTCGTCGGACCCCGCTACCGTAAGCGTGCAGCGCCGCAACCAGGGCTTCGGCGCCGGTCGAGACCGGCAGGCCGGCGATCTCCTCGATCTGCGCCTTCCATTGGGCACCACCTTCCGCGCCGCCATAGAAGGTGACCGCGGACATGCCCATCACCAGGTAATCGGGCCGCGCACTTAAGACGCCGCGCACGGCGTCGGCAGTGTTTTCCGAGATCGCCATGGTGCCGGCCATGAAGGTCTCGTTGGAGATCGCGTTGGCGTCGTCGATCAGGATGCGCGAGTAGTGGTTCGTGACGCCGGGGACTCGCAGGTCATCGAAGTCTGGCTGCACGATGGTGTTCGTTGACGGCCCGATCACGCCAAACTTTTTTCGCCACCCGAGCGCATCGGCCATGGTGCTGCCCTCACTGTCTGCTCACCGCCCGCAGGTCGTCCGCGCGGCGAGCCAGTGTGGTTGGCAGCGGCGCACGCGACCACTGAAAAGCCCGTATGCCGTCATGCGCAATTGTGATGTCTGTGGATGGCTGTGTGGTTGCGTCCCGAGCGGTGCGTCCCTAGCCTCAAAGCCATGACTGAGCCCCAACCGCCTGCGGAATCATCCGATCAAAGCTACGGCTGGTACGTGGTGTTCGTGCTTTGCGTCGCCGGCATCGTGGCCTACATCGACCGGCAGATCATTAATCTGCTCGTGGATCCGATCAAAGCGGATCTGGCGCTCTCCGATACGCAGATCAGCCTGCTGCAGGGCTTCTCCTTCGCGGTACTGTATGCGGTCGCAGCGATCCCCCTCGGGCGCATGGCCGACAGTACTCATCGCGTGCGCCTGATCGTCGTCGGCATGCTCGCCTGGACGCTGGCGGCGGTGTTGTGCGGGCTGGCGGACTCTTTCGTCACGCTGTTCCTCGCGCGCATGCTGGTGGGGATCGGCGAAGCGGTACTGACACCGGCCGGTTTCTCC
Source organism: Pseudomonadota bacterium (assembly GCA_038749065.1). Lineage (GTDB taxonomy): Bacteria > Pseudomonadota > Gammaproteobacteria > Pseudomonadales > Azotimanducaceae > CALHVX01. The sequence continues at coordinate 6,054 of JBCDIK010000150.1, read as the reverse complement.
CTGCTCGCTGACCTCTTTCCCCCCGCGCGCCTGGCCCGTCCGATCAGCGTGTTCACGGCCTCCAGCTTTTTCGGCTCCGGTGTCGCGCTGATCTCCGGTGGCTACCTCATCGAGGTGCTCAGTACCCAGGCGTCGGTGGTGCTGCCGCTGTTCGGGGAGCTGGCGGTGTGGCAGGCCGCGTTCGTCATCGGGGCGCTGCCTGGCCTGCCGGTGGCGGCCTGGTTCCTGCTGAGCGTGCGCGAGCCGACTCGACGCGCAGCGGTCGCTCGCGAGGATGCGCAGCGCTACCGCCAGGGCTTTGCCCACGCCGCCCGCTATCTGCGTGACAACGCGAGCCTGTTTCTGCCGCTCTTCTTTGGTCTTGCGCTGCTGGCAGCGGCCCAGTTTGCCCTGGGGGCTTGGGTGCCCGCGTTCTTCATCCGCGCCTTTGGCTGGAGTGCCAGTGAGATCGGCTACGTTCAGGGCCTGCTGTTTCTGGGCTGCGGCGCCGCCGGCGTGATCTCCGGCGGGCTGATCACCGATGCACTGCAGGCGCGCGGCCGGGCTGACGCCAATCTGCGCCTCGCCACCCTGTGCGCCCTAGCCGCGGCGCCCTGCGCGGTCGTGCTGCCCTTCCTGGCGAGTGGCAGCGCTGCCGTGATACCGGTCGCACTCAGTATGTTTCTGGGCACCATGCCCTTCGGGGCCGGAGCCGCCATCGTGCCGATGGTGGCGCCACCCGCGTTTCGTGCCCAGCTCGTGGCGCTGTACCTGCTGGTCGCGAACCTCACGGGTCTCGCTGGTGGTCCATTTCTTGTCGCGTTGCTGACCGACCGGCTGTTTGCTGACCCCGCGGCTGTGGGCCGCTCTCTGGGGCTGGCGGTGCCCGGTTTACTGCTGGTGAGCGCGCTGTTGACGGGGCTGGGCTGGGCGCCTCTGCGACGCAAACTGACGGGTCTGGCAGCGCCGGCCTGAGCCGATCTCATGCAGCATTGGTATTCCTTGCGCATCGCTTTGCATTGGTTCTCGCCACGGCACCTGATTTAAAACAGATCACGGGAGCCCGTGGGCGCGGTCGGCTTTGCCGCCCGCGCGTGACAAGAACAACGGAAGATCACAGGGGATCTATGGCTAACCGAATCACCAATCGCGGCGCGCTGTCCTTCTGTCTGGCCTTGGTGCCCCTGTCGGGCACAGCGCTGGCGCAGGACGGGGGCGTCAGCAGCAGCCCACTCATCGAAGAGATCGTGGTCACCGCGCGGAACCGCGCCGAGAGCATTCAGGACGTACCGCTGGCGATCAGTGCGTTCAGTCGTGATGCGCTGGAGAAGCGCAGCATCAGTGAGCTGGATGACATCGCGCGCTTCACGCCCGGCTTCAGCTTCGAGGACTTCTCCGGCGGTTTCGCAGCGCCGGTCATCCGCGGGCAGGCGCAGACCCGGGTGACGGCGCTGGAGACCAACGTCTCGGCGTTTCTGGACGGGATCTATATTCCACGCTCCTGGGCGATGGATGTCGGCACCACGAACCTGGAGCGTATCGAGGTCGTCAAGGGCCCGCAGAGCGCCCGCTATGGCCGGAACGCCTTCTCTGGCGCAATCAACTATGTGCCCATCAAGGCCGTTCTCGGGGACGAGTCTCCGAACATCGAGCTGTCGGTGACCGGCGGCAGTGATGAGCGCGCGGACGGCAACGTGATCGTCCAGCTGCCGATCAACGAGCGCTTTGCGATCGCTGGTTCCTATAACTACAGCGAGTTCGATGGCTCCTGGGACAACGATCATCCCTTTGCCAATCTCGACGTGGGCCGCGGTACCGAAGGCAACATCGGTGGCTGGGAGAAAGAGAGTTACACCCTCTCTGCCATCGCCAATCCGGTCGATGCGCTGGAGCTGGAGCTCGGCTTTTATCACTTCGAGCAGGAGAGCGAGGCCCGCGCCGGCGCGACCTTTTCCTCCGGCATTCCGGGCACGACGAACTGCGGCACCGTTCGCTTCGGCACGCCCAGCCTGATCTGCGGCGAGCTGCCGAGCGCCACGGAAGATGCCATCACGGATCCGCGCGATTTCGGTGCGCAGACCGATACGGACATCATCCGCGCTCGCATTGCCTGGGACATCTCGGAAGCGTTCGAGCTGATCTACCTGTACGGGCTTATCGAAGGCGACGTGGAGATCGGGGTCAGCGGCGAGCCGGACCGGATCAACTGCGGCACCCTGGTGGGACCACCGTTCTTCCCGGCGCTGTTTAACTTCCAGAGCACCCCGAATGGCGACATCGAGTACGACTCACACGAGCTGCGCCTGGCCTTTGACAACGGCGGCAGCTGGCGCGGAAGCGTGGGGCTGTTCTTCTCGGACGGTGAGGACAACAACACCTTTACCAGCTCCAGCATCGCGCCGATCACGGACCCGAACAGCTTCCAGCGCTTTGACACGAGCGCGCCGAGTGATTTCGTGAACGGGCCCCTGAACTTTCTGCTCACCGACGAGCGCACGGAGACCGAGGTGGCTGCGGTGTTCGGCGAGGTTCACTGGACCTCCGGTGATCAGCGCACCCGCGCGGGTCTCGAGCTGCGCTACTCCGATACGGAAATTACGGCGACCAACAACCGCAATGGCCTGGTTCTCGACGAGACCTTCAAGGTGTTCACGCCCCGCTTTGGTGTCGAGCGTGACTTGAGCGACAGCAGCCTGCTCTATCTGTCGATCGCGCAGGGTGCCAAGGCCGGCGGCTTCAACCCGACGGCCATTGCCGAGTCCAACCGGAGCTTCGATGAAGAGCTGAACTGGACCTACGAGATCGGCCTCAAGAACACGTTGCTGGACGGTAGCCTGATCGCCAACTTCGCGATCTTCTATACGGACTGGTCTGATCTGCAAATCAACTCAGCAGATCCTGACGCGCCAGACCCGAACGCGGTCAACATCACGCTGAACTTAGGTGATGCAGAGGTGTACGGCTTTGAGTTTGACGGCCTGTGGCAGGCGAGCGAGAACTTCGCCATCGATGCGACCTTCTCGCACTTCGAAGCGGAGTACAGCAGCGGCACCGTTGATGGCCGACTGTTCCGGACCAATCCCCTTGGTCAGCCGCCCTGCGATGACATCGTTTGTGCCTCCAACGGCGACATTGGTGGTAACGAGATCGAGCGGACTCCGCAGACCCAGGCGTCCCTGGGCGCTCAGTGGGAAGGCCAGCTCGGTGCTGCGGGCAGCTACTACCTGCGGGCGGACCTGTCCTGGCAGAGCGAGTTCTTCGGCGACAGCGCCAACGCCTCGGAAGTCCCGGACCGGACATTGCTCAACGCCCGCGCCGGCTTCCAGTTCAACGACAACGTTGATCTGAGCCTGTGGGTCCGCAACCTGACCGATGAGCGGTACGTGTCCAACGCCTTTGTGGTTCTGCTGCCTTTCGGCAACACCTGGAACACCTTCTTCGGTGAGCGGCGGACCTTCGGCGCGACGATTCGCTGGCGGAGTAACTAAGCCTGCCAGTGGGCTCGCATGCCGAGCCGGTTCTCTGTCGGCGGCGCTTCTTCGGGTAGCCCCTTCTACCCGGAGGGGCGTCCGCTGACCCTTACTCTCCCGCCCCTGTAGCGCCTGGCTCCAGGCGCTAGCTGAGCTCCGCTAACAGTTTGAGCAGCGCTTCGTTGTAGGGCCCGGTATTGGTCACCGGGCAGAAGTGTCCGCATTGCGCCAGAAGCACCTGGCGCGCTCCTGGAATGCGCTCGGCCAGCTCGTCTGACATCGGCTGCGTGGTCAGGACATCGTCCGCTGCGGAGATCACGCCCGTCGGCACGCTGATGTCACCCAGCCGGTGTCGCAGGTCATGGCTCATGACCGCATTCAGGCGTGCCAGCTCCACCTCCAGGCCTGGAAAGTTCGCGATGCGGTCTTTCAGGAACACATCGCTGCCCTGGTAGCCGGCGGCCAGGTGCGGGCCTGGCATCGCGAGCAGCGAGCCGAGCATCAGGTAGGCGCGGGTGCCCAGGTTGATGAGCACTTCCCGCCGCAGATGAAAGGTATCGATGAACAGCGGCGTCGGTCCGCCCCAGCTTGCGCTCAGCACCAACGACGCGATGCGCTGTGGGCAGTTCAGCGCCAGGTGCTGGCCGATCGCGCCACCGGTGGAATGACCCACCACGTGCGCCCGCTCGATCTCCAGCGCGTCCATCAGCGCTTCGACATCGGCGGCCATGTGTCGCGCACCGTCGATAATCGGCGCCGGCGTACTGCGGCCCACGCCGCGATGATCATGCACGATCACCTGATAGCGCTTCGCGAGGAGCGGGATCTGCTGCTGCCAGAACGCGCCGGTGCCGCCCAGGCCGGCCACGAGCAGCAGTGGCTCGCCGTCGCCGTAGCTTTCCGTCCACAGTTCCGCCTCGCCGATCGATACCAGCCCCATGTGCCTGCCCTGTTGCATCCGGGCGCATGCCCGCTTGCGTGCATTGTGGGTAGCAGGCGCAGGGGCAGCCAATGCGTTGTAGGCGTGCGGATATAGCTCGCGCGCATGCACTGGGGACCGGTTCTGTCCATGCATCCGTCCTATGTCGGCGGACGCCGAAACGATGAGCGTCGGCCGCGTCACGCACCTAGACTTTCCCTGTCAGAAAATCCTTTGATGGTCCCGGCGACATGACAACCAACTCTCCGACACCGCTCCCCGTGCAGAAGCAGGCGAGCCGCCTGATCACCGCCGAAGAGATTGCGACCTACGAGCGCGACGGCGTGGTGTGTCTGCGTCAGGTCTACGACCCGGAGTGGATCACAGAGCTGCTGCCCGCGGCGCGGCGAATCACCATCGAAGAGCAGGACGTGGGCCTGCTCCCCACCTATCCGGGTCGGTACATGACACGGACCGTGCCCGAGTTCCGGCGCTTTGTGTTCGAGTCACCGGTGGCTGAGGCCGCGGCGCGGGTGATGCAATCGAGCACGGCGACTTTTTTCTTTGATGAGATCTTCGCCAAGGGACCCCAGTCCGACGAGGCCACCATCTGGCATGCGGACCGCATGGGCTGGCCGACTGTGGGCAAGATGGTCCCCAGCATCTGGATCCCGCTAACACCCGTGAGCGCTGAGAACTGCCTTGAGTGCATTGCCGGGTCGCATCACCAGGACGTGCCCTACTGGCTGTTTTCTCCCAATGCCCGGCAGATGATCCGGCCCGAGGGTCGCGTCAGTCACCCCGATGGCGACAAGCTGCGGGCCGATCCAAAGAATCGCTTTTTGAGCTGGGACATGGCGCCCGGTGATCTGCTCGTCGTGCACCCCTGGACCCTGCACTACTCCCACGGCAACAGCGCGGACGATTGGCGGATTGCTTTGTCGCTGCGTGTATTCGGGGATGACATTCGCTGGAAGCCGCGGCCGGACTGCCTGAACATCGCCGGGGTCAGCTTCGACGAGATGATCGACGGTGAGGCGCCGGCCGGGCCGCTGTTCCCGCTGCTGTGGTCGGCTTCCGGTGACTACGAGACGGACGAGGCCTATCCGCGGGGCTTTGCCACGCGCTGGCAGGCAAGCCGCAAAAGCGACGTCAACGAGTACGAAGAGTTCAAGCGTCAGCGGGCGCTTCAGTCGTAGGCACTTCGTATTCACCTACCAGCTCGATCACGAAGTCGCGGATGGTTTTCTCGACGGCGCGGGTGATCGGACGCTGAAACCCTTCCTTGCGTGTGATCAAACCGGCGCTGCGCACCAGCGGCATATTTGGTAGCGGCACGCGCACCGTGGTGGGCGTCTGGCGCGCCAGCCACCCGCGCGGCGATCTAATCCGCGACGTCTGCGGCACGATTATGGACGCCGTTCCGGGCGGTTGAGACCCGTGAAACGCTTTCGCCATCTGCTGCAGATCGCGCGCGACGGCTTCGATGACATGGCGCCGGCGCTGCGGCGCGCCTTCAATGACGACCCACTCGACGACAACCTGAGCCAGGTTTTCGGCGCACAACCTCGTGTGCGCATCGTCATGCTGACGCTCGCGGCCATCGGCGTTGGGCTCGTGGCTAATCGCCTGACCGCGGAGATGGGATTGCCCGCGCTCGTGAACTGGCCCGCCGCCTTCGTCTGC
>JBCDIK010000149.1:0-9546 GCA_038749065.1 Pseudomonadota bacterium | reverse complement strand
CGGAGGGTCACGCCGTCGATGTCCGGATGCCGGGCGCCGTCTGCGACGGCATCGGCCAGGGCGCCAGTGTTGCCGGTCTTGGTGTGGTACACCAGCAGCAGATGCTTGTCGTTCGCGGATGACGCTACGCCGCTGCCCTCTGCGCGCTCGCCTGATGTGCCGGCTTCCATGCGCTGAGTATACTGCGCGCCCGATCACCGCCGGATGAAGCCATGAGCGGGCGCACCGAGCCAACCACCGCCTGTGTTTCCAGGGACGCCATCAGTGCTGCGGCCGAGCGCCTCGAGGGCGCGGTCAAGCGGACCCCCTGCGTGCACTCCCGGACTCTGTCGGCGCGCACCGGGGCCGAGGTGTGGCTGAAACTCGAGAATCAGCAATTCACCGCATCCTTCAAAGAACGCGGTGCACTGAACCGGTTGCTGGCGCTCGATGCGGCGCAGCGCGAGCGCGGGGTGATCGCGATGTCTGCGGGCAACCACGCGCAGGCGGTGGCCTACCACTGCCTGCGGCTGGACATCCCGGCCACCATTGTGATGCCGCGCACCACGCCCAATTCCAAGGTCGAAGCGACCCGGGTGTTCGGCCCGGAGATCCTGCTCGAAGGGGTGACCTTCGACGAGACCCGCGCGTTCACGGAAGCGCTCTGTGCCGAGCGGCAGCTCACCATGATTCACCCCTTCAACGATCCGGCGATCATCGCGGGCCAGGGCACCTTGGGTCTTGAGCTGCGCGAACAGGTGCCGGACGCCGATCACGTGCTCATTCCCATCGGCGGTGGTGGTCTGTTTGGCGGCATCGCCAGCGCCTATCGCGGCGAGGCGAGGGCACCGAAGTTGCACGGGGTGCAGATGAGCCGCTACGCCGCCGCGCACCGCGCTTTCCACGGCGTGGCAGAAGAACCCTCCTCCCCACAGCACGGCACCGTGGCTGAGGGCATCGCCGTCAAGGAGCCGGGCGCGCTGACCCTGCCGATCATCCGAGAGTGTGCCAGCAGCGTGCTGGTGGTGACCGAGTCCCAGGTCGAGCAGGCGGTATTCGATCTGCTCGAGATCGAAAAGACCGTGGCCGAAGGCGCCGGGGCCGCGGGTCTCGCGGCGCTGTGCGCACACCGGGAGGCCTTCGCTGGCCAGCGCGTCGTCCTACTGGTGTGCGGCGGCAACATCGACATGCTGATCCTGTCATCGGTGCTGCAGCGCGGTCTGGTGCGCAGCCATCGACTGGTCCGCCTGCGGGTGGAGATTCCCGACCTGCCCGGGGCGCTGGCGGAGCTTACCGGCGTCGTCGGTGCACTTGACAGCAACATCATGGATATCGCCCACCAGCGCGCGTTCGGCGGCTCTTCGGTCCGCGCCACGGTGGTGGACCCGTGCTGCAGATGCGCGGCGAGGAGCAGGTCGACTCCGTCCTCGCCGGCCTCACCAGCGCCGGCTATCGCGCGACGCTGCTCGAGGACTTCTAGGCGCGTGCTGCCGGGCGCTTCAGGCAGCGTCCTGAGGCAGCGCGGCGGGAGCGACCACCGCCGGGCCGCTGGCACGCGGCCCCAACGGCTGGAGGGCTTCCGGCGCCGGGGGGGCATCCCGTGCGGCGGCCTGCGAGCTCTGCGCATCAGCACGCTTGCGGGCGGCGCGATGGAACATGGCCGGTACCGTGTACAGCGCCAGCAGCGCCGAGCCGCCGACGCCTCCGGCGATGGCCGTCGCCAGCGGTGGCCAGAAGGTGCCACCGAACAGGATGAGTGGAATGAAGCCGCCGATGGTCGTTGCCGTCGTTGAGACGATGTGGCGCGTCGCGTCGACGACCACGTCGAGACTGCGCTCGCGATCGCCGGCCACCGCTGCTGCGTTGGCGCGCAGGGCCGAGAGCACGATGATGGCGCCGTTGATCGCGAGGCCGACCATGCCCAGCGTGCCGATAAAGGCGGTGTAGCCCATGGGCCAGGAGAACAGGCGCACGCCGAAGAGCGCCAGGCCCACGGACAGCAGGCCGACAAGGCCGATGACCCCGGCCTGTTTGAAGGAGTTCAGGGACAGCACGACCACGGTCACCATGCCGATCGCACAGAAGATGAAGATCGACAGAATGTTTCCGACCGAGTCCGAGCGCGCTTCTGCTTCGCCGCCGATGGACAGGCGATAGCCCGGCGGCAGCTGGAAATCCGAGGCTTCCAGGCGCTCCTGGAAGCGGGCCATGACCCCCGCCGGCAGGGTGAACGGCGTCAGGAACGCACGCACGTTGGAAACCCGCTCGCCCTGATAGCGGTCGATGGCCGTGGGTGTCGGGCGCAGCTGCCAGCGGCCGAGCTGTTCCAGGGGCACCAGGCCGCCGCTTGCCGTCGCAATGGGCAGGGCAGCCAGATCCGCCACGTCGTCCCGGCGCCCGTCGGGCAGGCGCACCCGCACGTCGAGCTTGCTGTTGCCTTCCTGTACGCTGCCGGCCGGCAGGCCCACCAATGCGCTCGCGAGCAGATTCGGCAGGTCGCCCGTTTGCAGCCCGGCGATGGCCGCGGCGCTCTCGTTGGGCTCGAACACGAGCTTCGGCTCCGTGACGCTCAAGCTCGCGCGCGTGGCGGTGACCTCCGGCTCCTGGGACAGCATCAGCCGCAGGGACTCGCCCAGCCGTCGCAGGGTCGCGAACTCCGGCCCGATGATTCGCAGCTCGATTGGCGCGTTGACCGGCGGCCCCTGCTCGAAGGGCAGCGCCAGCACTTCCGCACCGGGCAGTGCCCGGGATAGTTCCGCCTGCAGCTGCGGCAGGATCCGCAGCGTCGTGGCCGCACTGGTGGTGTTGACCCACCCAGCGGCAAAGCTCGCAACCCCATCGTTGTTGAGCACGACGTTGTAGTAGGTCCGCGGCGGGCCCTCGCCCACGGACCAGAACACGTCTTCGACCCCCTCGGTCTCGCGTAGGATCCCGTCGGCCTGCATGACCATGCTGCGGGTCTCCTCGATGGAGGCCTGGACCGGCAGCGCGAGCTGCACCTGGAATTGGTCGCGATCCACCGGCGGGAAGAACTGTTGGGTCAATGTCGGTGCCAGCACAAAACCGATGACCGGCAGCACGCAGCCGATCGCGATCCCCAGCCAGGGGCGCCGCAGCACCAGGTCGAGGCTCGCACGGTAACGCGCCGTCAGCGCGGCGCTGTGAAAGCCTCCTTGCCACCAGGGGGCATCGGGCCCTTCGGCCTGCGGCGGAAAGCGGCGCTCGAGGAACCCGGCGATGGCCGGCACGATGGTCATGGCCAGCAGGAACGAGCTGCCGATGGCGAGCGACACCGACACGCCGATGGTGCCGGTGAAATCGCCGACGCCGCCGGGCGCCAGAATGATCGGGGTGAATGCGAAGATCGTGGTCAGGGTCGATGCGCCCAGGGGAATGAAGAGGTGCCGGGTCGCGGCACTGATGGCGCCGGCGATGCTCGACCCGTGGCGGCGCCGCAGTTTGTAGTCCTCGACCACGACGATGGCGTTGTCGATCAGGAGTCCCAGGGAGATGATCAGGCCGGTGACGGACATCTGGTGCAGAGGAATGTCCAGGGCGTACATGCCCGCCAGCACCATCCCACCGGACAGCGGCAGCGCGAGACCCACGGTCAGCGCTGAGCGTGCGCCCATGAAGAACAGCAGTACGACCATCACAATCGCGAGCGCGAGCAGCAGGTTGCTCAGCAGCGTATCCATGCGCGCGCCGGTGTAGTCGTTCTGGTTGTAGACCACGGACAGCTCGATGGCCGGGGGCAGCTCGCTGCGGAAGTCCTCGACCACGCGCAGGGCGTTGGCGATCCAGCGGTCGATGATCAGTCCCGGCTCCATCTTGGCGTTCACGAAGATCACGCGCTCGCCACGGTGCAGTGCCATGGTTCGCGGTGGGTCCACCTGATGGCGGGTGACGCTCGCCAGATCGCTCACGCGCAGCAGTCCGCTGGCGCCGTCGCTGTTGCCCTGCTTTAAGGGAATACGGCCAATGCGCTCGATAGAAGACAGCTCCGCATCGACCTCGACCAGCAGGTCCGTGGCGCTGCTGCGCAGACGACCGGCGGCGTCTTTGGTGTCGGCACCGGCGATCAACCGCGAGACGTCGGCCGCCGTCAGCCCGGCGCTTGCGAGCCGGTAGGGATCGACGGTGACCAGCACTTCTTCTTCGATCTCGCCGAAGGTCTCGGCGCTCTTGGTGCCCGGCTGGTTGGCCAGCTCGATCTCCAGCGCCTCGGCCAGCCGCGATAGCAGCGCCAGCTGCGGCTGACCCTCGCCGCGCCAGCGCAGCGCCAGGGTCAGTGTCGAGGCGATGGCCTGGTTCAGTTCCAGTTTTGGCGGGCTGGTATTGGCCGGCAGCTCAGCTGCGACTTCCGCGAGCTTGTCACGGACCTCGGACCAGATCGCATCGACCTGGTCCTGCGTGATGGCGTCGTACAGCTCGATGCTGATGACCGAGTACCCGGCGCGCGAGGATGACGAGAGCTCGGAAATTTCCGGCACTTCGCGCAGGCGGGTCTCGATCGGCTCGCTGATCAGGGCCTCGACCCGGCTCGCGGTCGCGCCGGGCAGAAAGGTGGTGACGTTGGCATAGCGCTCCGTGAGCGTCGGGTCTTCCTGGCGCGCAAGGCTGCTGATCGCCACGAATCCCATCGCAACGATGAACAGCACCAGGAGCACCGACAGGCGGCCATTGGTAAAGAAGGCGTTGCTTAGCCGGGTGCTCTCATCCGCCTCGGCGACGGTCAAATCGGTGTCGCTCACGGTGTTGCCCCCGCGCCGGCGATGGGATCACCGGTCACGCCGATCACCCGTTGTCCCGGGACCAGGCGTTGGACGCCGGCGGCGACGATGCGGTCGCCGCCGCTCAAGGTGCCGCGCACGAAGGCGCGGGCGTTTTCCGTATGGACGATCTCGACCAGCCTGCGTTCCAGCGCCTCATCGCCGTTGACGACGTAGACCCCCCAGAGCCCGCGGTCGCTTTCCGTCAGCGCGGTCATCGGGACCCAGAAGCCGTCTCCGGCCACGGTGCTCGCAAGCGATAGCTCGATCACCCCGCCAATGGGCAACGCGGCGGCGGCCTGCTCATCCACGCGAAACACGGCGGTCAGCGTCCGATTGGCGCGGTCCACCACCGGCAGGATGCTCTGTAGCGTCGCCGGGTAGGCGCGCTCGCCCCAGATGACTTCGTGAGCTTCGCCGGCGGCCAGCCGCGCGGCGAGCTGCTCCGGCACCCCGACGTGGGCTTCCTTGTCAGAGGTCGCCACGAGACGCAGCACCGGCACACCGGGGTTGATCTGGGCGCCCTCGTCGACGTGGCGCGCCTGTATGACGCCTGCGTAGGGCGCGCGGATCTGCGCTTCGCTGACCACCACTTCGGCGGCCTGTAGCGCAGCCCGGGCCTGAGCAAGGCCTGCTTTGGCGAGCGCTGCCTCGGCGTTTCTCGCCTTGAGGTTCAGGCGCTGCTCGTCGTACTGCTGCTCGGAGACGTGCCGGGATTCGAGCAGCCCGGCGAAGCGCGCTTCGGTCTGGGCGGCCAGCTCCGCGGTGGCGGTCGCGGCATCGAGCTGGGCGCGAGCCACGGCCACCGCTGCCCGGGCCTGGCTCAGAGCGGCCTGCTGACTGGCGTCATCCAACTGGGCCAGCAGGGCCCCAGCAGCGACCGGCTCGCCCAGATCGACCCGGATGTCCGCGATCTGCCCGCCGAACTTGAACCCCAGATCCGAGGCGCGACTCGCGACCACGGTCCCCGCGTAGCGGCGCGTGGCGTCATAGCTGGCGCTCGCCTCGGCGACGGTCACCACTACCCGAGGGACGTTGTCCTGGGTCGCTGCCCAGGCGCGGCTGCCAAAGCCCAGGGCCAGGGCCCCCTGGAGCAGCAGTGCGCCGACGGCGACGCGGCCGAACAGACGCCAGTAGCGACCGCTGTAACGTTTCAGATGCTGCACGTGCATGAGCGCTGTCCTTGATGCCGCCGGAGGCGGGGTTGCGTTGTGGACCTGAACGGTCAGCAGTGGTGGCGCCGTGCCTGGGGCGTGAACCGGTCCGGATCCGTCCCGATGTTTACACTGCTAACATCTCCGAGTATCCTAATACTGATGTAAGCAATGTCAACATGCCGCGAAGCCTCCTGTGACGAAGGCGCAATTCGAGGGTACGAGCGGCGCTCGCCGGGCACGAAGCGGCTGTGCGAAGATCGTTGGCAGGGAGACCCAGGCTCGCCGCGGCAGCCGGGAAGGGAGACGATATGAGCGCGCGAGCGCCCTCAGAGCGAACCTATCATCACGGGGATCTGGCCCCGACGCTGATGGACCTTGCCCTGACGCACATCAGTGCCGAGGGGGTCCAGAAGCTCAGCCTGCGGGCGCTGGCGCGGGAGGCCGGCGTGTCTGCGACGGCCCCCTATCGGCATTTCCCGTCCAAACGCTGCCTGCTCGCGGCGCTCGCCACGCGTGGCTTTAAGCAGCTCGAGGACAGCATTCGCAGCGGCGGCGCCCAGGCGCTGAAAGCCGCGGCATCTGAGTCCGGTGTGGTGGATCCCCTGAGTCCCCGGGGATTGGAATTGCGGCTGCTGGCCGCCGGTCGCGCCTACGTCGCCTTTGCGCAGGCCGAGCCGACGACCTACGGGATCATGTTCGGCTCGGTGATCGATGACTTCAGTGAGTATGAGCAGCTGCAGGAGGCCGCCAGCGCGTCCTACGCCGCGCTGCGGGAAACGCTGGAGGACCTGCTTGCCATCGGCCTGGGTGCCGGCCTCGATATCGATCTGCTGGGCGGCACCATCTGGGCGGGGGTCCATGGCATTGCTGATCTGCTGCTCAGCAAATCAGCGGGGACGATGCCCGCAGGCCCCACCGATCCGGCACGTCTGCCCGAGCCCATGCGCGCGGTTTCTGCTCTGCGTGGCGATGTCGATGCCGCATTGACGGTGCTCTGTGCGCCGATGCTGGCGCCTGGAACAGGCGGTTGAAGGGCGCTCTGATCGGCTCGCATCGGGCCGGGTGCCGCGGCCTGCGGCAGCCAGGTTGGCTGAACGCGTTCGAAAATCACATATAACTAAATCATTGATTCTTCGATGGTTTCATAACCCATAGGCACGATGTTGGCGCCTAAAAGCAATTTTATTGCGTATAATACTGCACCAGACCACAGTTTTACATTTGGCAGTGTCACCAACGGTAACGAACGGTTGACGAGGCACCGCAGATTGCCGAGTATCCGGTCAAAGGCGGCGAAGATCGCCCAGTGGTTGTGCCCCCAGGGCTGCTACGATTCGAAACAGTCCACCGGCATTCGGTGATGTTGATCGGAACGCAGGCACCCGGATCGGGGTCCAATGACTAAACGGATGGTTGTGGCGGGCTGTTTGACCGCTATTGACCCTCTGGTGGCGCTGAAGGTGCTGCGAGAAGGCCCATCCGTAGAGACTGCGCCGGTGAGCCAGCGCAGAACATAAGGGGCGCCCCCAGGGCGCAATGTAGAGCGACGGACGAGGACACCGAAAGCAGTATGCGAGTTGTGAATGGTGCGATTGGCTGTATTTTTCTGGTTTTGAGCCTGTTCTATTCGGGCCACCCGGAAGCGCATACCAGTTGCCAGGTCATGCTCGGACTGGCGACCGCACTGTCGTTCCTGACCTTTCTTCCGTCTATGCCGATCCCGCTGGCACGCGCGCTGGCCATCAGCACCGTCGCGGTCATGTTCTTCTTCTTCGCGGGCTTCTTCACCATGGCGTCCGAGTTCGACAGCCAGTGGTATCAGTCGACCGCATCTTTTGAGGCGGTGGCGTTTCTACTCGCCGCATTCTGTCTGCTCGCTGTGCTGTCTGAATACAGCTGCCGTCTGAAGGCGGATTGCCCGCGCAATCGTGCCCGGGCCAAGACGACCCGCAAGGGCTTCTTCACCGTGCCCAACGAGCTGCAGAAGCAGATCTCTTAAGGCGCGTTTCTCGGCGCAGGCCACTCGCCGCTGACCGTGCCGCCGGCCGGAAAACCAGCGATCACGCCACGCCGCAGCGCACTCTATATGCCCGGTGCCAACGATCGGGCGCTCGCCAAGGCGCGCACCCTGGACTGCGATGCGCTGATCTTTGATCTGGAGGACGCGGTAGCACCGGCGGCGAAAGAGGCGGCGCGCGCGAGCGTCTGCCGAGTCATCGGTGAGGGTGGTTACGGGCACCGGGAGCTGATCGTGCGCGTCAACGCGCTCGACACCCCCTGGGGTCTGGATGACCTCACTGCCGTTGTGACCTTGCCCGTGCAGGGTCTGCTGTTTCCCAAGGTGTCGACCGCGGCGCAGGTCGCACAGATCGATGAGGCTCTCGCCGCTGTGGGCGCTGACGGGATGCCGCGCTGGTACATGGTGGAAACGCCTCAGGCCCTGCTCGAGCTGGAAGCGTTGGTCGATGCGAGCACGGCACTGTCGGTGCTCGTCATGGGCACCAGCGATCTGGTGAAGGAACTGCGCGGTCGCCATCGACCAGACCGGGCCAACCTCGCCTATGCGCTGCAGCGAACGGTCACGGTGGCGCGCGCCCGTGGCCTGACGGTGCTCGACGGCGTGCACCTGGATTTTCGCAACCTTGAGAGTTTTCGCGACCTCTGCGAAGACGGCCTGGATATGGGCTTCGACGGCAAAACGCTCATCCACCCCGCCCAGATCGACATCGCGAACGCGGTGTTTGGGCCTGGGGCTGAAGATGTCGCCTGGGCGGAACGGGTGGTAGAGGTCTGGGACAGCGCAACCGCTGCTGGCAAAGGGGTCGTCGAGCTCGATGGCCAGCTGATCGAGAACCTGCACGCCGAAGAGGCGCAGCGCACGCTGGCGGTGGCAAAGGCGATCAGTGAGCGATCAGCCGGCTGATTGGCGCAGCGGCATCAGCGCCGCGGCATGAGTCACCCTTAACGATCTCCGGGCGCAGGACTCTGCTATCGTTTTTTTTTAGCCTATGACCACGCCGTCGCTCTTCTTTACCTTGCTGGAAGAAGCCAACCGCAGGCCGGCCCCGTTTTCGAGGTACACGGCCCGTGAGCTGTGGACGAATGAGCACACCTCTGCGCGGATGCTCGAGTACCACCTGAATGAACACCTGGACGTCTCTTCGCGGCGGGCATCCTTCATCGATCAGTCGGTGCGGTGGTGCGCGCAGCGCTTTGGCGTGTCCGAGGGCACACGGATCGCTGACTTTGGATGCGGTCCGGGACTCTATTGCTCGCGCTTTGCTGAGATTGGCGCTGATGTCGCCGGCATCGACTTCTCTGCCAGATCTATTGGATATGCGCGGGCGGATGCGGCGCGGCGGAGTCTGGAGATCACCTACCACGAAGCCGACTACCTTGCGTTTGAGCTTGATGGTGAGTTCGACCTGATCCTGATGGTGATGTGCGACCTTTGTGCACTGTCGCCGGCGCAACGTGGTGTGTTGTTGTCACGTTTTCAGCGGCTGCTCGCGAGCGGGGGGCGGGTTCTGCTCGATCTGTACTCGATGCGTGCCTTCGATGAGAAGGTAGAGCGCGCGTACTACGAGAAGAACCAGCTCAATGGTTTCTGGTCCCCGGAACCCTACTACGGCTTTGTT
>JBCDIK010000148.1:0-9735 GCA_038749065.1 Pseudomonadota bacterium | reverse complement strand
GCCACAGGCCGCCGAGCAGCACCGTGCAAACGGCCAGCGCAATGCCCAGGTAAGCCGCGATGGTCTCCGGCGGGTTCTTGAAGTACGACAGCTCGAGGGTCAGGCCCGCCAGGTAGGCCAGGGTGAACAGGATCGGATAGCGCGCCGCGCCGCTGCGGAAAGGCAGCCACAGCAACAGCGCGCACAGCAGCACGACCAGGGCGACCGCGGGCAGCGCGGTCAGCAGCCAGTAGCGCTCGATCATGGGCCAGTCTCCGGGCGCCTTGGCCAGCAGCAGGCCGACGGCGAACTCGGTGCCCAGGGTCGCCAGCAGCCCGACGAGGACGACCGCGACCAGTCTCACGGCTTGGGCCGTTCGTCGCTGTCGGTGGTTGTCGCCGCGTCGCGGGTGGGCTCATCCCCAGCGGTGCCGGACTCGTCCCCAGCAGGACTGGGGACGGGTTCAGTGGCGGCGTCCGTTTCCGCCACGGTTTCGGCAGGCGTCTCGTCTGCCGCAGTTTGCTCGCTCTCGGTCTCCCCGGCGGTCGGCTCTTCCACAGCAGTCGTGGTCTCGTCAGCGGGGGCCGTCGCCTCCGCCTCGGCGCCCGATTCCGTCGCGGCTTCGGTGTCTGCCGCAGTGTCCGCGTCCGCTCCGCTTGGGGTCTCATCCGCCGAGGGGTCGGGCTCGCTCTCGACCGTGGCAGCGTCGCCCTCGATCGTCGAGCCGTCCTCTGCGGGTTCCGCCGGCCCGCGCAGCAGCGGTGTGCCGGCACCGTCGCCCAGCAGGGTGCTGGCGCTGTTCGCCAGGTGTCGGTGCAGATCGTTGTAGCTGCTGTTCAGGGTCTCGAATTTGCGGGCGGTCTCTGCGAACTGGTCGTAGACTTCGGCCCGGTACTCCGTCAGCGCGTTCTGAGCGCTTTCCAGCTCGGCTTCAAGGTCTTTGGCGCGGCGTCCGGTAAAGCTCGAGCGGCCGAGCACGATGCCCACCAGCAGGCCCACGAGAAGTGCGGCGATGCCGATCCCTGCAACCCATTCACTCTCGTACATTGCTGATCAGACTCCCTGGTTCCTGGTAAACGGTGCTGCTGTCCGGTGCCGGTGCCGGTGCCGGTGCCGGTGACTGGTTGGTTGGTGGTCTACAGTTGCCGCACTCGGATCTGCTCCGGCGCATCGGCCGGGGTCGCCAATCCCAGATTGTTGCCCTCGAGCAACCGGTCCGCGCGATAGCTCGAGCGCACCAGGGGCCCGGCGGCGACCTCCGTGAAGCCGAACTCGAGCCCCCACTGGCGATAGCTTTCGAACTGATCCGGCGTCACCCAGCGATCGACGGGCAGATGATTGGCCGTCGGCCGCAGATACTGTCCCAGGGTCAGCAGATCGACGCGGTGGTCGCGCAGATCGCTCATGGCCTGCCGGATCTCGTCATCGGTCTCGCCCAGGCCGACCATGAGCGAGCTTTTCGTGAGCACCTCCGGGCGATGGGTCTTGGCGAACTGCAGCACGTCGAGGGTCTGCTGGTACCCGGCCCGTGGGTCGCGCACCGGGTGCGTCAGCCGCTCGACGGTTTCCAGGTTCTGGGCGAAGACCTGCAGGCCCGAGTCGACGACCGTGGCCACGGCCTGCTCGCTGCCGCTGAAGTCCGGCGTGAGCGCCTCGACGGCGGTCTGAGGATTGCGGGCCCGAATGGCGCGCACGCAGGCGGCGTAGTGGCCGGCGCCGCCATCGGCCAGATCGTCGCGATCGACGGATGTGAGCACCACATAGCGCAGCTGCATGAGCGCGACGGACTCGGCCGCCTGCTGCGGCTCCTCACGATCGAGCCAGCCGTGCGGGTTGCCCGTGTCGACGCTGCAGAAGCGGCAGGCCCGGGTACAGACGCTGCCCATGAGCATGATGGTGGCGGTGCCGTTGTTCCAGCACTCACCGATGTTGGGGCAGTGGGACTCTTCGCACACCGTGGCCAGGCGGTGTTCCTTGACCGTTTTCAGGACGCTCTGGTAGCGCTCGCCCCCGCCCAGCTTCACGCGCAGCCAGGGCGGCTTGCGACCGCTGACCCCGGTCACGGCGGCCTTTGAGGGCTTGATGCCGTCCTTGATCGCCACGGTGCCGTTGTCTGCGGTGAACTTCTCGCCGCTGCGCACGCCCGCGGCGTTCGCCGCGCGCACGTTGGTCGCACCGGCGCTCTCGGTCGCCGCGGGGGGCTCGGGGCTGTGACTGCGGGACATCGCAGGGCAATCCGTCAGGACGTTGAGCCCTGATGATAGCGCGGCGTCTCCGTCCGGCGAAGCGTCGCCGGAGGTTTTCCTAGGGCGTTGCGTTCAGGTCCCAGTCGTACTGGTACTTGATGTTGCCTTCGTAGCTGCGCAGGCGCTCGCTGTCCGTGCCCTCGACGCCCGCAAGGTAGTTCAGCATGCCCTGACGGCTGTTCGCGAAGTCTTCCATGTACCAGTCGAAGATACTGGACAGACGCAACTTCTGACCGTCAAAGGTCAGACCGCGGGGATGATTGAGAAAGGCGACTTCCGCGGCGTTGAGCTGCGTATCGAGCGCATCGGCGGTGAAGGGTTCTGTGCCCAGGTTCGGGCAACCGACGCTCGCGCAGTTCACCGCGAAGTGAATGCGGTGGTCCTGCCAGATCGGGCGCAGGATGCGGTGCTCGATGTCGTTGAGGGTGATGTCCTGGTCGACGATTTGGGTCACCGTGTCATCCCAGGGACCGGTCGGCAGCCAGCCGCCGCCGATGCGAAGGATCGATTTCTTCTTTGGGTTGTCCAGGATGACCTGCAGCGTGAGCGCGTTGTACAGGTTGATCCAGTAAGCCATCTGCTCATTGCGATTGAGCGTGCGTGGATCGAGGGCGGTGAGCGCGCTCACGTAGCCGTCGAGCAGTGCACGGTCCCGCTCGCGCAGGCCCGCGTAGTCGACGACCGTGCGGCCGTCCTCAAGGGCGCTGACGTAGCGCGACAGCACCGTGGCCCAGGCGCTGTGATCGACCTGCTGCTCGCTGGCCGCATCGTGCTCAGACCAGAACGACCACAGGTCCGCCTTGGGCACGGCGTGGGCGCCACCGGCGCAGAGCAGGAGCAGGGCGCTGACGAACAGCACTTTCGGCCGCGGACTCGAAGTCGGAGACGGCACAGACAGGGACTGGAACATGATCAGACTTTCGCTCCTTCTGGGGCTCCTCGTGGAGCTCATTGCGACATGTTCCCTGTGACTGCGCGGCCCGCGATTGGTTCACTGCCCGGGCGTTGCATCCTCGGTCGTGTCCTGAAACTGCAGCTCGTGCAGGGTCGCGTACAGCCCGCCGCGGGTGATGAGATCGTCATGGCTGCCGAGTTCCGCCACCGCGCCGTCTTTCAGCACGAGGATGCGGTCCGCTTCCTGAATCGTCTGCAGCCGGTGGGCGATCAGGATCGCTGTGCGCCCGGCAGTGAGGGTGCGCAGAGCGTCCTGGATCAGCAGCTCCGTGGCCGTATCGATACTGGCGGTGGCCTCGTCGAGCACGAGAATTTCCGGGTCTGCGGCCAGGACCCGCGCGAAGGCGAGCAGTTGCCGCTGCCCCTGGGACAGGTTGGCGCCGCGCTCTGAGAGCGGTGTGTCATAGCCTTTTGGCAGCGCGCTGATGAACGCGTGGGCGTTGACCTGGCGCGCGGCCTGCTCTGCCTTGTCCCGGGTGATCGTCGCATCGCCCAGGGCGATGTTGTCATAGATCGTGCCGGAGAAGATGTGGAAGTCCTGCAGCACCACGCCGACGCGGCGGCGCAGATCGCGGCTGGCGATGCGGTTCAGGTCGATCCCATCCAGAAAGATCCGCCCGTCGGGAAAGTCGTAGAAGCGTCCAAGCAAGCGGATCAGGGTGCTCTTGCCGGAGCCCGTGGGCCCGACGATGGCCAGCTTTTCGCCGGCGTTGATCGTGAAGTTCAGGTCGCGCAGAACCGGTACCTGCGAATCGTAAGCGAAGGACAGATCGCGAAACTGCAGGGTGCCGTCCAGCCGCGTCGGCAGTGACACAGGATGCGCTGGCTCGTGGATCGCCTCGTCCCAGTCCAGGGCCTGGAAGATGCGCTCCGTGCTGGCCATGGCCCGGAACAGGATGTTGGTCTGCTCCCCGAGCGCGACCACCGGGTGAAACAGCATGTCAATGAAGCGTGTGAACAGGATGATGCTGCCGAGGGTGATCGTTTCCTGCACGACCGCGCCGCCGCCAAAGTAGATCACCACGCCCAGGGCGACGTGCGCCATGGAATCGTTGAAGGCGCCGTAGAGCGTTTCCCAGCGGGCGCTGCGCAGCTCCTGGCCGCGGTGGTCGGCGTTGATCTCCCGGTAGTGGCCGGCGTTTTCTGTCTCCCGGACAGACAGCTGCACGACCGTGAGTCCGGCAAGGTTTTCCTGCATGTACTGGTTGAGGGACGACAGCGCCAGGCGCACCTTGCGGAACAGTGCCCGGGTGTTGCGCCGGAACCACCAGGTCACGACCCCCATGATCGGCAGCGCCAGCAGCAGGATCAGGGTGAGCTGCACATCGACGGCCAGCATGATCGACAGCGCCACGAAGAACGGCACGAACTCGCCGACCAGGGTGCCGACGCCGCGCAGCAGCTCGTAGAGCGCCTCGATGTCGTTGGTGACCCGCGTCATGACGCGGCCCACGGCCACCCGGTCGTAGAAGGACGAGGGTCGCGTTTCCAGGTGCGCGAACAGATCCTGGCGCAGATCCCGCAGGCTCTTGGTCACCGCACTCGACAGGGTGAGCCGGTGGGCATGGCCGACCGCGGCCCAGGCGACCTGGATGACCGCGTACAGCCCGCAGGCGACGAGCAGCGGATGGGCGTCGAGGGCCGGCGTCAGCCAGGCGTGGAGCGGCAGCATGCCGAGGTCCGGCACGACGCTCGTGGTCTCGCCTCGGAGCACGTGATCGATAACGACCACGGACAGGATGATCGGCAGCAGCACCTGCAGCATGGACATGAGCAGGACCAGCGCCGCGGAGATAGCGAACCGCCGCCGATAGGGCCGCAACCAGCGACCCAGCCGTTTGAGCTGGGCCAGGTCCAGGCTGGCGCCGGCCATCTCGGCTTCGAACAGCGCATAGTTCCGTTGGCCGCTGCTCACGCGATCGTCTCCCCAGCGGGCGCGGTGCTGCCGGCGCCTTCGCGCTGCAGACGCTCGAGTTCCGCGTAGCGGCCGCCCTGCGCCAGCAGCTCATTGTGACTGCCGAGCTCGACGATGCGACCCTCCTCCAGGATCGCAATCCGGTCCGAGGTCCGCGCGGTCGATACCCGGTGTGAGACCAGCACGGTGGTCCGGCCCTGACGCAGGGTCTTGAGGGCGCTGAGAATGCGCTCCTCCGTTTCCGTGTCCACGCTCGAGAAACAGTCGTCGAGCAACAGAACCGGCGCGTTGCGAATCAGTCCCCGGGCGAGGGCGGCGCGCTGTTTCTGACCGCCCGAGAGGGTCACCCCACGCTCGCCGACGATCGTCGCCAGTCCCTCCGGGAACCGCTCGATGGTGCGCGCCAGATCGGCAGCGCTCGCCGCTGCACGGATCTCGTCGAGTCCTCGCGTCGCGTCGTCATAGCTCAAGTTGCTGGCGAGGCTCGCGCCGAACAGGAAGGGCTCCTGGGGCACCAGCACCACCTGTTCGCGGAGCTGCGCCAGCGGGTAGTCCGCCACGTCGTGGCCATCGATGCGCAGCATGCCCGGCGCCAGGGGCAGCAGCCGCACCATGGTGCGCAGCAGCGTGCTCTTGCCACAGCCGACGGGGCCCATGATGGTGATGGATTCACCGGCCGCAATGGTCAGATTAAGCCCGGTCAGGGCCTTGGTTTCGGCCTGTGGGTAGCAAGAGTCCAGATCGGTCAGAGTCAGGGCGCCCGCCAGCGTTGGTGGGGTCCCACCGCTCGGCGCGTCGGTGACCTCCGGCGGCAGATCGATGACCTCGAACAGGCGCTCGGCCGCCACCGCCGCGCGCTGGAAAAGGTTGACCATGAAGCCAGCGACCCGGAACGGTTGCACGACCATGGTGACGTAGGCCATGAAAGCGACCATCTCGCCGATGGTGAGACTGCCCTGCTGCACCTGGTAGCCGCCGTAGCCGATGATGGTGATGGAGCAGGCGGCCGCGAGCGTCGGCATGATCGACGCCATGAGCGAGCTGATGCGATCCTGGCGGTAGAAGGCTCGGGCGTAGTGATCGTTGGTGCGCGCAAAGCGGCGCAGCTCGTTCTCTTCCTGCGCCATGGCCTGGATCGTGCGGATGCCGGAGAGGTTCTCCTGGACCTGATCAGACAGATCCGACAGGCCATCCTGCACGGCGCGGCTGGCGACGCCCATCTGCCGCGACGACGACAGCGCGTAGTAGTACACGAACGGCATTGGCGGTAGCAGCAGCAGCGTCAGCATCGGTGACAGCAGCAGCATGGAGCCGAAGCCGAACAGCGTCGCGTAGACGAGGATCACCACTAAGATGGTGCCCATGGAGATAAGCCGCTGGATGAGGCCGATATCCGCGACGGCGCGAGTCATCATGTCGCCGATGCTGTAGTCGTTGTAGAACGCAAGCCCCTGAGCCTGCAGGGTCTCGAACAACTGCTGGCGCAGGTCGAAGGCGACGGCAAGGCCGGTGCTGCGCACGCAGTAGCGGGCGAAGGTCACCACCAGATAGCGGCCCATGACTGCCGCGACGATGCCGAACACCGGCAGGGTCAGGTCAGGCGCGGTGCCCGTTTGCGCCGCGAGCGCGGCGCCGATGCGATCGATGCCCATGGCGAGATACCAGGGCACGAGCACCTCGAAAAACCGTGCGAGCCCGAAGGCAACCACACCCGCGAAGAACCGCAGACGATAGCGCGCAACGTAGGGCCAGACCTGCCACAGAGAGCGCCACACCCGGCCGGCCTAGAACGCCGCGCTGTTCGGCACCCGCGGGAACGGAATCGCGTCGCGGATGTTCTCCATGCCCGTCAGATAGAGGACCAGGCGTTCCAGGCCGAGACCAAAGCCGGCGTGGGGCACGGTGCCGTAGCGCCGCAGGTCCCGGTACCACCAGAGCTCTTCCTTCAGCCGGTCGTCCATGCGCGCATCGAGCACGTCGAGACGGTCCTCGCGCTGGCTGCCACCGATGATCTCGCCGACCCCGGGGACCAGCACGTCCATGGCGGCAACGGTTTTCTGATCGTCGTTGAGGCGCATGTAGAACGCCTTGATCTCCGCCGGGTAGTCGGTCACCACCAGCGGGCCTTTGACGTGTTCCTCGGTCAGGTACCGCTCGTGTTCCGACTGCAGATCGGCGCCCCAGGACACGGGGAACTCGAACTTGCGGTCGGCGCGCTCGAGGATCGTGATGGCCTCGGAATAGGGCAGTCGCTCGAAGGACGAGCGCTCGACTGCCTGCAAGCGCTCGAGCACCGTATCGTCGATCTGCTTGTTGAAAAACGCCATGTCGTCCTCGCGCTCGTCGAGCACGGCGCGAATCACGTGTTTGAGGTAGTCCTCGGCCAGGGTCGCGTTGTCGCCCAGGTCTGCGAAAGCGATTTCCGGCTCGATCATCCAGAACTCTGCCAGGTGCCGGCTGGTGTTGGAGTTCTCGGCGCGAAAGGTCGGACCGAAGGTGTAGACGCGGGTCAGCGCGTTGGCAAAGGACTCGACGTTCAGCTGGCCGGACACGGTCAGGAAGGTCTCGGCCCCGAAGAAATCGTTCTCGAAACTCTGCCCGGCATGGATCTGGTCCAGGGTTGAAACCCGGAACAGCTCGCCGGCGCCTTCGCAGTCGCTGGCGGTGATGATCGGCGTGTTGACCCAGACAAAGTCATTGCTGTTGAAGTAGCTGTGGGTGGCCTGGGTCACGGTGTTGCGGACGCGGGCGATGGCGCCAAAGGTGTTGGTGCGCGGCCGCAGGTGAGCGACGGTTCGCAGGTACTCGAAGCTGTGCCGCTTCTTGGCGATCGGGTAGCTTTCCGGGTCATCCACCCAGCCGACCACGGTCACCGCCGTCGCCTTGAGCTCCCGGTCCTGGCCGCGACCGGCGGATTCGACCACGGTGCCCTCGACGCGCACGGCGCAGCCGGTGGAGAGCTCGAGGATCTCGGGCTCGTAGTTCGGCAGGTCGCCATCGGCCACCACCTGGATGGCGTCGAAGCAGGTCCCGTCGTGCAGATGCAGGAAGGAAAACCCGCCTTTGGAGGTGCGGCGCGAGCGCAGCCAACCCTGTATGGTGACGCTTTCGTCCACGGCGATGGCGTGGGTCAGAATCGATTTGACGGTGACCGCCGACACGGGCTGTTCTCCTGACTGCTTGAGCGGCGGCACTATAAAGGATTTGCGCGGGCGACGGCGTCGTCGGCCGCCCTGACGGAGTCCCGCATCCATGCGTATCGGCTATCTCATTGCCGCCCTGGTGCTCGGGGTGCTGGCGATCGTGCTCCTGCAGTACCGCGATGTGCTGTTCAGTGGCTGGGGCCTTTTCTCGGACCCGCCGCCGGTCATCGAGCCGGTGGTCACGGTGATCGAGCCGGAGCCGGCCGCCCCGGCGATCGAGCTGCCACCGGCCCCGACGCCGGTGCCGGAGACCGTAGCGCCTGCGCCCGATCCCTTGCCGGCGCTGGGCGACAGCGATGACTGGCTGCGGGAGCAGCTCGGGCCCCTGGCCTGGCCCGAGTCCTGGCTCGAGGCGGACCAGTTACTGCGCCGCGGCGCGACGGTGCTATCCGCTCTGGCCCAGGGCGCGGTCCCGCTGCAGCAGCTCAGTGCGCTGGTGCCCGAGGCGCCCTATGCGGCGACGGTGGCAAATCCCGGGGCTCCCGCCAACAACCAGCTCTACTATCCCGACCCAGCCGGCTATGCGCGCTATGCGCCACTGCTCGATGCGCTGCTGGTCCTGTCGCCCGATGCGCTGGCGGGGGTCTTCGTGCGCATTGAGCCGCTGCTCGATCAGGCGGTGGCGGAGCTCGGTGACCGGCGCCGGGCGCGAGACCTGATCAATGCCTCGCTCACCGCCCTGACCGCTACGCCTGAGCTTGACTCGCCCCCGCTGCTCGAGCGGCCGGGGGTCGCCTATCGCTATGCGGATGCGTCCCTTGAGCAGTTGCCGGCGCTGCAGAAGCAGTTTCTGCGACTCGGGCCGGACAACCTTATGCGCCTGCGGGAGTATGCGGCGCGCTTTGCGGTGGCGCTGGCGGGCGGAGATGACCCAGAGCCCGAATCGATGAGCGAAACGGAAGACGTACTGCCCGGGGGCTAACGGCCTGACGGTGGCGAGACAGAAAGTGCTGTGCCCACTTACTTCGCGCGGAGCGCGCCCTGGATCTTCTTGGTCGCTTTCTGCATCACAGACTCGCTCTCATCGCTGGACTGCCAGTCGAATACAAATCCCGACCACGTATCCGTCGGTTGCAACCATTGATACGTCTGCATGCCGTGCTGTCGAGCTAAACGAATCAGACCTTCTTTGGAAAAGTGTGTTACGTGAACATCATTGTTGAAAAATGGCGTGTTCGGTTTCTTTGGATCAGGCTGTTGAATAAAACTCCAACGGTTTCGTTCTAGAAACGGCACAGAAATGAACACCTTGGCCTTGAATCGGGCCGCCGCTTTCGCCATCTCGGCAAACAGTGGTCTTGGGTCTTCAAGGTGTTCCAAAACCATGATGCAAGCCAAGATATCGAACTCATAGTCAGACTCGGAGGACCAGAACTCGGCGCGCAAATCGACGCCAAATTTTTCTACCCCATAATCAACGGCGGGTTGGTTGATGTCG
>JBCDIK010000147.1:0-9781 GCA_038749065.1 Pseudomonadota bacterium | reverse complement strand
GGCCGCGCCGCTTTCCCCGGTGGTGGGTTCTCCAGTGGTCCCGCAGCCGCTCAGGGCTCCGGTCAGGACAATCACACTGCCTGTGAGCAGCGCTGCGAATCGGCTCATGGTCTGCCTCCCCTGCACATGAACGCTTCCGAGTTTACGCCTGGGGCGCCGCTTTGCCAGCATGGCCGCTTCCCGTTAGGGTATTGATGAGGAGGTCAGCATGTTGGATCGCTACGATTTCTTTCAGATTGCCTATCTGGTGACTGATCTCGAGGCGTCCTGCGAACGCTGGGCGAGCCTGTATGGCGCCGGACCGTTCTTTTTGGCGCCACATCATCGGGCCGATCGCTTCAGCTATCGTGGCATGGACACGGAGGCCGACGTCTCCTATGCCTTCGGCTATCTCGGCACCATGATGATCCAATTCATCGAGCAGCACGATGACACGCCGTCGATCTACCGGGATATGTTTGGCCCCGGTCAGAGCGGCTATCACCATCACGGCGTGCTCGTCCGCGACTATCACGACGAGCAGCGGCGATTGCTCGATGCGGGATTTGCGCTGGCGTGCGAGCTGCACGCGGACGGCGTCGATGCCTGCTACATGGATACGCGCGAAGCGACCGGCGGCTTTACCGAGCTGCACGGCGATCCGCCTCATATTCTCAGTGCGTTTGCTGGCTGGCGGCGCGCACACGAGCTGCGGCGCCCGGGCGACCGTGCCATTCACACGGCCTCGTAGTCGCGACACAAACGCAGCCAGAAACCCAAGCCCAGGAACGCAACTATGGCACAGGCACCGAAACAGCCCGGCCCCAGGACTCCCGACGACCCGGCGATTCGCGCGCGGTGCCCCGTGGCGCTGGCGGATGTGGATCTCTTTGCACAGGGCGCGCAGGAGCACTGGTACGAGTCTTATCCGATCCTCCACGAGCAGGCGCCGGTGCACCGGATTCCCGGCGAGGGTCACGCGCCCGGAACCGACGGGTTCATTCTGAGCAAGTACGAAGATATCGCGCGCGTGGTGCGCGACCCGGAGCGCTTTCCGCCGACCCTGTTCCTGGCGCTCAAAGGGCTGGCGGCGACGGGCAAACCGATCAGCGAGATTCCGAACGTCAACGCCATGATGGTGTCCATGGCGAGCTTGCGCCCGGACAACGCGCTGTGGCGCAGCCACCGGCAGGAGCTGACCGATCCCTGGGTGGGTCCCGGTGCCAGCCGTCATGAGGACTTCATTCGTGCCGCGGCCACGCGACTGATTGACGACTTTATCGAGCAGGATGAGATCGACTTCGTCGCCCAGTTCGCCCGGCCCCTGCCGCAGCTCGTCATGGCGCACATCCTTGGTTTTCCGGAGAGCGACATTCCCCAGCTCGCAGACTGGGGCAACGCGCAGGTGGCGGCGTTCGTCTACGGCAAAGGTCATCGTAACGAACTCACCCCCGAGCAGGTTGAAGCCCAGTTCGAGGCACTCAACGCATTTGAAGCCTATACCGCTGAGTTCATCGCGGCGCGGCGGGAAGCGCCGCAGGACGACATGATCAGCGCGCTGTGCAATGTCGAGTACCAGGCGCTTGGCCGCAAGCTGACGGACGTGGAGATCAACGGCATCGTCTACGCCATGATGATCGGCGGGCTCGAGACGACCCAGTACGCGCTGGAAGAACAGGCGCAGCTGCTGTGCGAGCATCCGGATCTTTGGCCGCTGCTGGACGGCGACCGGGACAAGCTGCGGGGGTTTACCGAGGAAGCCATGCGGCTGCGCTCGCCCACGCAGGGCCTGTCCACGCGGGTCACCAGTCAGGAGGAGGAGTTTCAGGGCGTCAAAGTGCCCAAGGGCTCACTGCTGCATCTGCGTTGGGCGGCCGGCAATGTCGATCCGGATGAGTGGGAATGCCCCTTCGATGTGAACATCGAGCGCAAGGCGCTGACGCGGCATCTGGTGTTTTCCCAGGGACCGCGGGTCTGCCCGGGTGCGCAGCTGTCGCGGCTGGAACAGCGGATTGCCTGGGAATGTCTGCTCGACCGGCTGGCGCCGCTTGAGTACGCACCGGGCAATCGCTTCGAGCACCAGCCTGGCATCATGCTTGGGACCCTTAAGCTGAAGCTCAAGGTACGTCCGCGTGCCTGATCTCGAACTGCTCGTCGCGTTCATCGCAGCGACGGCGCTGTTTGCCTACATGCCGGGACCTTCCATGCTCTATACCGCGGCGCAGACCCTGGCGCGAGGGCGCCGCGGTGGACTAATGGCTGCGCTGGGGATTCATGTGGGCGGCTACGTGCACGTGTTGGCGGCCGCGCTTGGTCTCGCGCTGCTGTTTCAGGCGGTGCCCGTGATGTACACGGTCATGAAACTGGCCGGCGCGGCCTACCTGGTGTGGCTGGGCGTGTCGCTGATGATCACCCGCAAAGACGGCGCGGCGCTGGTGTCTGATTCGCAGCCCGCGACGCGCCCGGCGTTCTGGCAGAGTGCGCTGGTCGAAGTTCTCAACCCGAAGACCGCGATCTTCTACCTCGCGTTCCTGCCCCAGTTCACGGACCCCGCTGCCGCACTGCCGTTGTGGGCCCAGCTCACGATCCTGGGCACGGTGGTGAACCTGATGTTCTCCAGCGCCGATCTGTTGTGCGTGCTGCTAGCGGATCGCCTGCTACGGGCGTTCGAGCGCTCACCGGCCTCCGCCCGGCTGGCCAACCGCTTGGGTGGCGCGGCGCTGATTGCCCTCGGCGTCAATCTGGCTGCGTCGCGCTGATCTCCGAGTAGGCCATCGCGGTCACCACGATGGCCGCGAGTACGCAGGCGAGTGCGCCATGCACCCAGTGGCGGCGACTCATGATGCCGATGATGCACACAGCCATCGCTGCCGCCTGCAGGATGCGCGTGAAGTGCCACAGCGGGGTGCCGGCGAACAGCAGTGAGCCAAGGAACAACAGCACATCCATAATCGCGAACGCGCCATAAAACATGCGGTGACTGCGGTAGTAGTGCTCCCGCCAGCTGCGGATGCGGCGCGGATTGTCAGGAATCAGTACCGTCGCTGCGAAGTACACGATCCCGGGGCCGATCAGCAGATTGTAGGCGAAGGCCAGGTAGCTCCACTGCGTGTCGCGGGAGTACCACAGGCCCCACCAGATCAGGCTCGTCAGCGCCAGCATGGTGATGACCAGCAGCGCGTGCACCCAGTAGGCGCGCTCCGGATCCAAGGCCCAGCGCAGGCCGCCGAGCAGTCGCGTGATCACCAGGGCCAGAACGATCGTGAAGCCGGTCAGAACGAATTCGAAGATCGACATGGGAGCCTGTTGAGAAGACGTCGATAAGCGCCCCGGGAAATCCCGGGGCGTCAGTGCGGGGGGTTACTTGCCGGCGGCGACCTGGGCCTTGGTGCAGGCCGTGTCCAGCAGCTCCGGGTAGTTCTTGCGGTAGTCGCTCTGGCAGAAGGCGATGGTGCCCTGGGTCGCGGCGATCACGTAGGCCTGGATGGCCTTCGAGTCCGCAGGCTCAAGCACATGATCGAACTTCGCCATGCCTTTGCCGATGTAAGCCCCCTGCAGCACGATCGCGTCCCAGGCCTGGTGCACATCCGCAGTGCTGTAGCGCAAATCGGGGATGCCGCCGCCGCTGCTCGTGACCCCGGCGCCGTGACAGACCGCGCAGTAGCTGTGATAGAGCTTCTGACCGTGGCCCACCTGCTCCGGGGTGAACTCCATGGCCGGCGGCTCGGGAATGTCGATGTAGGCGATCTCGACCTTCGGCAACGAAAGATCGGCGCCGAGCTTGAAGGTCAGGATCCGGCCATCGGTCAGTGCGTTGTTGCGATGCCGCGGCACGCCGGAGGCGAGTGCGAAGGCGCCCCCCCAGCCGGCCACGATGGTCACGTACTGCTCGCCGTCGATCTCATAGCTCATGGGCGCGGCGATGATGCCGATGTCGGCCGGGAACTCCCACAGCAGCTCGCCCTTATCCGCCGAGTAGGCGGCGAAGGCGCCATCGGCCCGGCCCTGAAACACCAGATTGCCGGCGGTGCTGAGGATGCCGCCGTTCCAGCTCATGGGGTGTTCGATTTTCCAGCGTGCTTCCTGCTTAACGGGGTCCCAGGCGGTCAGGAAACCCTTCACTTCCTGCAGATCGGACAGCAGCTGGTCGGGGTCCGCGGCGGGCGCGGTCTGCATGAAGTCGACGCCCGTGTTCCACTCTTTTGTGTTGTACTTGAAGGCGTTGTCCTGGCCGTACTTGAAGGGCAGGTCGAGCACGGGGATGTAGACCAATCCGGCATCGGGGTTGTAGGCCATCGGGTGCCAGTTGTGACCGCCATAGGGTGCCGGGCGGATCTTCTTCACGTCGTTCGCGTAGTGCGCCTCGGGATTCTCGACCGGGCGCCCGGTCTCCGGGTCGATGTGGGTGGCCCAGTTCACGGGCACGTAGGCTTCTGCCGAGATGAACTCACCGGTGGTGCGATCAAGCACGTAGAAGAAACCGTTCTTCGGCGCCTGCATCAGAACCTTGCGTTCTTCGCCGTTGAGGGTCAGGTCCGCCAGGATCATGTGCTGCACAGCCGTGTAGTCCCAGGTGTCACCCGGGGTCGTCTGGTAGTGCCAGATCAGCTCGCCGGTATCCGGGTTCAGCGCCAGGATCGATGACAGGAATAGGTTGTCACCGCCACCGGGGCTGCGAATGTAGCGGTTCCAGGGCGAGCCATTGCCGACACCGATGTAGAGCTGGTTCAGCTCCGGATCGTAGGCCATGGAGTCCCACACGGTGCCGCCACCGCCGATCTCCCACCACTTGCCGCCGCGCCAGGTTTTCGCGGCCATCTCCATCGCTTCGTTCTCGAAGGGCTTGGAGGGATCGCCGGGCACCGTGTAGAAGCGCCAGGCTTCTTCGCCGGTCGCAGCATCGTAGGCACCGACATAGCCGCGCACTCCGTATTCGGCACCGCCGTTGCCGATGATGACCTTGCCGTTCACGACCCGCGGCGCGCCGGTGATGGTGTAGGGCTTCTCCGTATCCGTGGTCTGCTTACTCCAGACCGGTTCGCCGGTGCCGGCATCGAGCGCGATCAGGCGACCGTCGAGGGTGCCGACGTAGACCTTGCCTTCCCAGACCGCGACCCCGCGATTGACGACGTCGCAGCACGCGTACTTGCCCCAGGCCTTGTCGACCTGTGGATCGAAGGTCCACAGCAGCTCGCCGTTGCGGGCATCGTGGGCCCAGACGATGGACCAGCTGCCGGTGGAGAACATCACGCCATCTACCACGATGGGCGTGGCCTCGAGGCCGCGCTTGGTGCCCGTATCGAAGTACCAGGCGAGGCCAAGTTCTTCGACGTTCTTGGCGGTGACCTGCGTGAGAGGGCTGTGGCGCTGCTCGTCGTAGGTGCGCCCGTGAGTCAGCCAGTTCCCGGGCTCACTGTTGGCGGCGGCGATTCGCGCGCCGTTGACCGATGCAGTGGCGGTACGCAGACGCTTGGTCGCGTCCGTGTCGGCCGCGCTTGCGGCTGCGCTCGCAGCGGCACCCTCAGCGGTTGCCGGCGCGGTCGCCCGCTCATCTCTGCAGGCGGCGCCCAGCGACAGGAGCGCGCCGGCCAGCAGCGCGCGGATCGGTGTTGGTGACATGGTCTTCCCCTCAAAACTTCCCGGTTCCCGTGGCGCCGATAGTAGCAAAGTCGCCGCCGGCCCGAATGAAGGGGCGCGGGCGTAGCTCACGGCTTGCGGAGCGGCAATGGCGTAAGATAGGAACCCGATCTGAGGAGCAATGCATGCGCTGCATGTTCTCCCACCCGGGCCGGATAGTGGAATAGGGGGGATGACCCATGGCGCAGACCAACTTCGACAGCGACTGGCTTTCCGAGCAGCAGGAGTGGCTCGACGCGCTTGGCGATGTGCTGCGCCACCGCGGGGCGGAGGAAGCCAAGGCGCTGTTGCTCAAGCTCCAGGATGAACTCAGCCGCGGCGGGGTGATCCTGACCGAAGCGGCGCTGAACACGCCCTACGTCAACAGCATCGACGTCTCCGATGAGCCCGCCTACCCAGGCGATATCGCGCTCGAAGAGCGCCTGGGGCGCATCATTCGTTGGAACGCGGTCGCGATGGTGCTGCAGGCCTACGACAGCGGCAGCGGGGTGGGCGGCCATATCGCGACCTACCTGTCCGCGGCCAACATGATGGAGGTCGGGTTTCACCATATCTTCCGGGCCCGCAGCGACAGCTACGGCGGCGACCAGGTGCATTTTCAGGCGCATTCGGCGCCCGGGGTTTACGCCCGCGCGTTTTTGGAAGGACGGCTGAGCGAAACGCAGCTCAAGAACTTCCGCCGGGAGCTGGCCGAAGGCGGTGGCCTGCCCTCCTACCCGCACCCGCGGCGGTTGCCAGCGTTCTGGCAGATGCCCACGGCCAGCATGGGCCTGTCCACCCCCAGCTCGATCTACCAGGCGCGCTTTGCCAAGTATCTCGAACAGCGGGGATTGAAGGCGCGCAACGGCGGCAAGATCTGGACCTTTATCGGCGACGGCGAAGCGGACGAGCCTGAAGTCCTCGGCACCATCAACGTCGCGAGCCGGGAGGGCCTCGACAACCTGGTGCTGCTGATCAACTGCAACCTGCAGCGCCTGGATGGGCCCGTGCGCGGCAACGGCAAGATCATCCAGGAACTGGAGCGGTCATTCCGCGGTGCGGATTGGCACGTCATCAAGGTGATCTGGGGCAGCGGCTGGGACGCGCTCCTGGCCCGGGACACGGACGGCCTGTTGCGCCAGCGCATGAACGAGGCCCTCGACGGGGACTATCAGCGCTACACCACGCTGCCGGGTGACGCTCAGCGCGAACACTGGGTCGAGTCGACCCCTGGGCTGGAGAAGCTCATGCAGACGCTGACGGACGAGGAAGTGCGCTCGATCAAGCGTGGCGGTCACGACCCCAAGAAGATCTATGCCGCCTTCGCGCAGGCGCAGCAGGTGCAGGGCAAACCGTGCGTGATCCTGTTAAAGACCGTCAAGGGCAACGGGCTCGGGCCCGGCGCCGCGGCCAGCAACACGGTGCATCAGAAAAAGCAGCTCAGCGAGAGCGAGCGGCTCGAGTTGGCCGAGCGCTTCGAGATTCCGCTGACCGAGGACGAAATCCGTCGGGCGGCGTTCTACCGGCCGGCAGAGGATGCGCCTGAAATGGCCTACCTGCGGGACCGGCGCGCCGCCCTCGGCGGTTTTCTGCCGGAGCGCCGCGTTCAGTGTGAGGCGCTTGCGCCGCTGCCGCTTGAGCTCTTTGCCGATCAGCTCAAGGGCTCGGAGCGACCGCAGTCCACGACCATGGTGGTGGTTCGCATGCTCGCCAAGCTCCTGCGGGACAAGACGATCGGCCGGTACGTGGTGCCGATCGTGCCCGATGAAGCGCGTACCTTTGGCATGGACGGGCTTTTTCCCCAGGCCGGGATCTACTCGCCGGCAGGGCAACGCTACGAGCCGGTCGACGTGGGCACCATCGCGCCCTACAAGGAGGCCGAGGACGGTCAGATCTTGCAGGAGGGCATCTGCGAGACCGGGGCCATGGCGTCCTTTCTCGCAGCCGGCACCGCCTACGCCAATCACGGCCTGCCGATGATTCCGTTCTACATCTTTTATTCCATGTTCGGCTTCCAGCGCGTGGGCGACATGATCTGGGCCTGCGGCGACATGCTCTGCAAGGGCTTCCTGCTCGGCGGCACCTCCGGTCGCACCACGCTGAACGGCGAAGGCGTGCAACATCAGGACGGTCATTCCCATCTGCAGGCTTCGACGGTGCCGAACCTGCTCAGCTTTGACCCGGCCTTTGGCTATGAGCTCGCGATCATCGTGCGCGATGGCATCCGGCGCATGTATACGGAGATGGAAGACATCTTCTACTACCTGACGGTGACCAATCAGGCGGAGCCCATGCCGGCCTGCCCCGTACCTCGCGAAGACGAAGATGCCTTCGAGGCGCTGAGCGCCGGCGTACTCGGCGGAATGTACCTGTATCAGGGCGAGCGGCAGGCCGATGTGCAGCTGTTCGGCAGCGGGCCGATCATGAAGGAAACGCTGGAGGCCGCGGCGCACCTGGAAGCGCAGGGCCTGCGCGTGGGCGTTTGGAGTGTGACCAGCTACACGGAACTGGCTCGTGATGCCCAGGCGGCTGACGAGGCTCAGTTATTGGCCATCGGCGACAGTACACGGCGATCTTTTCTTGCGCAGCAGCTCGATGGCGTGGAGGGGGTGTTCGTTGCCGCGAGCGACTACATGTGTGCGCTGCCCATGAGCATTGCCCACTGGATGCCGGGCGCCTACGTCGTGCTCGGCACCGATGGGTTCGGCCTGTCCGAGGGGCGTCCTGAACTGCGCGATCACTTCCGCGTCTCTGCGGCCTGGATTGCCTTTGCCGCCCTGTCGACGCTGGCGCAGGAAAACCATCTACCGGTCTCCCGGGCGCAGGACTTTGCGCAGGCGCAGGGATTGGCGCTCGGCACCGCTGACTGAGCGCCCGGGCGCTCAGCATCGCCTCAGCCGAGGGGATCGCTGCGACCGGCCTCCGGGTCGCCGCCCAGCTCGCGCAAATAGTCGTCGTAGATTGGGATGGGGGGCGCGGTGGCCGCTTCCCGCAGCAGCGCCTGCACCGGTGCGGCCTGCGCCAGAGCGCTCGTATAGCGCTCGAGTGCTGCCGGCACCGTCACCCCGTAGGTGCGAAAGCGTGTCAGCACGGGAAAGTACATCGCGTCGACGATGCCGAACGCCCCGAACAGGAAGGGACCGCCGGAACGATTGAGTGCATCGGCCCACAGCTCGAAGACGCGCTCGATATCCGCCTGCGCGCCGGCGCTCGCCGTAAACCCCTGCACCCGCCCGAACAGATGGCAGGACAGCTCCCCTCGCAGCCCGGTAAAGCCCGTGGCCATTTCGCTCGACAGCGCGCGCGCCCTGGCCCGCTCCAGCGGCGGCTCGGGCCAGAGGCCCGCGTCCGGGTAATGCTCCGCGAGGGTTTCGCAGATCGCCAGGGTCTCGTGAATGCCGACGCCGTCGATCCACAGCGTTGGGAACAGCCCGTGAATGCTGCCCAATTCGCGGCGCTCGCGGCGGGTGGTGCTGTCCAACTCCGCCAGCGCGTCGCCCTCGCCCTGGCGCTGCATGTGCGGCAGCGCTCGCGTCACGATCGTATGGGCAGCGCCCGTCTGCTGCAGCGCCAGAAAGGCGCGCATGGACCAGGACGAATAGCGCAGGCTCAGTACGTTCAGGGTCAGCTCATTCATCGTTCGCTCAGTCATGGGCGCGACCATACATGGGCGCGACCATAGCGGGATGCCCCTATCCCGGCAATCGAGTCGCTGTGGCTGTAGCATGGCAGCCGTTGAATAGGACCGGTATCGGGGGCGTAGTGATGGCTGAGCCGATGCGGATGCGGAACCGCAAACGGATCCGGGTGCGGGGGTTGTGCCTGTGGCTGGCGTTCCTATGGCTTGGGTCGGGGTGCCACAGTCAGATTGGCGGCCCTGCGACGGCGCCAGCCAAGGCTGCCGCCACGGCGGAATCCGCGGACGAGGCTGCGGATGCAACCACGACCTTCAGTCGCGACCTGTGGATCCCCTCCCGAGGGGTTGAGGTGCCGGTGACCTTTGCTGGTCCTGAGCAGGTTAGCGGCCGGGCGCCGCTGGTACTGCTGCTGCACGGCCATGGCGGTACCCGCCACGAGGCCGGCGGCTTTACGCAGCTGGCGCAGGCGCTGGCGGAGCGTGGAGTCTTCAGCATCCGCCCGGACTTCGCCGGCTGTGGCGACAGCCAGGAATCCTTCGCCCGAAATG
>JBCDIK010000146.1:0-9802 GCA_038749065.1 Pseudomonadota bacterium | reverse complement strand
TCTGAACACCCCTGACATTCGCCTCGATCTCGGCAAGGCTTTCGCCGAACGCCTGAAACTCGATCTCGAACAGGACCAGCCCGTGGTCATCCTCCCATAATGAGCCTGACTTAAAAATTTAACTAATACAAGAAAATTTCATCCGCACTCATTCAGGTGGGCTTGAGCCTCGGTGCACCCCGTCGGGCAATAAAGAGCGCCGGCAGGAGTAGCAGCAGCCAGGGCACGCTGAAGGCCAGCACGCCGTTCCAGCCCACGGCGGCGAGCAGCACGCCGGCGCCAAGGGAGGCCGCCGCCTGGGTGCCGAACACCGCGAAATCGTTGGCAGCCTGGACCTGATAGCGCTCGCTCGGTCGGTAGCTTTGCGTCAGCAGTGTGGTGCCGCCCAGGAAGAGAAAATTCCAGCCGATACCCAGCAGCACCATCGTGCCCCAGTAGTGCATGAGGGCCGGCTCTCCCCAGCCGAGGACGATGCACAGTCCCAGCAACAGCAGCCCGGCGCTGATGATGCGCATCACGCCCAGGCGGGCGATAAGGACGCCGCTGAACAGCGACGGCAGGAACATCGCGAGGATGTGGCTCTGAATGACCCAGGTGGTATCCGCGAGTGAGTGCTGGTGCATCTCGTGCATCGCAATCGGCGTGGCGGTCATCACCAGGCTCATGACGCTGTAGCCGATCGCTGAGGCAGCGATGGCCAGCACCAGCTGCGGTTGCCGCAGCACCTCCGACAGCGGCCGCGCGGGTTCGCTGGTGGTGTCTTCCAACACGGGCAGGTTGCGAAAGCACAAAAGCAAAATGAAGAACGACACACTCACGAGCGCTGCCAGCGCCAGGAAGGAACCGGTGAACGGCGCAAGTTCGGGCACAGCGCTGAAGCGCTCACCGACGGCGGGGCCGACGAGCGCCGCAAAGATGCCGGCCAGCATCAGGATGGACAGGGCGCGCGAGACGCGTTCCGTGGGCACCGACTCCGCCACGGCAAAACGAAACTGCTGCAGCACGGCGCTGTGGCAGCCCACCAGAAACGCGGCGAGACAGAACAGGGCGAAGGACCCTTCGGTGGTGGCCCAGGCCGCCAGCAGCGCGCCGAAGATGCTCAGGGCGGTGCCGCCCAGGTAGCCGGCCTTACGCCCGAATCGCGCCATGAGCAGCGAGGCGGGCATGGTCGCTGCGGCCATGCCGATGATCAGCGCTGCGGCCGGCAGTGTGGCCCAGTCCAGGCTGGGCGCGAGTTGTGCCCCGACGATGCCACCGAGCAAGACGAACAACGGGACCGCCGTCTGGCCAAAGCACTGGGCGGCGGTCAGGACAATCAGGGTGCGGTACCGGGTCGTGAGGTTCGCGCCAGCGTGCGGGGCGTTTGTGATCGGGGGCGGAGTGTTGCTCATGATGGCCTGTGATTCGCTACCGACGACATGCTAGCGATCCTCGATGATCTGCGCGACAACGCGCGCTGTTGGTGCGCGCAGGCGTCTGACGCCCAATGGCGGTGCGTGAACGGTCAGGCCGCGTGCACCCACGCCGTGACTGGACGGCACCATGCTTGCATTGTGAGTCAGGTGAGCGAGCGTGGGGTGAATAGGGTGAGGTGAACGTGGGCAACGCGGCGAAGCGCGCCTCTCTCTACATGATCCTCCTCGGCCTTTGGTCGGGTAGCGCTGGGCTGGTGTTCGCGAGCCCAGGTGAGATGCCAGAGGATGCCCAGGCGCAGGCCGACGGGTTTCTGCAGCGCTACTGTAGCCGGTGTCACAACGAAGAGCGATTCGCCGGGTATTGGGCTCTGGTCGATGTGGATCTGCATGCGATCGCCCGCGGCGAGCAGTTGGAAGCCTGGGAGAAGATCCTGCGCATGACCCGCGACGGCGACATGCCGCCGCCACTGCGCAAGAAGCAGCCTTCGCCCGATGATCGCGCGCAGTTCGCCGCCTGGCTGCAGGGGCAGCTCGATGGCTACAGTGCGCGCCATCCGCATCCCGGGCACAGCGCGCTGCGCCGGCTCAACCGGGCGGAGTATGCGAACGCGGTGCGTGATCTTCTCGGGGTGGACCTGGTCGAAGCCAGCAGCTTGCCCGCCGATGATTCCGGTTACGGGTTCGACAACATCGCCGACGTGCTGACCGTGTCCTCCACGCTGATGGATCGCTACTTCGCCGTCGCCGGGCGCGTTAGCCGTCTCGCACTTGGCGTCGACCCTGCTGCCCCGGCACGAACGGGTTACCAGGTCCCCAAAGATGGCTCGATCCTCAATCAGGGGGTGCCGTCGTTCAACGAGCGCAGCAGCGGAGCACTGCCCATCGACTCCCGCGGCGGCGGCGCCTTCGAGTACTACGCCCCGCACGCCGGTTACTACGAACTGGCCGGCTTTCTCAACGCCAATACCAACAACGAAGTCGACCGGCTGCCCGAGAACCGCTATGCGCAGCAGATCTGGCTCGATGCTGGGCCGCATACCCTGGGCATGAGCTTTCGTCGGGAACTGGGCCTGGATGAGAGCGTCCAGACCCTGCGCAATACCACGGATATCGTGCCCATGCCCGTCGCGTCGCCAGCGCTTACTACCCTTGATTTCGTGGTCGATGGCGCGCGGGTGGCGTCCGCGAACGTGCCGACCTTCCACGAGTCACCGCGGTTTGCGCAGAAGAATTTTCTGCGCGACGTGCTGCAGATCGAAGTGGAGGGGCCGTTGCCGACGCCGGATCTCGAAGCGACCCGGGCGGCAAGCGCACGCGAGCTGCCCAGTCGCGAAGCGATCCTGCGCTGTCGCCCCGGCCGCGGCGCGCGCGCAGAGCAGCGCTGCGCGAAGCGCATCCTGCGGCCGCTGCTGCGCCGTGCCTATCGCCGCCCCGCAACGGCAGAGGACCTGGCGTCAATCATGAAGGTCTTTACCGCGGCGCGCGCGCAGTCCGACTTTGATGAAGCGATTGCGACCGCCGTGCAGGCCCTTCTGGTCGCGCCAAGATTCCTGTTTGTGGTGGAGGACACACCGCCCGGGCTCGCGCCGGGAACCCCTCATCGTGTTACCGATACGGAATTTGCGACCCGCCTGGCGTTGTTTCTCTGGAGCAGCGGGCCGGACGATGAACTGCTCTCGCTGGCGCAGCGCCAGCGCCTGCGTCGTCCTCGGATCCTGCGCGCGCAGGTCGCGCGCATGCTCGACGATGAGCGCGCCGCGGCGCTGACCGAGAACTTCGCCGGGCAATGGTTGTTTCTGCGGAACCTCGACTATCACCGTGCCGATGTCGAAGCCTATCCGGATTTCGACGTGCGCCTGCGCGCTGCCATGCGCGAGGAGACCGAGCGCTTCTTCGCCGCGGTGGTGCGCGAGGATCGCAGCCTGCTCGACTTTCTCAAGGCCGACTACAGCTTCTTAAACGAGCGCCTGGCGACGCACTACGGCCTGGAGGGTGTGTATGGGCCCGCCTTCCGCCGAGTCGCGTTGCCTGCTACCGCGCAGCGCGGGGGCCTGCTGGGCCAGGCCAGCCTGCTGACGCTGACGTCCTACGGCAATCACACCTCGGTGGTGCGGCGGGGGCAGTGGATCCTCGATGCATTGCTAGCAGCGCCGCCGCCGCCGGCACCGCCGGATGTGCCCGCGCTGGTGGCCGAGCGTTCCGGGCGCGCGCTCACCGCGCGCCAGCAGCTGGAACTGCATCGCGCCAAGCCGGCGTGCGCATCCTGTCACGTGAAGATGGATCCGCTCGGGCTTGCCCTTGAGGGCTTCGATGCCATCGGCGCGTCCCGCAGCGAGTTTGCGGGCCAGGCGATCGACCTGCGAGCGAGTCTGCCCGATGGCACGACCTTCGAGGGTCTGCCCGGGCTACAGACGGTGCTGCTGGCGCGTCGGGACCAGTTTCTGCGGGCCTTCACCGAACAGCTCATGATCTATGCGCTCGGTCGTGGCATTCAGCCGCAGGACCGGCCGACGATCCGGGCGATCGCAGCCGATGCCGCAGCAGACGGCTACCGGGCTCAGCAGGTCCTGCTCGGCATCATCAACAGCTATGCGTTCAATCATCGCCGGAGTCCCGAATCGTGAAGCGACCGCGTCCCTTAAGCCGCCGCGGTGTCCTGCGCGGCGCCGGCGTTACTCTGGCGCTGCCGTGGCTGCCCTCTCTGGCCGGTGCTTCGACCAACACCCATACGGCCCCGCGGCCACCGCAGCGACTCAGCATCTTCTACCTGCCGAACGGCATGCGCATGGACAGCTTCCGCCCGGCCCGAACCGGCACCGGCTTCGAGTTGCCGCCGATCCTCCAGCCACTGGCACCGCTGCGCGAGCGGATCAACGTGGTCACCGGTCTGGCGCACGCGAACGCGCAGCCATTGGGCGATCCTGGCGGCGCGCACGGCCGCAGCTGCGCATCTTTTCTGACCGGTGCGCACCCGAAGCCGACCGAGGGCTCGGACCTGCGCTGCGGCGTGTCCATGGATCAGGTTGCTGCCGCGCACCTGGGCACGGACACCGCCTTTGACTCGCTGCAGCTCGGCATCGAGCCGTCCAGCCTGCTTGGGAGCTGCGATATCGGTTTCAGCTGCACCTATACCAACACCCTGTCCTGGCGCAGCCCGACGCAGGCGTTGCCGGTCATGGTGAGCCCGCGGGAGGTGTTCGAGCGCCTGTTCGGCGATGCCGCGGCGGTCGATCCCGCGAGCCGTGCCCGGCTGTTCGATCGCCGGCGCAGCATTCTCGATTTTGTCATCGGGGATGCGGCGCGCCTCGGCGGATCGCTGGCTGCTTCGGATCGCCACAAGCTGGAGGAATACCTGACGGCGGTGCGCGACGTGGAGCAGCGGGTCCAGAGGCTGGCGGGTCAGGATCTGCGTTGGGTTTCTGAAGAAATCACGCTGCCACCGGGGATTCCCGCAGACTTTGCGACCCATGTGGCGCTGATGATTGACCTGCAGGTGCTGGCGCTGCAGACCGGGCTCACGCGAGTGGCCACGTTCATGCTGGGCCGTGAGCTGTCCAATCGCGCCTATCCGGAGATCGGGGTACCCGATGCGCATCACAGCTTAAGTCATCACGGTGGTGATCCCACCAAGGTCGCCAAGCTGGTGAAGATCAGTCGCTTTCACATTGCACAGCTGGTCTATCTGTTGCGCAAACTTCAGGACACCCGCGACGGTGAGGGCACGTTGCTCGACTCGACCATCGTGCTGGCCGGCGCGAGTCTTGGCGAGCCGAATGATCATGACTGCATGGACCTGCCGGCGTTGGTCGCCGGTGGCGGCTTGCCCGGTGATCGCCATCTGGCGCTGCCGCGTCACACCCCG
Organism: Pseudomonadota bacterium; assembly: GCA_038749065.1. Taxonomy (GTDB): domain Bacteria; phylum Pseudomonadota; class Gammaproteobacteria; order Pseudomonadales; family Azotimanducaceae; genus CALHVX01. The sequence goes on along the minus strand of JBCDIK010000146.1, from coordinate 4,525 downwards.
ATGAGCAACCTGATGCTGACCCTGTTGCAGCGTCTGGGCGCCCCCGTCGATACCTTCGGCGACAGCACCGGCACCCTCCAGCAGCTCGACGCGGCAGAGGCAGGGCGTGGTCTTGCTTAGGGGTTGGCGATGCCTGCCGTCGATGCTGTTGATCGCGGTTGCCGGGATGGGCCATGCCGGTTCGTCACCGCTGATGCGCGCACTGCATGCGGGTGATCATGAGCGCCTGGCGCTGGTGCTACGACAGGGCGCGGATCCGGATGCGCGGCAGGCGGACGGTTCGCTACCGCTCGCCTGGGCCATCGATCGCCAGGACACGACCGCGGTGCGCATCCTGCTCGAAGCCGGTGCGGACCCGGATGACCCGGCGCCGCAGGGCAACGCGTTCCGGCCGCTGTTCGTCGCCTGCCTGCATCCAACGCCAGTGATTCTCGATGCGCTCCTCGATGCCGGTGCGGATGTGCGCGTGCGCGGCCCGGACGGCCTGCCGGTGCTTGCGCCCTGCGCCGCCCGCGCGCCGTTACCGATCCTGCAGCGGATGCTGCGGCAGGGCGCCGATCCGAACGTCGCGGACAGCCGCGGGCAGACCGCGCTCATGTGGGCGGCCCAGCACGCGCGCATCGACAGTTTTGATGCGCTGCTGCAGGCCGGGGCGCGACTCGAGCAGCGCAGTACCGGCGGCTGGACGGCCATGATGTTTGCGGTAAAGAGCGGCAGTGCGGCAATGGCCCGGCGCGTCCGCGACGCTGGTGGCGACCTGGCCGAGCGGGCACCGGAAGACACGACGTTGGTGCAGCTCGCCATGTACCAGGGCAACTACGATTTTGCCGGTGATCTGATTGACGCCGGGGCCGATCTGAACGCCTACGACCGCAACGGTCGGCAACTGCTGCACGCCGCCGTCATGGCCGATCAGCCCGCACTGGTTGCCAAGTTGCTGGCTGCCGGCGCGGATCCGCAGCCCTTCACCACCGCCTCCCGCGTGCCCTGGCGCTTCGAAAGCAACTTCAAGGCGGGCACCTACGAGTTCCCGCGCGCATCGGCGCTCCTGCTCGCCGCGAAACGCGGCAACCGCGCGATCATGCGGGCGCTGCTCGATGCCGGGGCGGATCCACTCGCGGTCACCAGCGACGGTGACCATCTGATTCTGGCCGCCGTGGCGGGCGGCGAGCCCGATGCGCTGGCCCTGGCGCTCGAGCGCCTCGATCGGGTCAACGTTCCGAACACGGCAGGAGAGACGGCGTTGCATCGGGCGCTGCGCGGCGCTGCCGATCCGCGCTTCGAAGTGATGTTAGGGCTGCTGGCTGATCATGGGGCACGCACCGACCTCGCGAATGGCGCCGGCAAGACCGCGCGCGAGCTTGCGTTGGACGTCCACTTCAAGGGGCGCGACGCCTTCACCCGGGTGTTCGAGACGGGCTCAGGGATCGCGGCAGAGGTCGGTCCTTAACCCTCTTGCCAGTGCTGCGCGAGCGCAGCGTCCACCATCCATTCCACCAGCCCGCGCTCGCCAAGCTTCTCGCCGCTGATCAGGTAACGGTGGTACATCAGCCCGGACAGCAGCTCGACGATGCGGTCGACCGGCGTATCTGGTGTCAGCTCACCCCGCTCGATCCCGCGCTCGAGGATGGTGCGGGAATTCAGCCGGCGTTCCCGCTCGAGTCGCGCGAGCAGTTGCGCGAACTCGGCATCACCGGCCGCTGCCTCGATGAGGGACGGCAGCACCTGCCCCCACAGGGAGCCTTTGAGAATCTTGGCGAAGCGCCGGTACAGATGCACCAGGTCGGTCCGCACGTCTCCGTGATCGGGGCTCGGCAATCCTGGGCCCAGGGCCCGCTCGAAGGCCTGGATCACAAGCTCCGCCACGCTGCCCCAGCGCCGGTAGATGGTGGAGCGCGCAATGCCGCTGCGCTGCGCGATCTGATCGATGGTCATGTCCCGATACGCCTGCTCCCGCAACAGCGCCAGCACAGCGTCGAGGACCGCCTCGGACGTGCGTTGCAGTTGGCCAGTTTTCGGGGCGCGGGCCGCAGCCCGGGCGGCGGTTTTCTGGGTCACGGTCATTCTCTGGTTGCCCGCGCATTGTGCCATGCCACCTTAAATGAGACAGCTTGTCTTTTATAATTTGTGTCATTAAAGTGGACGAGATGTCCTGAATAGTGCTCCGGAGGGGAGATGGCCGTATCGCGAAGCCCGTCGTCGCACGTGGACGCTGCTTTTCTGCGCCGGGCGCTCGACCAGGCGGATGTGAATGCCCTGCGCCTGGCGCTCTATCAGCACACCGCCGACGAGGAGCTGGCGCAGATGCCCGTCAGCAGCGCGCTGCGGCCCGGCAATCCCTTTCGATTCACGCGCCTGTCCAAAGACCATCACCAGGCGGTCAAGGACAAGGCGTTCGCCTTCGTCACCGGCGGCGGCTCGCCGTTGCGAACGCCGGCACGGGCAGAGGCCGATGCGCTGATGGACCTGTTCTGCGGCCGGCCCTTGAGTGCTGCTGACCGGGACTACGCCTGGGGTGACCTGGGCTTCGACCCGCTCGCCCGAGCTCCGCAGTGGCGCAACCGGCCGTCCCAGGCGGTGCTTGATGGCATCGATATCACCGTGGTGGGCGCGGGCTTTGGCGGGCTGCTGGCGGCGATTCAGCTCGAACGGCTCGGGCTTAGATGCCGGATCGTCGAGCGGCAGTCCGGCATTGGCGGTACCTGGTGGCTGAACACCTACCCGGAGGCGCGAGTCGACGTCACCTCCTTCCTGTACCAGTACAAGTTCGAGCTGGACTACCCCTGGGGCAATCACTTTCCAACCCAGGGCGACCTGCTGCGCTACTTCGACTACATCGTCGACAAGTACCAGCTGCGCGAGCGAATCACCCTCGACACCGAAGTCACCGACGCGCGCTGGGACGAGCGCGCCCAGCGCTGGCAGATCCGCACCCGCAGTGCCGACGGCCGCACCGCGTCCTATGAATCTCACTTTATGATCAGTGCCAGCGGGCAGTTCAGCACGCCGCAGCTGCCGCGCATTGACGGCATCGATGATTTTCAGGGGGCGCTCTTTCACTCGACGGGCTGGGATCACGACTTCGATCTGACCGGCAAGCGAGTGGCGGTGGTCGGGACCGGTTCCACCGGCACTCAGATGGTCCGCGGGCTGGCCAAGCAGGCAGCCGCGCTCACCGTGTACCAGCGCACACCGAACTGGATCACCCGTATGCCCAACTACCGGCAGGACGTGACGGCGGAACAGCAGTGGCTGCTCGATCACTTCCCCGGCTATCGCAACTGGTATGTCTTCAGCGCGCACATTGCGCAGATGCGCATGGATGGGATCAACGAGGTGGATCGTGACTGGGTGGCTGCGGGTGGGCTGTTCAACGAGCGCAACGATCAGCTCCGGGAGATGCTCAAGGCCTACATCCTGGACGCCGTCGGTGGAGACCAGCACCTGTATGAACAGCTGGTGCCCGACTATGCGCCGCTGGCGCGACGCCCGGTGGTGGACAACAACTTCTATCACACGCTCACGCAGCCACACGTTGCACTGGTCAGTGGGCAAGTGCAGGCCTTCACCGGGACCGGCGTGGTCGGCGGCGACGGCGTCGAGCGCGCCCATGATCTGGTCGTGCTGTGCGCCGGCTTCGAGGTCGAGCGATTCCTGTACCCGACCAACTATCGCGGCCGCGACGGCGCCTCGCTGAACGATCTGTGGCAGGCCGACGGGCCGCGCGCCTACCTCACGGCCATGCTGCCGGGCTTTCCGAACTTCGCCATGATGTACGGTCCCAACTCGGGGCTGGTCGCCGGCAGCTATCACTCCTGGGTCGAGCTGTTCAGCTGCTACTACTGCCAGGTCATCGTCGACACCATCGAACGGGGTGCGGGTTGCTTCGAGGTTACCCGCGCCGCCTACGAGGACTTCAACCAGGAGCTGGATGCACGCGCACAGGACTGGGTCTTTCAGTACGAGGACACCGGAGGGGGCTACTACAAGAACGCGCACGGACGCTCGGCGGTCCGACTGCCCTGGCGCGTGCCGGAGTTCTACGAGCGCATCGCGCAGCCGGATCGGGATCACTTTGAGTTTCGCGGAATCGGCGACTGGAGCGAGCAATGACTTGCATGACGGTTCGACAACCATGCAACGGGGCAGCGGCGGTCCCTGGCTCCGGCAGGGAGAGCCGCGCATGACCTTACGAACGGTACCGGCACGTCCCGCGCAGCCCCGGGTGCTGCCACTGGCGCCAAAGGACCTGAGTGCGGAGCAGCGTGAGTTCATTGCGCCCTTTACCGACCCGCAAGGCCGGATCGCCAACGTGTTTGCGACCCTGTTGCGACACCTGCCTCTGCTGCGTGCCTGGCGACCTTTCGGGCTCTACGCCATGCGTGGTTCCCGCCTCGACCCGGTGCAGCGCGAGGTGGCGATCCTACGCACCGCCCGGCGCACGGACTGCGCCTATGAGTGGGCGCATCACCGGGAAATCGGCGAGCGCTTGGGAATGCCGCCGGCGCTGTTTGCGGCGATCGCC
>JBCDIK010000145.1:0-9996 GCA_038749065.1 Pseudomonadota bacterium | reverse complement strand
TGACCCTCACGGACGACCTGCAGGCCACCTTTGGGAACGCCGTCGCCGGCTTCGAGGTGGTACAGGGCAGCGTCGCCAGCGATCGACTGCGGATCAATCCGGCATTCGACGGCAGCGCTGACACCGCATTGCTCGGTGAGCACGTGCGACTCGATGTGGGCGAGCTGGCGCAGGTGCACTTCGCGGTCAGGTTCACCGTGACCGAGGCCTGGGGCGTGGTCTACAACACCGCGACCACCGTGTCCCGGGAATGTGTGCCGGATGACTCCACCGACGGCGACGATCCGGACCCGAACGGCGACGGCATTCCTGATGAGCAGGTGCCAACCCCCATCAGCTGGGACATCCCGGCACCGCCGCGGCTGGGCGTCAGCAAGCGCGCCAGCGCAACGCGCTACCTTGGCGAGGGAACCTTCAGCAACGACATCGAGCTGCAACTCGAGAATTTCACCGACGCAGTGCTGACCGACGTCGAGCTGATCGACGATCTGACCGCGGTGTTCGGAAACGACGTACGTGATTTCGAGATCATCGCAGGCTCCCTGCGCAGCTCTGAGCTGAAGGTCAACGGTGCTTATGACGGTCGTACGGACCTTGGCCTGCTGGCGCCGGGGAACAGTCTTGAGCCCGGCCCTCGCGCCACGGTCAGTTTCACCGTGAACTACCGTCCGCTGGCCGAACAGGGGACCTTCTTCAATCAGGCCATGGGCAAGTGCGCGCTGTGCCTGACCGATCTCTCCACCGACGGTGACGACCCGGACCCCAATGGCGACGGCGCGCCCGACGAGCAACAGCCAACCCCCCTGCCCTTCGAGCTGCCGGCCCGGGCTGGCCCGCTCCCCGGCCTTGCCAAAAGCGCCAGCAGCGCAGAAACACTTGAGGGCAATGAGCGCCGCACAGAGATCACTCTCACGCTGCGCAACTTCGGCGAAGCACCGCTCGAGGATCTCTCACTCACCGACGATCTCGCTGCGGCGTTCGCTTCCGCCGAGTCGTTCGAGGTCGAGGCGGACAGCCTGCGGTCACCCCAGCTGACGATCAACACCACCTTCGACGGCGCGACAAACCGGCAGCTGCTGGCGCAGGGGCAACGGCTGGCACCAGGCGCAACCGCAACGGTCAACTTCGCCATTCGTTTTGAAGTCACCGCCGACACCGGCGCACTGTTCAACAGTGCGACGGTCACCGCGACCGATGCGCCGGCCGATGAGTCCACCAACGGCACCGACCCGGACCCGGACGGTGACGGCGACCCGGCTGAACAAGCGCCCACCCCGATTCCCTATGACCCGCTGGCACCGCCGGGCACACCGATTCCCGGCCTCGCGAAAGCGTTGACGAGCCTCGAGACACTCATGCCGGGCCGGTATCGCCTCCAGTTCCTGTTCACCCTGGAAAACTTCGGCGATGGTGTCGCCGAAGACGTGCAGCTCGAAGACGCGTTGGACACGACCTTTCCGGGCCCGGTGACCTTCGAGATCGAGCGCATCGCCAGTGAGACGCTCGCAGTGCGTGAGGACTTCGATGGCCGGGGGCAACGCTTGCTTCTGCGGGGAGATGATCGCCTGGAATCGGGTGCACAGGCGCAGGTCGAACTGACGCTGATTCTGGATGCCGAACCCGGTGCATTGTTCGAGAACAGCGCAGAGCTGACGGCGGCGGGTGGCCGACGCGATCGGTCCACGGACGGCACCGATCCGGATCCGAATGGCGACGGCGACCCGGAGGAATCGCGACTGACGGAGATCCTCATTCCGGTCACCGTCGCGCCGGCGCTGTCCCAACGCCTGCAGATCGACGTGCTCCCGCAGCCACGGGTGACCCGCATCGGCCGAACGGTGGGGTATACGCTGACCGTCACGAACCTGCTCGACCAACCGCAGACCGCAGTGACCGTGGCTGATACCGCGCCGCCAGGCTTTCGCCCCGATGCGAGCGCGGTGGTGCTGGTGCGCGCAGGACCTGACGGTGTGCTAGGCACCGGCGACGATGACCGCGTGGCGCTGGCGGCGAGCGGCAGCAGCACACTGAGCTTCGCTCCCTTCGATCTGGCGCCGCAGGAAGCCGTGGAGATCCGCTTTCCCTCCCAGGTCACCACCGCCGCCCGGGTTGGCCCGGCACGCAACAAGGCGATCGCCGCCAGCGAGATCAGCAGCGAGGTCAGCGATGATGGGGTGGTCGACATCATCATCGACACGCTGTTCAGCACGGCAACGATCATCGGCAAGGTCTTTCATGATCGCGACGGCAACGGACTTCAGGCCAGCGATGGCAGCGAGGAAGGCGTTGCCGGCGCACGGCTCATCACGCCCGATGGCCTGCTGATCGAGACCGACCAACACGGCCGCTATCACATTGCCGATATCGAGGCGCCCGATCGCTTCGGCCTAAACTACGTGGTGAAGCTCGATATCGCTTCCCTGCCGCTGGATGCCGTGGCGGTGAACGATCCGCGCCAGATCGCCCGTCTGTCTCCAGGAGGCCTGGCCAAGCTCAACTTCGCGGTGCGCTGGAGCGATCGCACAGGCAGCGACCCCTGCTGTGGTGACTTCGAACATCTCGACTACCTGGGCCCCTGGCCAGCGCAGAAGAAGCTCGATGTGCGGCTACGCGCGGTGACGACCCCGGATCACGCTGCAGAAGCAGACGCCGATGCCGCTGCAGCGGTACCCGGGCGGACGCTGCTGTTCGATGTTCACAGCAACTATGCAGATGTTGCCGCCTGCCTGCAGGTGGCGGTGTTCCAAGGCGATGAGACGGAGCCCGTCGCCAGTGCCCGCAAGCGGGTGCAACGTTCCCGGGATCAGATCGAGGTCTCGCTGCCAAAGGGATCGCCGGGCGCCGTTTACCGCTACGCACTCTACGCCGAGCCGGCAGCCGGGGAGCAACGCCGAGCCGCGTCCTGTCCGGACCTGACGCCGGGCGCGCTCGGGCTCGGTCGCGCCCTTGATGCAACGACGGAGCGACGCTTTCGCCTGCCCCAGGCCGCGAAGGTCGATGACACCGACCACAGGGCCCTGAGTTCCAGCCTGGCACGCGATCAGATCCCGCTTCCGCCAGTCATTCCCCAGCGTATCGCACGGCAGCGAAAGGACCGGTTCGCGGTTCGGGAGCAGCTGACCGCGGACACGCAACGCCTGCGTGAGCGACTGACCCATGGCTGGCAGGCCCGACGCCCCAGCGAGACCGAGATCGTGGCAGTGACCGATCGCGCGAGCATCGAAGTCGCCGGCTTTGATGCGCCGGTGCAGCTCGGCGGCGAGCGCGGCGCGATCCAGGTGGAACGGGACAACAATGATTTCGAAGACGACATGCGCTTCACCGCGCAAGCCACACAGGCGCGACTTGAGTGCTGCGACCTGCCGATCGCGGTGCAGACCGTGCTGGATCCCGACAACCGGCTGTACGCCGTGCGCTTCGCCAATGATCACGATCAGCCACTGGAGCTGTGCCTCATGGCAGCCACCAACACGCGCACCAACGATGCGGCGATGGCGAAGCGCTGCTGGCAGGCGCCCGGCACGCGCAAGCAGCAGGTCCCGGCAGGCGCGCGCATCGAGTTCTTCGAAGGACAGTTCACCACCACAGCACCCGTTGCGGGCCAACCCTGGGAGCAACTCTACCTGCTGGTACGGGAGGTACCGGGCACCGGTCGCGCAGGGGCGCCCATGGACCCGCGCAATGGCTTCAAGGTCGTCCGTCGTCGCAGCAGCGAGCTGTGGAGCCTGCCGCGTACCTTCGGGCTGTGCGGGGACGTTTCCTCGGAGATCGACATCACCCGCAGCCTGGGCGTCGCGGCTCAGAAACTGCGTAGCACGGAGCCCACACGGGATGACATACCCGATGGGGCAATCGGCGACGATGCCTCTTTGCTGCACAGTGATCTGTACGTCGGCGTCATTGATTTGAGTCTTGGTGGCTACGGCGCCGACGGTGCGCTGGATTCCTTCGCGCGCCGGATCGGCCTTGACGACAGCTTTCTGAGCGCCTTACGCATCGCCGGTCACTGGCAGGGCAGTCGCTACCTGGGCAAACGCAATCCCCGGCAGCTGCAGTGGATCGTACAGGTCGACAGCACCAAGGATGACCTCGACCGCCTCGGCAGCAACCTGGCCCGCTCGGACCCGCGCCGCCTGTTCCGGCAGCTGGAAACTGACCGGTACTATCCAACCTACGGCGATGACTCGACGACCGTGCTCGCCACGGACTCGCAGGGTGCATTTTTTGCCCGCGTGCAGCTCGACGACAGCTACGCGGCCTGGGGCAACTACGTCGCGGATTTCACCGATACGGAACTCGCGCACTTCAACCGCACGCTCTACGGGGCGAGCGTTGCCTGGCAGAGTGAGGCGCGGACGCTTTCGGGAGAATCCCGCTACAGCCTCAAGGCGGTCGGCTCGGAGGCAGAGACTGTGTCCGCACACGAGACGTTCCTTGCCACCGGCGGCTCCCTGTACTACCTCGGACAGCAAAACATCGTCCTGGGCTCCGAGCGGGTGCGCATAGAGGTGCGGCGTCGCGGCTCACAGCAACTCGAAGAGCGCGACCTGCTCGTCGCCGGCGTGGACTACGAGATCGACCCGCTGCAGGGCCGGATCATTCTCAGTCAACCGCTCGCCGCCACGGTGCGGGAACGCCGTAACCCGGTGGTGTTCTCCGGAACTCTCGAAGGAGACCAGGTTTTCCTCGCCGTGGACTACGAGTACGTGCCAACGACCTTCAATGCGGATGACCTGGTGTACGGCGTTCGCGCGGCCACCTGGGTGAACGATGCGCTGCGTCTCGGGGGCACCTATGTCAACGATGACCAGGGCGTCGGTGGCAACACCCTCGCTGGTGTCGACCTACGGCTGCAGCGTAGCGAGCGCAGCTACCTGGCGCTTGAGTACGCAGACAGCGACGCGCAGCGGGAACAGTCGCCACGACTATCGTTAGATGGGGGCCTGAGTTTTACCGCTCCGAACCGCGCGCGCGCGGTGGAGGCCGGACGCGGCGATGGCTACGCGCTCGAGGGCAGCCTGGATCTCGCCGACTTTTCTCTGGGCAGGGGGTCGCTGCGCGGCTGGTACAGCGAGCGCCGGGCAGGCTACAGCAGCTCGAGGTTCGCCGGCAGCGCTGCCGTTCGTGATCAGGGCGCTGACCTGACGCTTCCGCTGGGACCCGCTGCGACGCTGTCCGCCGGCTTCCGAGCGCTGGAACAGGGCGATGACTTTGACGAGCGCTCCGGCTGGCTGCAGCTCCAATCGCACTTCCGCTGCGGCAACATCGAAGGCTGCTGGAGCCTGGAAGTCGAAGCCCGCTACGACAGCGTTGCCAGCCGGCCGGCGGGCAGTACGGACGAGCTGCCGCTGCTGCGATTCCTGACCCGGGGCCCAACGGGCACAGGCATGGCGGCCGGTGTCCGGCTGTCCCGACAGATCGGACCAGGCACAACGGTCTATGGCGCCCTGCAGGAGGACTGGGACAACGACGAGGAGTACCTCGCCAACGGCCGCATCGCGCTCGGCATCAATCGGCAGCTCAGCGACCAGCTCGCCCTTTCCGTCGAAGCCAGCGATGGCCAACGCGGTGATGCACTCACCGCCGGAGTGGACTACACCCCCGGTAACGCGACCCTGTTCAACCTCAGTACCGGCGTCGGCGCCGGCGCAACCACACAGTTTTCGACCCGCTATCGCCTCTCGGATAACCAGGCCCTGTACGGTAGCTATCGGGTCAATCCGGATCGCACCGATACGGATCAGCGGCTGCTGTCCATCGGCCAGCGTCGGGACCTGGGGCGCCGCAGCCGGGTCTACAGCGAGTCCCAGTTCGGACATATCGACCGCATGGCGACCACAGGCCACCTCTTCGGTGTCGACCTCGGCCTGCGCGAAAACCTGGTCCTCGCCGCGACCGTCGCCGCGCATGAAGTAGAACGCCAGGACGGCACTTTCGAGCGCTCGGCCTTCAGCCTCGGCACTGTCTATACCCGGCCATCGCTGCGCTTGAGCACCCGCGCGGAACTGCGCCGCGACGATGGGCCGGGCATCGATGCCTGGCACTACCTGCTCAGCAGCGCCGTGGACCTGCGCGCCGGCAGCAGCGGGCGCCTGACCGCGCGGCTCAACGCGGCGCTGCTCGACGATGCCCGCAGCGCGCTCGATACCGGGCGCTTCGTAGAGGCCAATGTCGGCTATGCCTACCGGCCCACGCGCCATGACCGCTTCAACGCCCTGCTGCGCTACGGCTATCTCTACGATGTTGCCAGCGCCGGGCAGAACGATGCCCTGGGAGACGAGCGCTCACATCTGCTGTCTGCCGAAGGCTTTTTTGAAACGACCCCGCGCCTGCGCCTGGGCGCGAAAATCGCCGGCCGCTACGGCAGCAGCCGGCCCGGCAAAGGCTTCGGCCGCTGGGACGACGTACACTTGAGCCTCGCCAGCGCACGCATGCTGCTGCATCTGAACCCGGGCCGGAAGCGCAGCCCGCCGCCAGCGCGGGACCCGCAGCGGCCCTGGCTGCCGAACCGTCTGGAGCTGCTGGGGGAGTACCGTTGGCTGCGCGACTGGTCCGGGGAAAGTACCCGGCAAGGTCTGCTGCTGGGACTGTACTATCACATCGATTCGCGCAACTGGAACAGCCCCTTGAGCAACAGCCTGCGCCTGGGCGTGGGCTACAACTTTTCAGGCTTCAGTGACGACCTGCGACGCGACAGCTTTCGCGCCAACGGCTGGTTCATCGACTTTACTTCGGCCTTCTAGCGCCACGACTGCGGACAAGGACAGCCCATGAGAATCCTCTACCTCACCGCCAACGCCCAGTTCGCCCAGCCCCCAGCTGACCCGGCCAAGGCGCCGGATCCCGGGCAGGAATATCCAGCCCTGGACCTGTGGCCGGAACTGGGCCGGGTGACCGACGCGCTGTTCGACGCCCGCGCGGACGGGCGAGTCACCCTCGAGGTAGTCCCGGAAGTGCAGCGCAGTGATGTCGCCCGCTACCTGGCAGAGCGCCAGGTCAATGTGCTGCATTTCAGCGGCCACGGCGAGAAAGACCAGCCCCTGGACGCAGCCCCGGATGGGGAGCGGGAGCATCGGCTGATCCTGATGGATGTCGAGCATGAAGGCATGTTCGGCACTTACGTCGAGAACGACTGGCTGCGCGAGCAGCTCGCCGGCCAGGGTCTGCGCGTCATCGTGCTGAACTGCTGCTGGTCAGCGGGCGTTGCCGAGAAGCTGCGCGGGGTCGCGGACTGCATCATCGGCACCACGATCCCGCTGCGTCAGGACCTGGCGGCGGAGTTTTCCGCCCTCCTCTATCGCAGCCTGGACAAAGGGCTGACCCTGCGGGAGCTGTCGGAGTTGCTCGCCGGCGAATCGCGCTTCAAGGATCTGTACCACTTCGAGGTCGCAGACCCGGCAAGCTGGGATCAGGCCATCGCACCGATCGCGCTCGCCGAGCGGGATCTGACCCCGGCGCGGCAAGCGCTGGGCAAGCGACAGGAACTGGAATTGATCGAGCAGCAGATCGACGGGCGACTGCAGGTGGAATGGATCAAGATACTGCTCGCCGCCGTGATCGCCGTCGGCGGCTATCTGGTGATCCACCACCTGATCACGCCGAACATGCCTGAGCGCTTCCACTTCCTCGGGGCCATGCTCGAATGGCAACCGCTGGCGGTCATGACGGCGCTGGTCGGCAACCCCCTGGGCCGAGTCGCCACCGCGGGTCTGGTGCGGATGGGTGCAGCGACCACCGATCGCATGCTGCGAGCGCTGAGCCTGCGCCCGCCGGCAGACATCGAGCGGGAACTGGCAACAGGCCGGATTGCGGCGATGTTCGAATGGTTACGCCACTGGCAAGGGAAGCCGGATATCAAGACCAGTCAGGGAGCCCGCTCATGAGCAAGCTGTCACTGCGCGCCCTCGACAATGCACTCGATGACGGTTGGGAGACGCTGCAACGCGCCGATACCCGCCGGCGTTGGATCCGGCGTGTCATGCTCGGCCTGGGGCTGGCGATCGCGGTGCTGACGCCGCTGCTCAACCTGCCGGAACTGCAGGAGGAAGCTGAACCGACGCCGACGACCTTCAATACCACCATGCACTCGCAAAGCACCGGCGGCCCGGGCGGGGACGACATCCCCTACCTGGTCCCTTACCCGGTTTTCACCCGTCCCCCGGAACCGCCCGGTCCCGGCGGTGCGCCAGGGCCGGTGACGGCGCGCGTTGACCAGCGCCTGAACGTCGTCGCCGAGCTCAATATTCGCTCAGCGCCGCCCAGCAAAATCTGGCACCGCTCCGCGTTCGAGCGGGTCGGAGACGAGTTCTGGGCGCTGCCCGATGCGAGCTTCAAGCTGCAACTCGCGCGCTCGCCGGCGCCCTGCACAGTCGACCGCTGCGAGGCGAGTCTGGCAGCGGTGTTCTTCGATGGCCGTGGCGGTGAAAACACCACGACGGTGAATATCAACGGGGTCCGCCTGACGACCCAACCGGCCCAGGAGAGCTGTGAGACGGTCAATGACACGCTGCCCTATCTGCTCTGCGCACTCGATCGGAATAGCACGGGCACGACGGAAGATCTCTGTCTGTGGCTGCGCCGGGCGCCCAGCAGCGAGCAGGCGCCTGAGCGGCTCGCCCTGGAGCTGCGCTGGGAAAAGCGTCCGCACTCGAGTGGGGCCCTCACCACGGCTGTATGTCGAACCCCTTAACCGCCACAGGAGCAAGTGAATGAGCCAAGGCAGCGCACTGATCATGGGGGTCAACGAAGTTGACCCGGATGGCTACGACGGCAAGTGGGACGGCAAGCTGAACTTCTGCGAGAAGGATGCCCGCGCCATCGCCGATCTGACCATGCAGCTGGGCCTGCACACCGAGCTGCTCTTGACGGCGCAGGTCACCAAGGCGGCGCTTGTGCAAGGCATCGAAGCCGCAACGGAACGGCACCACGCCGGCGATCTGTTTGTGGTGTTCTTCTCGGGCCACGGCAATACCACCAAAGATCTGAGCGGCGAGGAAGCGCAGCAGGGCAATGGCCGCGACGAGACCCTGTGTCTGTACGACAACCAGATTCTCGATGACGAGCTGTACGCACTGTGGCAGCGTTTTCGCCCGGGCGTGCAGGTCGTCGTCCTCACGGACGCCTGCCACTCCGGATCGGTGCTGCGCGGCGGCGAAGACGAGCTGGTGCCGAAGGGCATGGACGAGCGCACCGGCAAGATCATCAAGCGGCGCAATCCCGAGCTCTACCGCGGGATGCGCGCTGCGTTGCCGCAGCCGGAGCCCGTGCAGGCGAGCGTGCTGCAGCTCGCCGGCTGCCGCGAAGATCAGCTTTCCTACGAAAGCCGTTCACTGCAGCACGGTCAGTTTACCTCAGCACTGCTGCGCTGTCGGGAGGCCGGTCGCCCAGAAGATTCCTATGCGACGCTGTTCGCCGCCATGCAGGTACACATGCCCGATACGCAGAAACCGGTCATGAACCAGCTTGGCATGGACACGGAGGCCCTGAGCCAGCAACCGGCATTTGCGTTGACGCCCTAGGGGTCAGCGGGGCGCGACGTCGGGCACGCCGGGTTTGGGGGCAACATCTGGAACGCCCGGCTTCGGCGCAACATCGGGCACACCAGGCTTCGGCGCCACATCAGGCACTCCGGGCTTGGGGGCAACATCGGGTACCCCGGGCTTGGGCGCAACATCCGGTACGCCGGGTTTTGGCTGCTGGTCGTTTTCGTCACTCATGGGTGGCTCCCCCGTCATCCTCACCGGCAGTGTGCGCTAGCCACGGTACCGCCGACAAGTACGGCCACGGGGTTGGCCGATTCGGCCACTCGCCGATGATCGGCTACGCACACAGCAGCGCCAATCGTGGCGACGTGCCGAATTGCGGGCACGCAGACCAAGCCACTAAACTGCATGTTTCGCCCCGACACCCGGGGCAGCCGCGTCGAGAGGCGACTCGTCAACCAGTTCATCGGGCAATTTCTCGCAGAAGTTCGCAAACGCAAGGTGCTGCGTGTGG
>JBCDIK010000144.1:0-10045 GCA_038749065.1 Pseudomonadota bacterium | reverse complement strand
CGTCGCCAGTGGCAGATACAGATGGGCTTCAGCGCCGGTGGTGCTGGCGGGCTCTCCGTCGTCGGGTATCCGAAGCAAACCCTGCAAGCCTCGGGCGCTGATGACGTGGTTGTGCCCCAGATGCTTCAGGCGGCCACCGCGATACACGTAGATCGTTGCCAGGCCGTCCGTGACGCGGCGAACATCGGTCGGGTCGCTGCGGTAGCGATCGAAGGGAAAGTCCGCCGGCGCCTCGCCGGGCAACGTCGGCGGCGCGGGGGTGCTCTGACAAGCTGCGAGTGCTGCAGCGACGACGCCCAGGATCAGAAACTGCGCCATGCGGCGCTGTGCGGTGCCACCGTGCGACATGATGGGCTCCAGCGGGAAGACTGGGCAGCGTAGGCAGGCCGCAGCCAATGCTCAAGTCGGGCTGCGGCCCGGTTACACTTCCGGTATCGACCCAGGCGCGATCAGAACCATGACCCAGGTTTCTCCTGACTTCTCCGTCACCGTCCATCCGCGTCCTCGCGTGACCAAGCGGAACGCACAAGTTCCGCAGGCGCGTTCTCGCGCGCCCTGGCGGAACCTTCTGGTTCCGCACGCGCGTTCTCGCGCGCGCCAACGCGTGCTGGCCGCGGTCCTTTGGCTCTGCCCGGCGCTGCTCCTGGCGGAAGCGGCGGCTCAGTCCGGGGATCCAGCCGGGACGCAGACACGCACTGCACTTATGGGCTGGCTGGACGACAACACCGGTGCGACGACCGCGCTAGCCGATGAGATCTGGGGCCTGGCCGAGTACGGCTATCAGGAGACCCGAAGTGCCGGTGCTCTGACCACCTACCTTGAGGATCGGGGGTTCGAGATCGAGCTCGGCGCTGGGGAGATCCCCACGGCATTTGTCGCGAGCGCCGGCAAGGGTGAGCCGGTGATCGGTATTCTGGCCGAGTACGACGCATTGCCTGGGCTATCCCAGGCGGCGGTGCCCGAGCGGCAGGCGCTGTCCGACACGGCGGGTGGCCACGCGTGCGGACATCACCTGTTCGGCGCCGCTTCCGCAGCCGCGGGTGCCGCGCTGGCTGACTGGCTGCGCAGTAGCGGCCGCCGCGGCACGATCAAGGTATTCGGCACACCGGCCGAGGAAGGAGGCAGTGGCAAGGTCTACCTGGCGCGCGCTGGCGTCTTTGCGGGTGTCGACGTGATGCTGCACTGGCACCCGGGCGACGGCAACGACGCCTCCGCGTACAGCACGACGGCGAACAAGTCCGGGCGCTTCACCTTTACTGGCACGCCCAGCCACGCGGCCCAGGCACCGGAGCGCGGGCGCTCCGCGCTCGATGGGGTCGAGGCCATGAACTTCATGGTCAATCTCATGCGCGAGCACATGCCGCCCGAGGCGCGCGTGCACTACGTCATCACCGATGGCGGCGCCGCGCCGAACATCGTTCCCGAGCGAGCGCAGGTGTATTACTACGTCCGACATCCCGACCGGGATCGCACCGCCGAGCTGTTTGAGCGCGTCGTGCAGATCGCCCGCGCTGCGGCCGAAGGCACGCAAACACAGGTCGCGCTGGAAGTGATGCACGGCAACTACCCCGTCCTACCGAACGAGACGCTCTCGAAAGCCGTCTACGGTCACTTGAGCGCGCTTGGCGGCGTTCGTTATAGCGCGGCGGAGAAGCGCTTCGCCAGGTCACTGCGAAAGACACTTCCCGGGGAACTGCGCCCGCTGGAAACAGCCGCGCAGGTCGGGCCGTTTCGATCTGTACAGCGATGGGGCTCCACGGATGTTGGAGATGTGAGCTGGCAGGTGCCAACCGTGGGCTTTGCCACGGCCACCTGGGTTCCCGGCACCCCGGCGCACACCTGGCAGGCGGTCGCCGCCGGCGGCATGAGTATCGGTCACAAGGGGATGATGCTCGCTGCCCGCACGCTCGCGCTGAGCGGCGCGCAGCTGTTCGCTGAGCCGGAGCTGATCGACGCTGGCACGCGGGAGTTTCAGCAACGGCGCGGCGCGGACTTCCGCTACCAGCCGCTGCTGGGCGATCGGGACCCGCCCCTGGACTACCGGGCGCAACGCTAGGGGGCGTCGCGAGCGTGATTAAGCGCGAGCTCCGGTTGGCGGTCGTCATCTACGGTGGCGCGTCCCTCGCTGTGTACATGCACGGCGTGACCAAGGAACTGCTGAAGCTGGTGCGTGCCTCCAAGGTGCTGCACGAGATCGGCCCTGAGGCCGCGGCTTCCATGCGCTACGGTGATGGTCCCGATGCGCGCGCGCACGACACGGAAGCGGTCTACTTCGAGCTTCTGCAGCAGCTCAACACGCAGCAGCGTACGCGGATCATCATCGACGTCATTGCGGGCGCTTCTGCGGGCGCCATCAACGGCATCATGCTGGCGAAAGCGCTGGTGGACGATGCCAGCCTCGACGCCCACACAGATCTGTGGCTCAGCAGCGCCGATGCCGACGAGCTGCGCCGCGAGTCCGTTTCGCGCTGGCGCAAGTGGTACCTATACCCGTTGTTCCGCGCGCTGGCGTTCTGGCTGCCGGACAGCATCACGGAAGACGAAGAGGTGCGCGGCAAGATGGCGCGCCTCGCCCGCAGCTCCTGGTTCACGCCGCCGTTCAGTGGCCGGGCGCTGTGCCATCGCTTTCTGGAGGCGTTCGACACCATGCGGCGCAGCCGCCGCGAGGGCAGTGCGTTGTTGCCGCCGAGCCAGCGCCTGGACGTGTATGCCAGCATTACCGATCTGCTCGGTTACCCGCGCCTCATTCGCCTGCATGACCGGCTCGTCGCCCGGGAGCGCGAACATGGCGCCTACTGTCGCTTTAGTCACCGGCAGTGGGAACCATCTGCAGACAGCGACTTTGCGGACGCCAATACCCCCGCATTGGCCTGGGCGGCGCGGGCCAGCTCATCCTTTACCGGGGCGTTTCCACCCTTCCGGCATCGGGAGCTGATGGCTGTGCTCGAGGAGCGCTCACAGTCCTGGCCGGGAGAAAACCGGTTCCTTCAGGACAAGCTGTTTGATCGGGGTGGCAATCCGGCAAGCGCGCACTTCGATCCGCGTAGCCGCGCCTGGGTCGATGGGGGCATCGTTAACAACAAGCCGTTCGCGGCGGTGCTCGAGGCGCTGGCGCATCGGCCAGCAGACCGGCTGGTGGACCGGGTCGTGCTGTACGTTGAGCCGGATCCGAGCGTGGAGGATGCGGCAGCCGATGACCAGACGCTTGGCTATCTGGGAACGATTCGCGCTGCGGCCTCGAGTATTCCCCGCAACCAGCCAATCCTCGATGATTTGCAGCTGCTGATGCGCCAGGATGAGCGGGCGCGGAACAACCGGCGGGTACTCGATAGCAACCGTGCGCAGATCGCAGCGCTGGTCGATCGCCAGCTGGAGAAAGCCGGAGAGCCGACCGATGCGCGGGCGCTGGGAGCAGCGCGCCAGGCCATGGCCTCGGTCGCGGCGATCGAGCTGGGTCTCGGCTATCGAGCCTACGCTGAGCGACGCCTGTGGCGCCTGGCAGAGGCGCTGGCGGAGGAATGGGCCGTGTTGGCGGGCCCTATGCCGGAGCCGGCCCCGCAGCTGTTCGACGCGCGGGCCCGCGATCCGGAAAGCGAGCGGCGACTGCAGATGCTGGCGGCGATTCGCAGCTGGTGGCTGCGCGAGGAGCCAGCGGATGCGACATCCCCGCCGGATCACCAGCGCCAGGATGCGTTCCTGGCTGGCTTCGATGTGAGTTACCGGATTCGCTGGGTGCAGCACCTGATCCGGCAGCTGAATCAGCATGATCTGCGTCAGCCGGTAGCCGCTGCGGCGCAGGACGCGTTGCAGACGTTGAAAGGCGATTGCTACCTGATTCTGGAGCAACTGCAGCACCAACGGCGCGCGCGCGGCGTGCAGCCGCGGCTCGCGGAGTTGCTCATCGAGGCCGCCGCGCAGCTGCCGTTGGCCACCGATGAAGCAGCGGTGCTGCTGCGCAAACTGTCCGCCACGATGTCGCTGACCGCACTCGACCGGCAGCTCGATGCGATCATGGCGCGGTTCGCGGCGGACGCTGGAGAGGGGGCGCTGCGGCACCGGTTGCTCATGGAATACCTGGCGTTCCCCCTGCAGGATGCGATTCTGATGACCCCTGGCGCCGAGGACGGGGGCCCGGATCCGCTCACGGAACTCCGCGTGGAGCGGATCAGCCCAGCAGATCGCTCGGTCCTGGCCGACGCCTTCGAGGGCCTCAAGTGCCGGCAGTTCATGGGCTTTCTGGGCTTCTTCAGCCGAGGGCATCGCGAGCACGACTATCTCTGGGGGCGACTGCACGGCGCCGAGCGCATCGTGCACCTGCTGACCTCGCTCCAGGACCCCGACGGCAGCGTCCCGACCGCGCTGGCACCGCGGCGGGCCACGATAGCGCTTGCACAGCGGATCCTGCAGCGCGAGCGGCGGCGACTGCATCAATGCGTGCCGACGATCACCCAGGTGGAAGACGTGCTGCGCGCCGCGCGAGGCGATCCCGAAGCGTAGACCGCAACCGGTTGTTCTGGGTTTGTAAGCGGCGGCGCGACAACTCGCGTCGTTCACCGCTGGCACGCTACAAATCCGGAATCGTCATACAACCCGCCCGCAACCCCTGACGTTCCTGCCGTCTGGCGCGACTACATTGGCTGTCATCAAAGCGATGACTCATGCAGTTTATGAGACGACGACTGATGCAGATTGCGAGGCGCGGGCAGCGGTGGACCGATCAGCGTCCTGGCGCTGTGGGGTTGGCCACCCTGCGACTCGGCGTGCTGTCGCTCTTCTGCGCTGCCGCTGTGGTTGCCGTTCCGGCGACGGCGTCTGCGCCGCAGGCGCCCGCAGCACCGTTCCAGTCCCAGGTGCTTGCGCTGTACGACGCCTATGAGGCACAGCTTGCGATCGTGCGTGCCGGCGGCTGGACGCGCGTGCCAGACACCGAGACCTTGCGACCGGGCATGCGGGCACCCGCCGTGATCGCGCTGCGTCACCGGCTGGCGGCCAGTGGCGATGCTGCGGCGGTACCGCAGCCTGAGACCCTTGCCCTGCAGGACTACGATGAGGCCCTCGCGGCAGCCGTCGCCGGCTTCCAGCGTCGCCACGGGCTCGAGGCGGACGCCGTGGTCGGGCCGGCGACGCTGCGGGCGCTCAACGTGTCGGCGCCGACGCGCCTGCGACAGCTGGCGCTGAATCTCGAGCGCTGGCAGCGGTTGCCGATCGATGACAGCGGCTCGATGATCCTGGTCAATGTGCCGGAGTTTCGCGCCCAGCTGTTTCGCAATGGCAATCCTGACCTGAGCCTGCGAGCGGTCGTCGGCGCACGCAAGACGCCCACGCCGGACCTGGCAGAGCCTCTGGATCGCATCGTGCTCAACCCGAGCTGGTTCGTGCCTGCGCGCATCGGCCGCCGGGAGCTGCTGCCCAAGGTCATCGCTGACCCAGGCTATCTGGCGCGTAACAACTATCGCGCCTACGCTGACGGTGAAGCCCTGCCGGCCAGTGCCTTTGCAGAGCCCGAGTCTCTGCCCGAAGCGCGCTCGCTGCGCTTTCGTCAGGAGCCAGGGCCGCAGAACGCGCTCGGGCGAGTCAAGTTCGTGCTTCCGAACGAGCGCGGGATTTTTCTGCACGATACGGCCAGCCGCGATCTGTTCGAGCGCAGCCGGCGAGCATTCAGTCACGGCTGTGTGCGCCTGGAAACCCCGCTGGCGCTGGTGCGGACACTGCTGGAAAATGAGGCGGGCTGGTCAGCGCAGCGTGTGCAGTCGCAGCTGGAGCGCAGCAAAACCATTCATCTTAAGCTGGCGGCACCGTTACCGGTGTACGTTCAGTATCTGACCGCCCGTGTCATCGACGGCGAGGTTCACTACTTTGACGATATCTACCGCCGCGACACGGAGCGCCTTGCGAACCGCAGCTTCGAGCGTGAGTGGGTTTCCCTACTCGCGGCCCTTCGCAAGGATCGCCGCCAGCGGGAGCGCGGCGATCTACTGGCTGAGCGCGCCCGCAAGGTCCTGCCGCCCACGGTCGCGGCGGCGCTGTAACACCCGGCGCCACAGGGCGCTTGCGCCGGGCCGACTTGCCACGGCTGCCTTGTCAGCCGCGTCCGCGACCGCGTTCGCGGCCGGCGCCCTGTTGTTCCTGGCGCTGACCGCATCTGCGCAGGAGCGCACGGACACGTCGCGGAGCGCAGCCGAAGCGCCGCTCGTCGACGTCGTGCTGCCCGCGGGGACGACCTCCCTTGAGGGCTACCGGATCGGCACCTATCCGGACCCGGCGGACCGCGGTCCCTCCTATGCCGCACCGGCCACGCTGACTCGGGTCGGGCCCGATCAGCTCGACGTCGCGCTCTCGGAGCATTTTCGTGTGGGACAGTTTCTGTGCAAGCAGGAGGCCGGCTGGCCTCGCTTCGTGGTGGTCCAGCCGCGGTTGCTGGCGCTGCTGGAAGCCACCGTTGTGGCCC
The DNA here is from genome assembly GCA_038749065.1 of Pseudomonadota bacterium. Lineage (GTDB taxonomy): Bacteria > Pseudomonadota > Gammaproteobacteria > Pseudomonadales > Azotimanducaceae > CALHVX01. The sequence goes on along the minus strand of JBCDIK010000144.1, from coordinate 3,597 downwards.
TCACGGAGCGCGGCCACCCGGTGCAGACCCTCGCCATCATGAGCGGCTACCGAACGCCGGCCTACAACCAGGCGCTCGGCAACGTCGCCCACAGCCGGCACATTTATGGCGATGCCGCGGACGTATTTGTGGATGAAGACGGCAACGGGCGGATGGACGACCTGGACGGCAATGGTCGTGAGGAGCTTGCCGATGCGCTGTGGCTACGGGACCTGATCGCGTCGCTGGTCCCGGCAGTGGAGACGCCCGACACCCTGCCGGTCGGTGGCCTCGCGGCCTACGCCGAAACGACGGAGCACGGGCCCTTCGTTCACATTGATGCCCGCGGCTACCCGGCGCGCTGGGGCGTCGGCCGACCCTCGCCCTAGCACGACGGCGCGGTCAGGGACGATAGCCGAACCGAGCGGGCCCGGGCCGCAGGACGCGCCTGGCGAGCTGGACCCAATGGCACAGATGCTCCCGGGTCTGCGCCGGGTCGATGATCTCTTCGATCTCGAAATACTCCGCGGAGCGCATGGGCGATCGCAGACGGTTCAGTCTTGCCTTGATCTCGGCGAGCGCGGCATCCGGATCCGCCGCTGCAGCCAGTTCCGCCTTGTACGCGACCTCGATGCCGCCCTCGATGGGCAGCGACCCCCAGTCGGCGCTGGGCCAGGCCAGGCGCTGGCTGAACGCGCCCGGCTTGTTGTTGGCCGCGCCGGCAACGCCGAACGCCTTGCGCAGAACCACACAGCAGAACGGCACCGTGGACTGGCCCAGCGCGGCCAGCGCCTGGGCGCCGTAGCGAATGGTCGCGTTCTCTTCGGACTGCTTGCCGATCAGAAACCCTGGGCAGTCTTCCAGGTGGACGAGGGGCAGGTGGAAGGTGGAGGCGAGATCCATGAGCCGGATCAGCTTGCGGCAGCTGTCAGCGGTCCAGGCGCCGCCATAGACCATGGGGTTCTCTGCAAAGAGCGCCACCGGAATGCCATCCAAGCGCGCGAGCCCCGTGATCAGTGATCGGCCCCAGTGGCGGCCGATCTCGAAGAAGCTGTCCGTATCGACGAGCGAGTCGATCAGCGGTCGCATCTTGTAGACCTTGCGGGGGTCTCGGGGAATCACGTCGCGCAACGCCGGTGCCTGGCGATTCGCTGGGTCCCCTACAGGTACCAGAGGGGGGAGCTCGTCGCAGTTACCCCCTAAATAGGACAGGAAGGAACGGGCCCGGGAGAAGGCTTCCGCTTCGCTGCTGACTTCGTCATCGATGGCGCCATTGCGCGTATGGATCCGCGACGCGCCCAGCTCTTCTTTGGAGACGTCGCCGAGGCTGGCCCAGTCCACTAGCGCCGGGCCGGCGATCATCATCTGCGCAGAGTCGCGGACGATGACGGAGTAGTGGCTGGTCGCGACCCGCGCCGCGCCGATCCCGGCCACGGAGCCCAGAGCAAGTGACACCGACGGAGCAACGCTGAGATGGTTGACCACTGTGTCCCAGCCACGAACCTCCGGGATATAGGTGCGACCGGCGGTCTCGATGGTCTTGACGGAGCCGCCGCCGCCCATGCCGTCGACCAGGCGCAGATGAGGTAACTTGAGTTCAAGGGCCATCTGCTCAGCCATCAGTCGCTTGCCGATGATGGAAGCGTCGGCGCTGCCGCCGCGGACCGTGAAGTCATCGCCGGAGACGATTGCCGGCCGCTCATCGATCGCGGCGGTGCCGAAGACGAAGTTCGCCGGGGTCAGGTCAAGGAGTTCGCCCTGGGCGTCGTAGCGCGCGTTGCCCGCCAGGGTGCCCAGTTCGCGAAAGGTGCCGCGGTCACACACCGCATCGATGCGCTCACGGACCGTGAGCTTGTTGAATTCATGTTGCCGGGCGACCTTTTCCGGGCCGCCCATGGCATAGGCCAGCTCGCGCCGGCGCCGCAGCTCGTCGAGTTCGTCGTCCCAGGACATGGGTGCGACGCGGCGGGATAGCTACGTTTTCAGGCGGGCGTCGTTCAGGCGCGGGTGCCCTCGAAGGTCGCGTTGCCGAAGGCTCCGAGCTTGACGCTGCCGCTCATGGTGTCACCAGCGTTGGTCGCGCTGAATTCCAGCGTCATCGGCATGGGCGAGGTGATGTCCGCTTTCCAGCTGGCGCTGTCACCGTCGATGGCGCCGTCCTTGATCTCGATCTCGCCCTGCGGGCCCGACATCTTGCCCGACAGGCTGCCGCCGTCTTCTTCGAGCGTGAGCGTGCCGTTCTGCGCGCCCATGGGGGTGTTCATCGTCGTGTTCCAGGTTCCGGCAAAGCTCATGGCAGTATCCTTCGAATCGCTCAGGAGGTCGCGAGTATGTCATAGGCCCTCAAGTCCGGCTAGGATGCCGCGATGATTGGAACGCTCAATGAGAGCCCGCTGCACCGGGCGATCAAAGACCACTACCGGGAGCGACTGGCGCAGCACGGCCAGGGCGTCGCGGAGGAGGTGCCCGTGGGCACCTTTGTCGCTGACCTGCGCTGTGGCGAGCACATCGTCGAGGTGCAGACCGGGCATTTCGGAGCGCTGCGACGCAAGCTTGCGACCATCCTCAACGACCATCCGGTCCTTGTGGTCCATCCAATTGCCGTGCACCGGTACCTGGTGCGTCTCAGCCGTGACGGCGATGGGACCTTTACCCGTCGGCGCTCGCCGAAGCATGGTTCGCGGCTCAATCTGCTCGATGAGCTCGTGAGTATCCCCGACCTGCTCGAACACCCGAACTTCGAGCTCGAGATTGCCCTGATTGAGGAAGAAACCGTCACCGAGTACTCGAGCCGTGCGCGCCGCGGGCGCGGTGGCTGGCGTACCCGCGAGCGGCATCTGCTCGACATCAAGAGCACGGAGCGGCTGCGCTGCGCGGCAGATCTTTGGACCTGGCTCGAAGCAGACCTGTGCGAGCCTTTCGGCACGGCCGATCTGGCCGCGGCCCTGGGCTGCTCGCGGGAGCTGGCGCGCAAATTTGCGTACTGCCTGCGGGCCGCCGGAGCCGTTGAGCCGGTGGGTAAGCAGGGCAATGCGATGCTCTACGTGCGCAGCGCGATCCCCGCGTGATTCTGCCGCTCCTGCTGACCGTCGGCGTGCTCCTCAGCGGCGCGATTGTGGCGCTCGATCGGTGGTGGTTGCGTGCCCGTCGCGGACCCGTCGATGCGCTTGCCGGCGTGCCCGAGCCGATGCTGGTGGCCACTGCGCGTGCGGTGTTTCCGGTGCTGCTGTTCGTGTGGCTCCTGCGCAGTTTTGTGGCAGAGCCCTTCCGGATCCCCTCCGAGTCGATGCTGCCGCAGCTGCAGGTCGGTGACTTCGTGCTGGTGAACAAGTACGCGTACGGGCTCCGCCTGCCAGTGCTGAACACCCTTGTGGTGCCGCTTGGTGAGCCGCAGCGTGGCGACGTGATGGTCTTTGTGCCACCGCATAAGAACCTGTATCTGATTAAACGCGTGATCGGCCTTCCGGGTGACCGGGTGAGCTTTCGTGACGGCCAGCTGTTTGTGAATGGCGAGCGCGCGACCCTCGAACTGATCGCGGAGCGGGAACAGCGCGTCCGCGGGGTGACCCTGCCTGCGCTCGAGTATCTGGAAACACTCGATGGCGCCGCGCATCGGAT
>JBCDIK010000143.1:0-10230 GCA_038749065.1 Pseudomonadota bacterium | reverse complement strand
GGCGCCGCGACTTTTTCGGTCTGGGTCTGGCGCAGATGCTGCTGGGCGGTGTGCTCCGCGCCGGGGCCGCGTGGCTGGCGCGGCGGGTCGCGCCCGGCGCGGCCGTGGTGGTTGGTTTTGGGTTGGCACTCTCGTCCACGGCCCTGGTCATGCAGACGCTCGACGAGCGCGAGCACCGTGGCCTGATCTACGGTCGCAAGAGCTTTGCGGTGCTGCTGTTCCAGGATCTGGCGATCGTGCCGCTGCTGTTGCTGGTGGCGCTGCTGACCCCCACCGGGGAAGCGATGACGCTGACCGACTCGGCCCTGGCGGTGGGCTGGGCCCTGGTCGCGATCGCGCTGCTGATTCTCACGGGCCGCTATCTGCTTGATCCCCTGTTCGGGCTCATCGCCAGAACCCGCATGCCCGAGCTCATGACCGCAGCGGCGCTGGGAGTCGTGATCGCGGCGGCCCTCCTGATGGATCTGGTCGGCATGTCCTACGCCATGGGGTCCTTCCTGGCCGGTGTCATGCTCGCGGAGTCCAGCTACCGTCACCAGATTGAGGCGGACATCGAGCCGTTCCGGGGCCTGTTCCTGGGCCTGTTCTTCATGGCGGTGGGCATGTCCCTGGATCTTGCGACGGTGGCCAGCCAGTGGCTGCTGATCCTGCTCGCAGCGCCCATCGCCATGCTGCTCAAGGGTCTGGCGATCTACGGGCTCGGCCGAGCGACGCGTCTGTCACACAATGATGCCGTGCGCCTGAGCCTCTCGTTGCCGCAGTTCGGCGAGTTCGCCTTTGTACTGTTTACCGCAGCGGCCACCGCTGCGCTCCTGTCTCCGGAGCTGTCCAGCACCCTGGTGGCCATCGTGACCGTGTCCATGGTGCTGGCGCCGCTGACGGTGCGCCTGGAGCCGCTGCTGGAGCGGGCCGAGCCTGGCGCAACGGTCGATGCGCCCATCGAAAACACCGGCGCCCGTGCATTGATGATCGGGTTCGGGCGCTTCGGGCAGGTGGTGTCGCAGCCGCTGTTCGGCCGCGGGATCGACATCACGATCCTCGACAAGGATGCAACACGTATTCAGGACGCGCGCCGCTTTGGCTTCCACGTATTCTTTGGTGATGGCCGTCGCCGCGACGTGCTGCGCGCCGCCGGCGCGGCGGAGGCCGACCTCGCGATTGTCTGCGTGAATGATCCGGACGATGCCAACGAGATTGTGGCGTTGGTGCAGGCGGAGTATCCGAACCTCAAGCTGTACGTGCGCTCCTACGATCGCCGCCACTCGATCCATTTGCTGCAGGCCGACGTGACGTTCTCGGTGCGCGAGACGTTCGAGTCGGCGCTGCGCATGGGGCGCATGGTGCTCGAAGGCCTGGGCATCGAGCGCGAGGAAATGCGCGAGGCGATCCGCGATATCCGCCAGCGGGATCTGGCGCGGCTGCGCGCCCAGGCGAAAGAGGGGATCGAAGCCGGGCGCCACCAGCTCCACACAGCGCCGGTGCGGCCGGAGCCGCCCACAGCGGTAGCGGCGGCAGAACACCTTTCGGCGACGGTGGAACCGGATTCGGATGTCGGCTCTGATGAGGAGAAGCACCATGCATGATGTGGTGGTGATTGGCGCCGGCGTCGGCGGGATCTATCAGATCAAGCGCCTGACCGATGCGGGCTTTGATGCACTGTTACTGGAAGCGAACGAGGATCTGGGCGGCACCTGGTTCAAGAACCGCTATCCCGGCTGTCGCTTCGACTCGGAGAGTTACTCCTACGCCTACGCGTTCTCCCGGGAGCTGATCGATGAGTGGCACTGGAAAGAGCGCTTCTCGCCGCAGCCGGAGAACCTCAAGTATCTGAACTATGTGGCGGACAAGTTCGAATTGCGCCGCTACATGCGCTTCTCCGCACCGGTCGAGTCGCTGCGCTGGGACGAAGCCGGCCGCCGCTGGCACATCGGAATCCGCGGCGGCGACACCCTAAGTGCGCGCTTTGTCGTGACCTGCCTGGGCGTGCTGTCGACGCCTTATACGCCCGAGCTGCCGGGTCTTGAGCAATTCACCGGTCAGGCCTTTCACAGCTTCGACTGGCCGGCGGAGAGTTTGGACCTCGCGGGGCAGCGCGTCGGCGTCATTGGCACCGGCGCGACGGGGATCCAGATCATCGCCGAGATCGCCGATAAGGTTGGCGAGCTGACGGTGTTTCAGCGACGCCCCAACTGGAGCATTCCGCTTAACAACGCCGAGATCTCGCCGGCGGAGATGGATGAGATCCGCGAGCGCTACGATGAGATCCTCGCGCTGTGCGAGCAATCCCAGGGTGCATTCGTGCACCTTCCGGACCGGCGCGGTTACCACAAGGTGAGCGATGCGGAGCGCCGCGCCCTGTGGGATGAGCTTTACGACAAGCCGGGCTTTTCCCTTCTGCTTGCGAACTTCCCGGAGACCTTCCTCGAAGCGGAACCGAACGAGGCGTTATCCGCCTACGTGGCGGAGCGCATTCGGCAGCGTGTGAATGATCCGGCGGTGGCTGAGAAGCTGATTCCCAAAGATCACGGTTTCGGCATGAAGCGGCTACCGCTGGAGACTCGTTACTTCGAGGCTTACAACCGAGACAACGTCCAGCTCGTTGATCTGTCCGAGACGCCCATCGAGCGGATCAGTGTGAGTGGCGTTGTGACCGCGGCGGGGGAGGTGCCGCTGGATGTGCTCGCCCTGGCGACCGGTTTTCATGCGATCACCGGCCCGCTCAATGGCATCGACATCCGCGGTGTGGACGACCTGGCGCTTCGAGACAAGTGGCGGGACGAGACCCTGACGTATCTTGGCGTCTGCAGTCATGGCTATCCCAACCTCTTCATGGTGGCCGGTCCCCAGAGCGTTTCTGGATCCACGAACTATCCGCGGGCCATCGAGTTCAGTGTGGACTGGGTCATGGGTCTGCTGGAACACGCCCGCGGCGACGGCGCAACGCGCGTAGAGGCGCAGGCTCTAGCCGAGCAGGACTGGCTGCAGACCGTCACGCAGGCCCAGGAGCGGATGCCTTTCAGCAAGGTGGAGAGCTGGTTTACCGGCTATGCGCCGGATCGCGCGACGGATCCGTCGAAGCCTGTGCGCTACAACGCCTTCTGGGCCGGAGCGCCCAAGTATCGGGCGCTCCTGTCCGAGGTGGCCGCGAACGGCTATCGCACGCTGGCTTTCGATCGGGACTAGTTGAAGGTCGGGTTCCGCTCAATGACCGGCCAGGCATCCTGCACGGAGTAGGAGTCCGGGAAGTCCGGCGTGCGGAAGTTCACCCAGATCATGTAGTTGACCTTGAGATTGTTCTTCGCGTAGTTGAACAGCTCCGGCATGGTCCAGTACTTGGTCGGGAAAGAGCGATCCTCATGCTCGTGGTGGTAGCAGATCGGTTCGACCTGTCCCAGCAGCGGCAACTGACCCTGGAAGCTGCGCAGAGTCGGGTACAGGTGCGCCTGGAGCGCATGCTCATCGGGGAGCACATCCGGGCCACCGACAACGACACCGGTGTCCTTAACCGCGTCGATCACAGCACCCATGTACGACAGCTGCCGCGGGAAGAAGTTGACGTACCAGAAGACCCGCGAGGTCGGCATCACCTCGGCACCGTGCGTCAGCACATCGATCAGCGCATCGCGATAGCGCTCCGGCGTGTAGCCGGTGGCATCAAGGGTCGGGCCGTCGAGGCCGGGTGCGCTTTCCTGGGTGGACACGCCCTCGAAGTAGGGGTTGGAGTCGAAGGCGTTACCCAGTGCGGTGAAGAGCGCTTTAGTGCGCTCGACCACGACCGGAGCCCAGCGAATGGAGGTATAGCCGCCCGGACGGTTCTTGCGCAGATAGATGCTCGAGCTGAGGTACGCGGGCATGGGGTTTTCGTTCTTAAAGGTCTTGTCCTGCAGCATCACAATCAGCTGCAGACCCTTGCTCGACAGGTAGTCCAGATCTTCCTGGATCTGTGAAAAGTCATAGTTACCGCGAGTCGGCTCCAGGTCCTTCCACTGGTAGAGCTTGAGAACGCCGGTCACGCCAGGCTGATCGGCCTGATCCATACCCCGCTGGCCCTCGTTGACGGCCATGAGGCGTACGTAGTGACCGACGTTGTATTTACGGCCGGGAGGCGGTGCCGGCGGCGCGGTCGTGGCGCCACAGCTGCCGATGCCGGTCAGGCTGATCGGCGTGGAAACACTGGTGGCGCTGTCCAGGGTCTCACCCATGAAGACCGGCACGCTGGCGCCGGTGCTTTCATCCAGACAGACCGAAGCGTTGGCGATGTTCAGATCGACACCATCCTGCCCGCCCGGCCAGGTCTGCCAGCTGACATTGATGGTTCTGCCGTTCGGGCGTTGCAGTTCGTCGGCGGATTCAAGGCTGAAGGGTGTGACCGCGGCGTAGTTCTTGTCTGCGGTAATGCTCCCCGCGAAGAGCTGGGCGCTGTCGCGGGAAACGAGCCGAAGCTGGATCGTGTTGGCGTCTGGGCGCAGCACATACAGACCGTCTTCTACATCTGGCCCGTTGTTGTTGCCGCCACAGGCACCGTTGCCGCTCAAGTCGACCGGCAGGTTGGCTCGGGTCGCGTTCGCGCCCAGGTAGACGTTGGTGCCGTTGGCCTGACGCAGGCAGAGATCCGTTGCTGCACCACCGCGAATGGTCATGCCATCGACGCCCCGCGGCCACATCTCAAAGGTCAGATTGGCGTTGTTGCCGCTCTTGCCGATCCGGTCCTGGCTTTCAAGGCCGACGCCGCTGGTGTTGCCGAAGCCGGCGTCACTTTCGAGGCGGGCGGTGAAGGTGAAGGCATCCCGTCCGGCGACGGTGCGAACTTCGATCTGGCCGGCATCGTTGCGCCAGATGTAGGTGCCCTTGTTGCTGGCGCTGTTGACCTGCGGGTCACCGTCTATGGGCGCCGCGAAAACGGGGGCTGCGCAGGCGAGCAGGCCGGCAGCGATGGATCGGGAAAAGTAAGACACGAAGAACCTCAACGACTGATACTGCGAGACACGGTTGGACTGCGATTCGTGCAGACGGGCAGAGATCACACTTTACAAATCGATTGCAATCTCACCTGGAGCGTCAAAGTAGCAGGGTCTCGGCGCTCAGGATCTGGTCCTGGTCGCAAAATTCCCGCAAGCGCCTGGCGAGGGCCCGACCTGGTTCACAAGCTGGTGAACGTGCCCCTAAAGGATGTTTCGATGTGACGCAGGCACTCAGGCCGAGTGCCGCGTTGGCAGGCGTTGCAGCTTCGCAGCAAGACCGTGATCCGAGTCACAGACCCGCGACGGTCGCCGAGCGTGTTACCCGGCCACTAGCTGTCGTCGCGTTGCTGCCGGTCGACCACACGCATGAAGTCGATGTTGCGCGTCTCACCTTCCGGTATCGGGACTTCCTGGATGCGCTCGTCCACGTTGTCGTACTCCAGGCGCAGCGCTCGGCACATGGTCGCGTGGAGCTCATAGGTGCAGGTGATGTAGGTCAGCTCGAGGATCTCCTCGTCGGATAGGTGTGCCTTGAGCACGTTGAAGGTGCCGTCGGGCACGCGACCTCCCGCCAGCACCAGATCGTCCGTATAGGCCAGTACCGCTCGCTCGAGCTCGGTGAAGAGGTCACCGCTCGCGCCCCAGCTGGGAATGGCGCTGATCTGATCTTCGCTGAAGCCACAGGCGCGTAGCGCTTTGCAGTGCTGGGAGAAGACAAACTGGCTGCCCCGCGCATAGCCGGCACGGGCCTGGCCGAGTTCCCGCAGCCGCGGATCGATTTTGCGGTTCTTGCCACGATAAAACTGAAATCCGGCGACCGCGTGGTTGAAGCAATCGGGGACCAGCGCGAAAACGGTCCACCAGTCCCCGGGTGTGCCAGTGGCGGTGCCGGGCTCAGCCACTGGGTCACGATCCGGTCCAAACACGGCGTCGTAAACCGGCAGGACCGAGGCGTCGGCGTCAGCGCGAGGGACTTGCTTGAGTCGGGTCATGGAATCTCCTGTCAGCGCGATCAGTCGCCGCGCGTTAGTCTGCCTCGCTGTCGAGGGCTTCGGCGATCGCGGCCACCTGGGCGGCGAACTGGCTTCTCTGTGCGGCCGGCAAGGCCTGCAGCATCCGGGTGCAGTTTGCCAGATCCTGTCGACGGATCGCTCTCGTGACTTCGTCGCCTTCAGCAGTCAGGCCATAGGCGACGGCGCGGTCCGACTCAGGGCTGTCGCTGCGGGAGATGAGTCCTTGCCTGATCAATCGCTCACAGACCGATTGCGCCGTGGTCGGCGCAACGCCCAGGTGCCGCGCCAGGCTGATGCCTTTGCAGCCGGGGTGGTGCTCGATGTAGTGCAGCGCCGCGAAGTCGCGGCCGTTGTACTTGATACGGCCCTCCGCGGCCGGATAGCGCGTCTCGTCTACGGTGAAAGTGCGCAGGATGACGCGAATGCCCTCCAGCAGGACGGCGGCGTTGCCGCTCATCTGATTGCGGTGCGCAGAGCGGCGCCGGTTGCGAGCAGCAGGCCGCCGGCGATGGACAGATTCTTGAAAAACATCGACAGCTCCAGCTCTGCCCGAAGGCCACTTTGATTCCAGAAGTCATGGTAGGTGAAGTTCGTCGCCAGGGTAAACGCCGCTAGACCCGGCCCCGCGAGCAGGATCCAGCGGTGCCCGGTGGCCACGATCGCGCCCCCCGCCAATTCGATCGCGATGACGAAAGGCAGCAGCAGGGGCGCTGGTTCAAGCTGTTGTTCCTGCATACCGGCGAGAATGACGGAGTAGTTCAAGCACTTGTTGATTCCGCCCAGGATGAAGAGTGAGGCCAGGCCGGCACGCCCCAGGATCATCAGTGTGTGGCTGTGGTGATCGCGCATGATTCGAGTCAGTCTTGAAAGATACGAACATCGTATATAATATACGAAGATCGTACAAATGGATCCCTAGCGTGTGATGGAGGAGCATTCCATGGAGGGTTATGTCGGGCGCCTGGCGCTCGTGACCGGCGCCGGTGACGGCATCGGTGCAATGCTCGCGCGCCGGCTGGCAGCGGAGGGCATGCGCGTTTGTGTCGCTGATATTCGAGCCGAAGCGGCTCGGCGTGTCGCCGAGGCCATTGGCCCGGCAGCGCAGCCGCTTGTGTTTGACGTGAGCGACCGGGAGGCCTGTGTGGGAGCCGCGCAGCAGCTCAAGGCGGAGCAGGGCGAGCTTGCAGTCCTTTGGGCGAACGCCGGGGTGGGCGTTGGCGCCGGTTTACTGCGTTGCTCGGCCGACACGGCGAACTGGGCATTCGGGGTGAACGTGCTGGGGCTGCTCTGGACAGCGCAAGCCTTTGTTCCCCTGATGGTCGCAGTCGATGGACCGTGTCACTTTGGCGTGACGGCATCTACGGCCTCGCTGCGCCCGCCGGAGGGCGACTTTCCGCTCTACGCCACTACAAAGCACGGGACACTCGCGATCGCTGAAGGGCTGCGGGGCGAGCTTCAACCCCTGGGCATCGATAGCACGATCCTGTGTCCGGGGCTGCTCAGTACACAGATCTGGGACGGCGCTAAAGCCCGGCCGTCGCGCTACGGCGGGCCGAAGCGAATGGATGCGGCGGTCGGTGAGCGTTGGTCAGCGGCTCAGCGCCCGGAGGTCCTGTGGCCCGCCATCCGTCGCTGCATCGCCGGCGGCGGTGGCTATCTGGTCTGCGATACGGAGGCCACCGGGATTGAAGATGTGGTGCGCCGGCACGCTGACGCGCTGGCTGCGGCGGTCGTGCGCTACTGAGGCGCTCGCGCCGGGAACGGTTCTGTCCCCGGCTCGACTGACAGCAGGCGATGCACGACGACCAGCACGACGATGCCCAGGAGCAGTGCCAGGTACCAGGGCAGCCCGTAGGCGGTCGGGATGAGCCCGAAGACTAGGCTGACGGCACCCACCAGCAGCGCGTAGGGCAGCTGTGTGCGCACGTGATCCACCAGATCGCAGGACGTGGCGACCGAGGACAGGATGGTGGTGTCGGAAATCGGTGAACAGTGATCGCCCATGACCGCGCCCGCCAGCACCGCGCTGACGCTTCCGTAGATGAGTGGCAGCGGTGCTTCGAGTCCCTGCACCTGGGCCGTGGCCCAGACCAGCGGAATGACGATCGGCAGCAGGATGCCCATGACGCCCCAGCTGGTGCCGGTGGCAAACGCCGTAAACGCGGCCATGGCGAACACGATCGCGGGCAGCAGCCGCGCGTCGATCTGATCGCTGAGCATGGTGGTGAGGTACTCGGCGGTCCGCAGTTCCTCGTTGATGTTCGACAGGGTCCAGGCCATAACCAGCACAATGACCGCCAGCAGCATGGCTTTGCAGCCAACGAACCAGGCGTCCATGGCCTCGGCAAGGGTCAGCAACCGCTGTCCCAGGCTCAGGGCAACCGCCACGATGACCGCGCTGAGCGTAGACCACAGCAGTGCAAGGTAGGAATCGCTGGCGCCGATGATCGTCCGCAAAGACTGGTCCGCGCCCACGCTGCCCACGCCGGTGATGTAGAGACCCGCCAGCATGACCACGATCAGCGTGGCCAGCGGCAAATAGGCGTTGACCGCGCGGGTCGCGATCCCTTCCTTGGCGCTCATGGCGCGGGCTTCGCTGTCATCGCCGAGTGTGGCCCCTGGTGCGGTGAGCTCCCCGGTGGCGAGCGCCCGATGCTCGACTCGGGCCATGGCTCCAAAGTCGCGGCCGGTGGCTGCGATCAGGGCGACGAAAAAAAGCGTCAGCATCGGGTAGAAGTTATAGGCGAGCGAGTTCAAGAAGATGCCGTAGGCATTGGCTTCGAGACCGTCGATCTTGTTGATGGCATCGCCCACCAGGCCCAGCTGAAAACCGATCCAGCTGCTGATCAGGGCCAGGGTGGCCACCGGGGCCGCCGTCGAGTCGACCAGATAGGCGAGCTTTTCCCGCGAGATTCGCAGCGCATCGGTCACCGGCCGCATGGTTTTGCCGACAACCAGCGTGTTGGCGTAGTCGTCGAAGAAGAACACCAGCCCCATGAGATAGGTCGCGCTCTGGCCGCGGCGCCGGTCGTTCGCAAAGCGGGTGATCTGCGCAACGATGCCGCGGGTGCCGCCGTTCTTCGAGATGATGGCGACCAGGCCACCGATCATCAGCGTGAAGATGATGAGCGTCGCGTGGCCGCTGTCCGTCAGCGCCTTGACCGCGTAGCTGGACACGGACTGCAGCAGGCTGGGCACCACCGTGTTGACCGCCGGTCCCGCGATCAGAAAGGCGCCGAGCCAGATGGCAATGAACAGGGCGGGGATCACCTGTCGCAGCACCAGCGCGAGCAGGAACGCCAGCAGCGGCGGCGCGATGGACCAGATCCCGGCCAGGACCGGCCGTTCCTTGCGTTCCAGGATCGCGCCGTCGGCGTCGCGTAGTTCGAGCACCAGCGGGCCTGGCGACCCCGGCGGCAGGCTGGCCCGCAGCGCGTCGACATTCCCCGGGGCAGGGTTAAGGCGCAGAGGTTCGCCGTTGGCCAGCAGGCGCAGGTCCATCGCCCCGTTGGCTCCGGCCACCTCAATGGTGCTCGTGAGTTCCGCGAGCAGCACCGTCGGCACCTTGAGCGACGGAGTGGCGTGCGCCGCTGCGCAGGCCAGGAGCAGGACGGTGCAGCCAAGAGCGCGCAGGGAGCAGCGGGACATGCGGGGTAGATGTTTCCAGATCGTTACGCGCAGGCACCTTAACAGAGGCCCCGGTGGGGCGGGAAACGTCCCTGACACGCGCCGCATCGAGTACCCTAGCGCGATGGCTGAACTCGATTCCCCCGGGCAGATTCCTGACCCGCAGCGCATGGCAGACACCCTGGCGATCCACTCGTTGCTCGCGGCGCACTGTCGCGGCGTCGACCGGGCGGACGGCGACCTGCTCACGGCCTGTTACTGGCCGGACGCGACAGTCGCCTACGGCGCCTTCAACGGTCGTGCCCATGAGTTCTGCGGCATCCTGCCGCAGGCCATTCGCGGGTACCGGGCCACGCAGCACTCCATCTCGAACTGCCTGATCGACTTTGCTGATGGCCCGGCGCCGGCATCGGCGCGGAGCGAGACCTACGTGACGGCCTATCACTACCGCGATGGGGATGGCGCGTCGTCCGCGGCTGGCGCCGCGGCCGTTGAGATGGTGTTCTTCGGGCGCTATCTCGACCGGCTCACGCGTCGTGGCCAGGAGTGGAAGCTGCAGCACCGCCAGGTGCTCATGGACTGGAACCGCAGCGGGCCCGGTGCCTTCACGGACTCAGGTCCACCCTTCG
>JBCDIK010000142.1:0-10244 GCA_038749065.1 Pseudomonadota bacterium | reverse complement strand
ATCGATATTCGAAGTCCTAGTGGCCTATTTTTCTAAGTCGTAGATTGAGGTCGTCGGTTGCAGGGAGTTTTGACACAAATCCGGTTGTTGAACACTCTATCGAGTCAAATGGCCTTTCTGCGCTTCAGCTCCGTCGTCCTCTCTATATTATCAAAACCCGGGCTCGCCGCTGGTGTCGCGCAACCGACGCCACCGGCGCGGACGAGCTGGCTGCTCGCACTGTCGCACTCCGGTGGGCGCGTCGCCAGCATGACAACACGGGTTCCAGACCAAATCTGACGGAAAGGGGGCAGCGCCAGTGGCAGCGCGCATCAGCAAGGCCAAGCTCATCGACATGCATGAGCGCATGGTTCGTATTCGACGCTTTGAGGAATCCGCCGGCAAGCTCATGGAAGACGGCAAGGTGCCCGGTGCGCTGCACCTGTACGTCGGCCAGGAAGCGGTGGCGACCGGCGTCATGGTGCACCTGACGAACGACGATCAGATCACCAGCACCCACCGCGGCCACGGTCACCTGATCGCCAAAGGCGGTGCCTTTGATCGCATGTTCGCCGAGCTGTACGGCAAAGCCACCGGCTACTGCAAGGGCAAAGGTGGCAGCATGCACATCTCCAACATGGAGCTGGGCATGCTCGGTGCCAACGGCATCGTCGGTGGCGGCGCACCGATCGCGATGGGCGCTGCCTTCTCCAACAAATTCCGCAAGACCAAGCATGTCGCCGCCACCTTCTTTGGCGATGGTGCTTCGAACGAAGGTGCGTTCCACGAAGCTGCCAATATGGCAGGGCTGTACAAGTTGCCGTGCATCTTCGTGTGCGAAAACAACGGCTATGGCGAATACACCCCGCAGGACCAGCATCAGGCCATCGTCGACGTTGCCGACCGGGCCGCTGGCTACGGCATGCCCGGCGTCGTCGTTGACGGCATGGACGTGCTGGCGGTGTACGAAGCCGCCGAAGAAGCGGTCAAGCGCGCCCGCAAGGGCGAGGGGCCGACGCTGCTCGAGTGCAAGACCTACCGCTACTACGACCACGTTGGCGTGCGTGGTATGGGGCTGAACTACCGCACCGACGAAGAAGTCGAGCACTGGAAACAGCAGGACCCGATCGACCGCTTCGAGGCGCACCTGCTGAAGCAGAAGGTCATGACGCAGGCGAAGATCGACGCTGTGCATGAAAAGACTCAGGCTGAAGTCGAAGCGGCCGTCCGCTTTGCCGAGGACAGCCCCTATCCCGATCCGGCGACCGTCACCGACGACGTTTACGCCTGAGCCTGTACGGAGATCATCATGGCCCAAGCTGAAGAAAAGCCCCGCACCCTGCCCTACGTGGCCGCTATTACCGACGGCGTGCGGCAGGTGCTGCTGGAACAGGACAACGCCTTCGTCGCCGGTGAGGACGTCGCCGGCGCCGGGAGTGTGTACGGTTACTACAACGGTCTGCTAAAGGAGTTCGGCCCGGATCGCGTCTTCGATACGCCGATCTCGGAGGAAGGCATTGTCGGCCTCGGAGTCGGCGCGGCCGCGACCGGCTGCCGCCCGATCATCGATCTGATGTTCATGGACTTCCTGGGCGAATGCATGGACGAGGTCGCCAACCAGCTCGCCAAGATGCGCTACATGTTCGGCGGCCGCACGGCGCTGCCGGTCACCATGCTGACCATGGCGGGCGCCGGCGCGAGCCTGGCCGCGCAGCACTCGCAGAGCCTGGAGGCCTGGATCTGTCATTTGCCCGGTCTCAAGGTCGTCATGCCGACCACGCCCTATGACGCCAAGGGTCTGATCATCGCGGCAGCTCGGGACGACAACCCGGTGATCGTGGTGCTCAACAAGATGTCCCTGGCAATGCAGGGCGAGGTGCCGGAAGGCGCGTACGAAATCCCCCTGGGGGAAGCCAACATCGTCCGCGATGGCAGTGACTACACCATCATCGCGCTCGGCCGCATGGTGCACGAGGCCCTGAAGGCGGCGGATGCGCTGAAAGAACTCGGCATTGACGCTGAAGTGATCGATCCACGCTCGCTGCAGCCTTTCGATACGGACACGGTCATCGCGTCCGTCAAAAAGACGCACCGGGCCATGATCGTGCACGAAGCAGTCCGCTTTGGCGGCTTCGGCGGCGAGATCGCGGCGCAGATTCAGGAACTCGCCTTCGACTATCTGGATGCACCGGTGGCGCGCGTCGGAGCGCCCTTCTCGCCGGTGCCCTACAGCCCCGTGCTGGAGCAGTCCTACGTGCCCAACGCGGATCGCATCGTCGCCGAAGCCAAGCGCCAGCTCGGCATCGCCTAGTACAGGCGCGCGGGGGATGGGACCGATCGGGCTGGTCGCCAACCCGGCGTCGGGGAAAGACGTGCGGCGCCTTGTCGCGCGCGCCTCGGTCTTCGACAACCAGGAGAAGCAGGCGATCGTGCGCCGCGCCCTGATCGGCGCTGCGGAGGCGGGGGCCACGCAGCTACGCTATCTGGCGGACCGCCACGGCATCGTCGAGCAAGCGCTGGCGGAGCTGAAGCTCAAGCTCGACGCGCAGCCGGTGGACGCCACCGCCATGAGCAGCGCCCTCGACACCATCAGCGCCGCGCGCGCCATGAAGGATGCCGGCTGCGCGGTGGTCATGACCCTGGGCGGGGACGGTACCAACCGCGCCTTTTGTCTCGGCTGGCGCACGGCGACGCTCGTTCCCGTGTCCACCGGCACGAACAATGTGTTTCCCGACCTTGGGGAAGCGACCATCGCCGGCGCGGCCGCCGGGCTCATCAGCAGCGGCGCGGTGAGCGCTCGCTCCGTCGCGCGGCGCTGCAAGGCCATTCGCGTGCAGATCGAGAACGAGCGGGACGATCTGGCGCTGATCGACGCGGTGCTCTCCCGGGAGCAATTCGTCGGTGCCCGGGCGCTCCTCGACGCGAGCACCTTAAGCGAGATTCTGCTGACGCGCGCGGACCCGGCCGCCGTCGGCATGACCAGCATCGGCGGGCTGCTGCGGCCGGTCAGTGATGCGGACGATCATGCCCTGCAGATCACCTTGAATACCGGTACCACGCAGGATGGCGCGCCGCTGCGCGCACCCATCGCGCCAGGACTGTACCAATCACTGCACGTCAAACGGGCACGCAAGACACCACTGGAACGAACCATCACCTGGGAAGGACCCGGCGTTCTGGCTTTCGACGGCGAGCGCGAGCGGCTGCTCGCGCCGGGCCAGAAGGCCAGGCTGACCGTCCTGCGCAACGGCCCGCGGGTCGTTGACGTCCCGAAAACCCTGTCGCTGGCGGCGCGCAAAGGCGCTTATCGCGGCTGCGACGCATAGAGAACCGAAGATGCCTACCGAGATTTACCTGATCAAAGTCGGGATGAACATGACCGAAGGTGTGGTCGAGGAATGGTGTATCGCTGACGGCGCTCAGGTCACCGAAGGCGAACTGCTCTACCGGCTCGAGACCGAGAAGGTCAATCTGGACGTCGATGCAGAAGCATCGGGCACCGTGAAACATCTGGTCGGCGAGGGGGAACCGAAGGAACCCGGCGACGTGATCGGCTACATCTACGCCGCCGGCGAAGCGATCCCGGACGATGCCCCGAGCGGTGGCAGCAGCGCGCCCGCTGAGCCGGCCGCGGTCGCTGAGGAGCCCGCGGCTGCCGCGCAAGCGCAGGTGGTCAGCATGCCAACCCCCGCTGCGAGCACCGGCGACGGGCGCCTGAAGTCCTCGCCGGCGGCGCGCCGCCTGGCGGGCGAGCTGTCGGTGAACATCAGCACCGTCACCGGCACCGGTCCCGGGGGCCGCATCGTCGAAGCCGATGTGCGGGCAGCGGCCGAGGTCGCGGGCGCGCCTGCTGGTGCTGAGGTAGATGCGGACCCAGGCGCAACCTCCCGCTCATCGCCCATCGCGCGCAAGCTGGCGCGGGAACTCGGCATCGATCTCAGCCGCATCAATGGCACCGGCCCTGGCGGCCGAGTCACCAAAGAAGACGTCGAAGCCGCCGCTGCGACCCGCGCCGGCGCACCGGTCACCGCCGATGATCTGCGCGCAGCAAACGCGACGCGGGCCGCCACGAGCGTGCCCATCCGGGGCATGCGCAAGACGATCGCAGCGCGCATGCACGAGAGCCTGCAGACCATGGCGCAGCTCACCATGGACATGGATGTGGTCATGGACGACGCGATCAAGCTGCGCGGCCAGCTGATCGACGAGTGGGCGAGCGAAGGCATTCGCCCCAGCTACAACGATCTCATCATCCGCGCCGTCGCCAAGGCGCTGCTCGAGCACCCCTACATGAACGCCAGTTTTGGCGACAAGGAGATCGAGCTGCACGGACACGCGAACGTAGGCATGGCCGTGGCGCTGGAAGAAGGGCTCATCGTGCCGGTGATCCAGCAGGCCGATGCCCGGAGCCTGAAAGAGATCGCCCGGGAGAGTGCTCGGCTGGCTGCGGCGGCACGGGACAACAAGCTGGGGCTCGACGACCTGCAGAACGGCACCTTTACCGTCTCGGCGCTGGGCATGTTCGGCGTGGATTCGTTCACCCCCATCGTGAACAGCCCGCAGGCCGGCATCCTGGGCGTGAACCGCATTCGCGATGACCTGGCCTGGGACGGCGATCGCCCCGTGCGCCAGCAGGTCATGCGCCTGTCCCTGACCTGGGACCACCGGGTCCTGGATGGCGCGCCGGCCGCGCAGTTCCTGGCGAGCGTCAAGGAATTGCTGGAGGCCCCGTTCCGGCTGCTGGTTTGAGCCGGCGGGCGAACCCCTTACACTGACTAAGCGCAGGAGAGTCGACCATGGAAAGCACCGCCAATTCCGTCCCGATCGCTGATGGCCTGTTCACCTGGCCCTCGAATGACCCGCGGCTGCTCGGCAGCAAGTGCAACGACTGCGGGACCGTGACCTTTCCGGCCCAGAGCGGATGCCCGGCCTGCTGCGGCAACGACACCACGGTCATTGAGATGGCCCGGCGCGGCACGCTGTGGACCTGGACCATTCAGGGCTTTCTGCCGAACCGGCCGCCCTACGACGGCCCGGAGACGCCGGAGACCTTCAAGCCCTTTGGCGTTGGCTACATCGAGCTGCCGGGCGAGGTGCGCGTGCAGGCCCGCATCAAGACCGCCGATGTCGAGAAACTCAAGATCGGCATGGAAATGGAGCTGGTGGTCGAGAAGTACATCGAGCGCGACGGCCAGGATGTCGTGTCCTACTTTTTCACGCCCGTCGACGAGCTATAGTCGAGCCATAACACACGGATCCACGTACCCCTGACCTGACCCAACAAGAACGAGCGCGCTGCGCTGAGGAGTTCCCATGGACGTCGCCATTATCGGAATCGGTATTCATCCTTTCGGACGGACGGACGGTGTGTCCGGGCTGGACCAGGGCGTGCACGCCGCCCGGGTCGCGCTCAAGGATGCCGGCATTGACTGGAGCGACATGGAGTTCGCCTACGGCGGCAGCGCTGCGGCCGGCAATGCCGACGCGATGGTCTCCAAACTCGGCCTGACCGGCCTGCAGTTCATCAACGTCGCCAACGGCTGCGCCACCGGCGGCAGCGCGCTGCAGTCGGCCTACATGGCCATCCAGTCCGGCATGTTCGATATCGGCATGGCAGTGGGCTTCGACAAACATCCGCGCGGTGCGTTTACCGTCGACCCGGAAAAGAGCGGGCTCGGAAAATGGTACGGCGATGTGGGCATGGCGCTGACACCGCAGTTCTTCGGCATGAAAATTCAGCGCTACATGCACGAGTACGATATCAGCGAAGACACGCTGGTACGGGTCGCCGTCAAGAACTACAAAAACGGCGCCATGAACCCCAACGCCTGGCGCAAGAACGCCTTCAGCTACGATGACGTCGCGACCTCCCCCATGGTGTGCGATCCGCTGCGCAAGTACATGTTCTGCTCGCCGGCCGAAGGCGGTTGCGCCATGATCCTCTGCCGCGCCGACAAGGCGAAGCAGTACACCTCGAACCCCGTTTACCTGAAGGCGGTCAGCGTCAAGACCCGGCAGTTCGGCTCCTTCGAGGTGTTTTCTCAGGCGCAGGCCCTGGATCGCGCCGATGCGCCCACGGTGCAGGCGTCGAAACAGGCCTTCGAGCTGGCCGGCGTCGGCCCGGAGGACATCGACGTCGCCCAGCTCCAGGACACGGAATCCGGTGCCGAGATCATGCACATGTCGGAAAACGGGTTCTGCGCCGACGGTGATCAGGAGAAGTGGCTCAAGGAGGGCTACACGGAGATCGACGGCAAGCTGCCGGTGAACACGGACGGCGGCTGCCTGGCGAACGGCGAGCCGATCGGCGCTTCGGGCCTGCGGCAGGTCTACGAGATCGCTCTGCAGCTGCGCGGCGATGCGGGCCAGCGTCAGGTACCGAACGATCCGAAGGTAGGCTACACGCACGTTTACGGCGCGCCCGGTCTCTCCGGCGTCACCATCCTGTCGCGCTGATGGGCCGATGTCGGCGCGCCGGGAATGACCCGGTGTCGCCGGCGTTCCCTGCTAGCTCACCTGTGGGAACAGCGCCGCCATGCCGGTGGCAAAGGACTCATCGAGCGGCTCATCCAACAGCAACCGATACCACACCGCGCCGAACAGCGCGGCGATCATCCACTGCCGCTCACCGTCCACCACGTCACCCAGCACCAACGCGAGCGATTTGCGACGCGGCTCGATCAGCTGCGCCTTGAGGGCGCGTCGCAGCGACGCGTCCGATTGCGCGGCTGCCATCAGGGTACGTAGCAGCGCGCCGTTGCGCTCGAGCGCGGCACCGGTGCTGCGCAGGAAGGTCTCGAGCCCGCCATCCGTCGGAATCGAGTCGTCAGCTTCCCGGCGCAGCACCGCCAGCGCCAGTTCCGCCTTGCTGGGCCAGCGTCGATAGATTGACTGCTTGCCAACGCCTGCCTGCGCGGCGATGTCATCAATCGCGGTGCGCGCAAACCCGTCACGTTGAAAGCACTGCGCCGCCACCTTGAGGATCGCCGCGTCCTTGCTGTGGTCGCGCGGCCGACCGCGCGCTGGTGCCTGTGGCATTTTCCGGTGAACTTGCGTAGATTAACGAGACTATAAGTCTCGTATATGGAAAAGGCAACGAGGGACGCACATGCAGGCATGGCAGCTGAACCCCGACACGCGGTCACTTGAGCTTGCGGATCTTCCAGACCCGGTCGCGCGACGGGGCGCCGTGACCGTGCGCGTCGAGGCCGCGATGGTGCTCAGCTACATGGCGGAGGTGCTAACCGGAGCGCGGGGCGAAAGCCACCCAGAGCGGGCGTTCGTTCCCGGCACCAATGCCGTTGGCACCATCACCGGCATTGGCGACGGGATCTACCACCTTCAGGTCGGTCAGCGCGTCAGCCTGCATCCCCATATGGTGGCGCGCGAGCGCGTGCGCACCCCGGCACAGATCCTCATGGGGCATGTAGCTCGCAACGGCCCCGCGGCCGAGTCGTTGCAGGACGACTGGGTCGATGGCGCCTTCGCCGAGCAGGTCGAATGGCCGGCGGCCCAGGTCACACCCATTGATGCGCTCGGCGATCTACCTGCCGCCCAGGCATTGGCTCTGGCCAAGCTGGTCGTGCCCTACGGCGGGCTACTGCGGGTCGGCCTGCAGGCGGGCGAGTGCGTAGCGGTAAACGGTGCGAGCGGGTTCTACGGCGCCGGCGGCGTGCTCGTCGCGCCGGCTCTGGGCGCCTCTTCCGTCATCGCCGTCGGCCGCAATGCAGCGGCGCTGCAGACCCTGGCCGCGCTCGACAATCGCGTCGTGCCCTTCGCCTTGAGCGGTGATGGCGAAGCCGACACGGAAGGACTACGGGCGGCCTCGCAGGGCGGCGTCGACGTGGCGCTCGACATCGTTGGCGCTGCCAGCGCGGCGTCGACCATCTCGGTGATGCGCAGCCTGCATCGCGGTGGGCGTATGGCCATGATGGGGTCCTGCGCGGAACCCCTGACCATCAACTTCGCCGAGATCCTCATCAACGACTGGCTGATCGCCGGCCAGTTCATGTACCCGGAAAGCGCGGTCGCGCAGCTGGTCAGACTGACCGCAGCCGGACAGCTCAACCTGCTCGCCTGCCAGCCACGCAGCTTTCCGCTCGCGCAGCTCGAAGCGGCCATGACACACGCCACGACCATGAAGGGACTCGATCTGACCGCGGTCGTGCCTTAGGCAGCTCCAGCTAGCCGGGCGCGGCGAAGGGCTCGATGAGGCGAATGTTGTCTTTCGCGAGACCGTCGGCCACCACGCCCAGACCGCCGCTGCGCACCATCCACTCAAGGCGGTGATCCCGGTACTGGCGCTTAAAGAGCCCCGCCGCCATGGCTTCATGTACCGCTTCCAGGCTGATCGCCGGGCTGTCGAAGGCCACGGCAGCGGCGGCCGCGACCACCGGCGCGACGCTGTCCCGGGCATTGGCGCGAGCCAGCCAGTCCGTGAGCGCCGGCGCGTCAGGACCATAGCCAAAACCCACCGCGCCGTTCACAAAGGGCAGCACGCACAGGTCGCCCCACCCGAAAGCGTCACCGTTGAACCAGGGACGGTCGGCGAGCTGCGCAGCGAGCCAGGCATGCCAGCGCATGAGCTGTTCCTGCGCGATCGCCTCAAAGCGCTCGGCCTCGGCGCCGCTGGCGCGATGGAAGTAGCGCACCTCCGACAGCCCCCAGGTGATGGCTTCGTAGTGCGTGTCCATCGTCTCTTCGAGCATCCGGACCCGCGCCCGGTCGCGCGCGGTCGCTGGTAACAGCGCAGGGTTCGGCCAGACCTCTTCGATGTAGGCCAGGATCACCGACGAGTCAAAGATCGCCGCTTCCTCGTGCAGCAGCAGCGGGACTTCACCGCGGGGACTACCCGCCGCGAACTCGGGATCAGCGCTACCGCTGCCGATGCCCGTCGGCAAAGGCGCGCCGTACTCCACGCCCTTTTCGTTGAGGGCGATCTTGACCTTCTGCCCATAGGGAGAGAGCGGGTGATCGTAAACGGTGACGGCCATGGCAGGACTCTCGCGCAGGATGCGCTATCATACGCACTCAAGCCGCCCGCTCCGGGCGCCCGGGAAGCCCCATCTGCCGTGCGCAACTGAACACCTCAACGTCTTTCCATTGACAACTGCGTCTTCTTTTTGAGGGCGACTGCGTCTAGCGCAGAAGGTGTTCTGATACATGGCTACGATTATTTGCCGGGGGGTGTACTTCACCTACCCCGGGGGCAGCGAGCCCGTCTTTACCGATCTCGATCTGATCCTGCGCCGTAGCGCGCGCACCGCGCTGGGCGGTCGCAACGGGCGTGGCAAAACCACGCTGCTACGCCTGCTCGCCGGCATGCTGCAGCCGGACCGGGGCAGCATCGAAGGTCACAGCCAGGTGTGCCTGTTCGAGCCGCAGCCGGCCGCTGGCGAGCGCACCGCCTGGGAAACGGCGAAGGACAGCGCCGGGCCCTATCGACGCTGGGAAGCGGCCATGGAGACTGCGCTCGCGACCAGCAGCGATGCGGCGTTGGCCGAGTACGCAGACCTGCAGCAGCGCTACGCGGAGGCGGATGGCTATCGGGTCGAGGCGCGGCTGGCGGAGCTGCTCAAGGAGCTGGAGCTGCCGGAGCAGCACTGGCACCGACCGCTGGCGCAGCTCAGCGGCGGCGAGGCAACGCGCGCGGCGCTGGCCGGCCTGTTCGCGAGCGGACAACGCTATCCGCTCATCGATGAGCCGACCAACCACCTCGACCGTCGGGGCCGGGCGCGACTCGCCGACTTCCTGACGAGGCGCGCGGGCTTTCTGCTGGTGTCCCACGACCGAACCTTCGTGGATCAGTGCACGGAACAGACGCTGGTCCTGAACCAGGACGACGTGCAGCTCAACCAGGGCAGCTTCAGCGACTGGCGCGCCCGCCACCAGCGCAAGCTCCAGGCGCAGGCCGAGCGCAATACGCAGCTGCGCCGGGAAGCGCAGCGACTAAACGACGCTGCCGATGCGCGTCGCGCCGGCGCTCACGCTCGGGAAGCGGCGAAATCGGGCGCGGTCGACAAAGGCTTCGAAGGCGCGCGGGCGGCGCGGCAGATGAAGCGCGCGCTGGCCGCTGAGCAACGGGCGCGCAGCGCCGCACAGGGCCGACGCGACGCCATGCACAATGTGGAGAAGCACTACCCGCTGCGCCTGGCCGCCCACGAGCACGATCCGGCGCCGCTCGAAGCGCACGATCTGATCGTGCACCGGCCAGCCCCGCTATTCGCGCCGCTGAGCTTCTCGCTTCAGCCCGGAGACCGGCTGGT
>JBCDIK010000141.1:0-10303 GCA_038749065.1 Pseudomonadota bacterium | reverse complement strand
CGAGTTACTCGCTCTACCCCGTGCTCGCGCAGGTACAGGATGCCCACACCATTAAGGTGCCTCTGAATGACGACTGGTCGCTGCCCGCGAGCCTGCCAGCGCAGCTCAACGACCAGGGCGCGCGCCTCACCTGCCTGGTCAATCCGCACGCACCGTCCGGCACCCTGCACCGGGCCGATGCGCTGGCCGCCATCGCGGCGGCCCTCGACGGCGTGCTGTTGCTCGATGAAGCCTACGCCGATTTCGTCGATCCACAGGCAGGCTACGATGCGGTGCCGCTCATCCGCGAGCACGACAACCTGCTCATCCTGCGCACCTTCAGCAAGGGCTATGCATTGGCCGGGCTGCGGTTGGGCTACCTGCTGGGGTGCGACGCGCTGCTCGCGCCGATCGCGCAGAAGACCCGCGACAGCTACAACATCGACGGCATCAGCCAGGCGCTCGGCTGCGCCGCCATCGGTGATCAGGACTACGCCCGCCAGGTCTGGCAGCAGGTGCGCGACGATCGCACCGCTCTGGGCGCAGGTCTTACGCAACTCGGCTTCACCCTGGCGCCGTCAGAGGCGAATTTCCTGCTGGCCCGGGTGCCCGATGGCGCGCCGGACACCGCGCAGCAGCTGTTCGAAGCGCTCAAGGCCGAGGGCATCTACGTGCGCTACTTCAGCGATGACCGACTCGCGAACCGGCTGCGGATCAGCGTGGGTACCGGCGACGAGAACCAACGGCTGATCGCCGCGCTGCAGCGGCTGCTCCGCGCCGCAGGGAGATCATCGGGAAATGGCTGAAGCGCCACCGCCGGCAGGACTGCTGCGCGCCGCACAGATCGAGGCCATGGCCGAAGAACGGCACCAGCACCAGTTCAACCCCAACGCCGTGCGGATGACGCGCAGCATCGGCGATGCACTCGGACTGACCGCTGTGGGCGTCCACCTGGTGCGGCTGGCCCCGGGCCGCGACAGCACGCAGTACCACTACCACGAGACCGATGAAGAATTTCTCTACATTCTCAGCGGCCGCGGGATCGCGGAGCTCGGCGAGCATCGCTGCGAGATCGGTCCCGGCGACTTCATGGCCTTCCCGGCCGGCAGCGAAGCACACCTGCTGCACAACCCCTTCGACGAGGACCTGGTCTACCTGATGGGCGGTGACCGCAACCCCAGCGATCTGGTCCACTACCCAAGGATCGGTCGCAGCATGATCAAGTCGAGCGGCGGTCGCCGGGTGTTCGACACCGCGGCTATGCAGCCCGTCGAGCCGCCGGAGTAGCCGCACCGTGTTTCCTCTGCGCGATGAGAACCCGTCGGTGCACGTGCCCTGGGCAACCTACAGCATCATCGCCGCCAACATCGCCGTGTGGGCGCTCCTGCAGGGCTTCGGTACGGACCCGGCGCTACCGCAGTCCCTGTGCACGCACGCGCTCATCCCCGGCGACCTGTTCGGCGGCGCCGCGGGCACCGTCAGTCCGGTCAGCTCCGAACTGGCCTGCCGCCTGGATGGGCAGGCCTCCGTGCGCACGATCTTCAGCTCCATGTTCATGCACGGCGGCTGGTTTCACATCATCGGCAACCTGTGGTTCCTGTGGATCTTTGGCGACAACGTCGAGGACGTCATGGGCCCGGGCCGGTTCCTGGCGTTCTACCTGCTCAGTGGCCTCGCTGCCGCCGGCGCGCAGATCCTCACCGATCCCGCGAGCGCTGTGCCCATGGTGGGCGCGTCCGGCGCGATCGGCGGCGTCATGGGCGGCTATGCCATGCTCTTCCCAAAAACGCGCATTCACACGCTGATCTTCCTCGGTTTCTTCATCACGACCCTGTCGGTGCCTGCCTTTGTGATGCTCGGGTACTGGTTTGCGCTGCAATTGCTGCAGGGCGTGCCGAGTCTTGGCAGTAGTGGTGGCGGCGTCGCGTTCTGGGCCCACATCGGCGGCTTCGTGGCCGGTCTGGTACTGGTGAAGCTGTTCCAGCGTCGGGACTACTTGAGCGCCCATCTGGCCCAGCCGCGCCGCAGCGCTGCCCGACACCGTCTGTTCTGATTCCAACGACCTTGAGGATGCCCCATGAACCCAATGCCTGCGATCAGCCTTGCTGCCGTGCCCGGCCGCCGCGCACCGATCATCGAAGCCGCCCGGGAAGCCGAGCGCCGCGGCTTTCCCGGCATCTACTGCCCGAGCCTGGGTGACAACCTGGCGCTGTGCCAGGCCATCGTCCAGGTCACGGAGCGGGTGACCATCGGGACCAGCATCACGCCCATCTACACGCGCAACATCAGCGATTTCGCCAGCACCGCGGGCTTTATTCACGAGCTATCGAACGGGCGCTTCCACTTTGGCGTCGGGGTCAGCCACGAGGCCGCTATGAGCCGCATCGGCGTCACCCAGGGCAAGCCGCTCGCCGACATGCGCGCCTTCGTTGCCGACCTCAAGGCGGTCCCGCGGGTGGGCGAGCTGCCGCCGATTATTCTGGCCACGCTGCGGCAACGGATGATCGCCCTGGCGGCGGAGATCGGCGACGGAATGGTGTTTGCCAATGGCGCGCGCTCGCACATGGGCGCAAGCCTTGCTGCGCTACCGTCGGCGCAGCGCGAGAGCGCCGACTTCTTTATCGGCAACATGGTGCCCACCTGCGTTAGCGACGACGTCGACGCGGCCATGGCCGTCAACCGCAAGACCCTGACCAGCTACGCGTTCCTGCCGAACTATCGCAACTACTGGCGCGAGGCCGGGTACGAGGAGGAAATGGCTGATGTCGAAGCGGCGATTGCCGCGAAGGACTTTGATCGTGTACCGCACTGCCTGTCGGACCGCTGGCTGGCGGACACCACCCTGTTCGGCCCGGCGAGCACCGTGCGCGAGGGCATCGAGGCCTGGTTCGACGCGGGTGTCCGGACCCCGATCCTGGTACCGTCGAGCGCCGCGGGCAATCAGCTCAAGGCGATCGAGGAATGTTTCGAGCTGTGCGCCTGAGCCCGGGCGTCGGCCGCGCATGACCCGTCACCTGTGGATCATCCGGCACGCGAAGTCCTCCTGGCAGGACCCCGGGACCCGTGATCACGAGCGGCCGCTGAACGCCCGGGGCGAGCGGGACGGGGCGCGCATGGCGGCGCATCTGGTGAGCTGCGCCGACCCGCCCCAATGGCTGTTCACCAGCACCGCGCGCCGGGCGGCAGCCACCGCTCGCTTCGTCCAGCAGGCGTTCGACATCGCCCCCGAGCAGGTGATCGCGCTCGAGCATCTGTATCACGCCAGCGCACAGACCGTGCTTACGCAGCTGCAGGAAACCCCCGCGGCCTGCAACAGCGTCGCACTGGTCGCACACAACCCGGGGCTGACAGACTTCGTCAACGCGATGGCCGCGGAGCCCTGGCTCGCGAATCTCCCGACCTTCGGCACCGCACACTTCCAGGTGTCGGTCGAGGCATGGCACGAGCTGCGCTTCGGGACCGGTACGCTGACGGCTTTCTTCGCACCGAAACAGCTCCCGGGCGCGGCGCAGCCCCCCGGGTAGACGCCACCGCCGGGAGCGGTAATCATTGCCTGCGTCCATCCTCAAAGGTTCCCTGGCATGGGTTTTTTCAGTTTCCTCGTACTGCTGGCCATCGCGTTCCTCGTCTGGCGTATCTCGGACCAGCTTCCGGACCTGGTCTTCCGCATCAGCGAGATCCAGCGCGATCTGGCCGATATCCGTCGGCAGCTCAACGAGTCGAACAACGACGAGGGCTGACGCGTCCATGCCGGAGCAGCGTCGCGACTGGCGCATCTGGCTCGGGCTGTCTCTGTCGATCGCCTGGCTGCTGCTGGGCGCGATCTATGTCAGCAGCACCGTTGGCTGGCAGCGCTTCGTCATGCTGCCCGCCGATGAGCTGGGCAGCTTTCTCGAAGGGGCCTTCGCACCGCTCGCGTTTCTGTGGCTGGTCATCGGCTATTTCCTGCAGCAGAAGGAGCTGCAGCAGAACTCTAGGGCGCTGAAGGAACAGGCGGAGGAGATTCACCGCACCGCCGAGCAGGCCATTATCCAGTCCCGGCAGATGGCAGCGAGTGAACTGCATGCGCGCCAGGAGACCTTCCTGAGGGTCGCCCAGAGCGTGCGCGAGCAGCTCGGCTCGATCAGCGGCCTGCTCTATGTCTCAAGCCAGGGCGCGGCCGGCAACGGCTCGGTCCTGCGGGAGGAAATGGCAAGGCTCTTCGCCCAGCTCTCCGCTGGGGACGATGCGCTGTTCTCTCGCCGTCTGCTGCAGCTCTCGATCGAGCTCGATGAGCCGGAGAGCTTTGAGCTGTTCTACGGCACGGAGATCCGGGCCCGCCACACGAATCATTTCATTTACGTCTTCGAGCGGCTGGTGCGGCGCGCCACGGAGCTCGATACAGAAAACATGATCCGCGACTCGCTGCTCGCCAGCGGACACGCCTTCATGTACAACGTGGCCAAACGCCATCAGGCGGAAGCCCCGGAACACTGGAGTGACCACACACGGACCGGGCTCACCATCAACATCTAGGGAGCAGGTGCGCGATGGCTCGAACGCGAACCCAACACTACCGGCTGCTGGCGATTTGCACGATCGCCGTGTTGCTCGCCGTACTGGCGAACAGCGCCGCAGGCGCGCCAACGGCTGAGACGCTGTTACGCAACGCCAGCGCCGCCGCCAGCGGCGTGACTGGCACTGCTGCCACACCATGACCGACTCGCTGCTGGGGCGCTGGCGCGCCGAGCAGGCCGCCGCCGCCGAGCTCGCAGATCCCATGGCACCGCTGGTCACGCTCGGCACCGTCGCCACCGATGGGCAGCCGGAACTGCGAACGCTGGTGCTGCGCTGGCTCGAAGATCAGCCGGCCCTGTTCGTCAACGCGACCAGCCCCAAATGGGCGAGCGTCCAGGCGCAGCCGCGGGTATCGCTTCTCGCGTACTGGCCGAGCCTGAAAATCCAGTACCGCATTGACGGCACCGTAACCCCCCTGGCCGCCGAGCGCGTGGCCGCGAGCTGGCGCTTACGTCCTGCGATCCCGCGCAAGCTCGACCAGCTCTATGAGCGCTGGGCGCCGCAAAGCGCTGTGATCGAGAGCGCGGGCGCGCTGCAGGAGGCGCTGGCCACAGTCAGCGCAGAGCCGGACGAGGTACCCGCCGGTGCGACCGGACTGGCGTTCACGCCGCTGCGCATCGAGCGGCTGGCGCTCGCGGATGATGCGCCCCACGACCGCACCCAGGCCCTGGCTGAGACGCAGTGGGAGACTCAGGTGCTCATGCCCTGATCAGCGCGAGACCCAGGCGATCGCTTCGTCCAGGTCATCGAACACGCTCCAGGGAAACGGTGCCTTCTGCCGCCCGACCATCATCACCACCAGCTGCCGCTGCAGCTCGTCGGTCACAACATAGGCGCGCCGCTGCCCCTGCATGCGCCCGTACTGCTCATCAAGCGCCTCATCCACATCCTTAGCATGCTCGTAGGTGTAGTGTTTGAAGTCAGCGTCGCGTACGTCCCAGATGATCGGGGATTCGTCCGCTTCCGTTAAGGTGCGCGCCACGGCGTCCTGGATTTCCTGAGCCGTGGCCGGACCCTCGATGCGGTTGAGCACAATGTTCGTGCCCGGAATACGCGAGATCTCGATCATGCGCTTTCCATCCATGGTGTCGCCGTGAGCCGGGCGCGAAGGTGCTGCACGTAGCGGCCCGGCTGATCGAGTTTGCCGAAGCCTTCCGTGAACAGAAAGCTGCCGGAAATCATCGCCACGACCTCGGCGCTGAGGAGCCGGGCCTGAGGATCAAGAAGCTGTGGATTGACGGCCTGCAGGGCCTCCGCGAGCCGCGCGCACCAGCCCTCGTAGAACAGGTCCATAGCCTCGGCGACATCATGATCTCGCGGCGCCATGGACCAGCATTCCCGCAGCAGCAGCCCCATGTCACGCATGGGCCCGCCATAAAGAACAAACTCAGCGCTGCCAATAAATCGATCCAGTGGGTCTTCCACGCGCATCAGGCGCTGCGAGTAAAAGCTGTCGAAGCTGTCGGTGATCGAGGCGACAAGGGCTCGCACCAGCTCCGCTCTGGAGCCAAAGTAGTACTGGAGATGTCCCAGCCGCATGTCGGCCGCCGTCGCCACCTTGCGCATGGAGAAGCCTGCATTGCCTTCGTCAACGAGGACACGGCGTGCCGCATCGAGTATGCGTTCGCGGATGTGATCGGCTTTACTCGGTTCGTCTGCAGTCATGCCCGTACCCTACTCCGCACCCACTTCAGGTGCCACCTGTGCCGGGACGATCCCAACCAGGTTGTCAAAGCAGGTGGCCCGGGCGGTCTCGACAAATCCCTCCATGTATGGCGCGCTGCGTTGGTCGTTGCGGACCGCGGCGTACAGCGTGGGCCAGATACCTTCCTGCGTCAGCGAGCGCGCGACAATGAACTGCCGCTCCCGGTAGTCGTGCAAGGCCCAGTTGGGCAGACAGGTGACGCCGCGGCCGCTGGCGACCAGCTGGATCATCATGGTGGTGAGCTCGGCAGTCCGCACCTGGGCCGGCTCGACACCCGCGGGCTCAAGAAAATTGTGAAAGATGTCCAGGCGATCCCGGTCCACGGGGTAGCAGATCAGCGTCTCATCGCGCAGGTCTTCCGGCTCGATGTGCTCGTGCGCCGCGAGCGGGTGGTGGCGCGAGATCGCAAGCTGTGCCTCGTAGCTGAACAGCGGAAGGTAGGCGAGCGCAGCGTCAGGGACCGGATCCGCCGTAATCACCAGGTCCAGGTCGCCGCGTGAAAGGGCCGGAAAGGGCGCGAAGTTGAAGCCCGAGGAGATGTCCAGATCCACATCGGGCCAGGCTTCGCGATAGGCATCAATGGCAGGCAACAACCAGTCGAAACAGCTGTGGCACTCGATCGCCATGTAAATCCGGCCAGCCTCGCCACCGGCCAGCCGCACCAGCTCATCCTCCGCCTGCTCCAGCGCCGGTAACACCCGGTCCGCGAGCAGCAGCAGGCGCTCCCCGGCGGGAGTGAAGCGCACCGGCCGGGTCTTGCGGATGAACAGGCTGGTGCCCAGCCGATGTTCGAGATCCTTCAACTGATGCGATAGCGCCGACTGCGTGAGAAATACCCGCTCGGCAGCTTCCACCAGGCTGCCGGTTTCCCGCAGCGCCACCAGGGTGCGTAGGTGCCGGAACTCCAGATGTGACATGGTTCTCATCCTGCTGCGAAGGGCGCGGCGCTGTGGCGGGTTTCCTTGCCTGCACCGGTGGCCTGCTTATGCTGTGCGCTGTGCTCAATCGACCGGCGCAGGACTGCGCCGACCTATCGCTCAACCACTTTTGAACACCCCTTAATGCTTGATCTTCATGGACCCGCGATCGAAGCGTTTGTCAGCACGAGTCTGACACGATTCGCCACTGCCTTCCCGAGCGCGAGCGTGACCGACCAGGAGGTGCTCGAGCGCGCGACCCGCGAGGCGCTGGAGACCCTGCTGACCTGTGACTGCGCCTACCACGACCTGCACCACACGATGCTGGTGACGGACTGTGGCCAGGTCATCCTGCGCGGCCGGATGCTCTCTGAGGGGAATATTGAGCCCCGGGAGTGGGTCCACGCCGTGGTGGCGATGCTCTACCACGACATCGGCTACATCCGCGGGGTGCTCCGCGACGATCGCCCCGGCAGCTACCTGGTGGATGAGCTCGGGAACCGCGTGGTCGCGCCCGGCGGCGCGACCGATGCGTTTCTGACGCCGCACCACGTCACCCGGAGCTGCCTGTTCGTGCATGAGCGCTTCGCGAGCGATCCGCATCTGAACACCGAGACGCTGGCCTCTCACATCGAGATGACCCGCTTCCCCATTCCCGACGACCCGTACTACCAGAGCGATGACTCCATTTCGGCGCTGGTCCGGGCGGCGGACCTGATCGGCCAGATGGGCGATCCGCAATATCTGCGCAAGCTCGCACGGCTGTTCGCCGAGTTCCGCGAGATCGGGGAGCCCACGCGCATGCTGTACGTGAGTGCCGGCGACCTGCGCGACAAGTTCCCCGACTTCTTCTACGACCAGGTCTATCCGTACCTGGGCCCGGCGCTGCGCTATCTGAGCAAGACGCGCGAAGGGCAACAGTGGATGGCGAACCTGTTCCATCACGCCCGCGGCGGCAACGGTGGCGGGGCGCGCACCCTGTTCGGCCCGGAGAGCGAGGATCGAACCGCTCAGCGCGCGAGCAGGCGCGCTGCAGCCAGTGATTTCGGCCAGAAGATTACGCCGCTCAAACCCCGCTGAGGGCGAACACCGCAAGCACCGTAAAGGGCAGCGCCAGCAACCCGTAAGCCAGCAGGTTCAGCCACTGGTTGGCCCGCTCCGCCGGCGCAAAGCGAAACCGCACCCCCAGCGCGAGCCAGGCGAGGGATCCGACGATCGCCGCGAGCACGGCAGCTAGAAGGGCGCCCGCCATAGGTATCAGCACTCCCGGAAGTTCGTTCTAGACTCAAGGCACAGCCCAGCTTAGCGAACCTGGAGTCAAAATTTTGGCGACCCCCAGTCAGCACCGCTTCCTGCTCGTACGGGCCGAAGTGCGCAACCGCCGTGATGAGCCCAGCCTGCGGTTCGTCGAGTACAGCCAGTTCCGGCTCTGGCAATACCTCATGGCCAACAAGCACAGCGTCGTGGTCGAGCGCGCCGGCCTCGGGCTCTGGCTGCCGGAAACGGAGTGGCTTGCGCACCAGCAACTGTTCGATCAGTCCGGTCCCAGCGAGACCGTGCTGCGCCTGCACTACGAACTCTACGATGACGAAACAGGGCTGGCGGATGTGGTGCAGCGCTTCGTGATCGCCGACGACTTCAAGACGCTCAGGGCCCGGCTGCTCGAGCTGATCCCCGCGCAGTTGCGTAACAGCGACCGCTGCATCGAGACCGTCGAAGAGGGTCGCTGTGTGCTAAGGGAACACCCGGTGCCGCTCGAGAGTATCGGGCGGCAGCTGGCGCTCCTTACATAGCACCGAGCTGAAGCTGTCCGCGCGGCGCCGCGCCGGTTAAGTCAGCAATCTTCTCGAAGTTCTCCGCCACCGCTTCGACGGTCGGGTTGCCGCTGAGGTCGACACCCTCGTTCTCAACGACGCAGGCGATGGAGAACTTGCCACCGGCGGCCTGCAGCACGATCCCGTTCGGTGCGTCTTCCGTGCACAGGAACACCACCCCAGGGGTGATGAGTTCCGGGCCGAGCTTCGCCAGCGCCTCTTCCGGCATCAGGTTTTCGGTCATGCGCGTTGCTGCGACCGGAGCGATCGCATTGCTGTGGATGTTGTTCTTCGCGCCTTCGATCTTAAGGGTGTTCATGAACCCCACCTGCGCCATCTTGGCGGCGCCATAGTTGGCCTGGCCGAAGTTGCCGTAGAGCCCGCTCGGGGAGGTGGTCATGACGATCCGCCCGTAGTTCTGCTCCTTCATGATCGGCCAGACTTCCTTGGTGACCATCGCAACGCCCATGAGATGCACGTCGATCACCAGGCGGAAATCGTCCATGGTCATTTTCGCGAAGGATTTGTCGCGAAGGATGCCCGCATTATTGATCAGAACATCGACGCGGCCCCAGGCGTTCATCGCATCGGTCACCATGCTCTTTGCGCCGGCCGGGTCTGAGACACTACCGCCGTTCGCGATGGCCTCGCCGCCCGCAGCCTTGATCTCCGCAACAACCGCCTCGGCCGCTTCGGAAGAGCCGCCGGTGCCGTCCATGGCGCCGCCTAAGTCGTTGACCACGACTTTGCAGCCGCGGCTGGCGAGCTCAATGGCGTGACAACGGCCAAGGCCACCGCCGGCTCCGGTGACGATCGCAACGCGGTTTTCGAAAGAATGAGACATGAAAGCTCCTTGGGTACCTACTTAAATCAATGGGTGGCGCGGACGAGCGCGCGACGGCTAGGGCCGCATGGAAAACATCACCGGGCCGGTCAATGTGTCTAGTTTAGGCTGGATCCACTCGATCCAGCGACACAGACACGGCCGGGTTTCCCGGGGATCGATCAGATCGTGCACCGCGAAAGACTCGGCGGCCGGAAAGGGCGAGCGGGCACCGCGCAGCTGGGCCTCGAGCTCCCGGCGTTTCGCGTCCGGATCCGCAGCCGCCGCGATCTCGCGCCGGTAGGCGACGGCAACGCCGCCCTCGACCGGCAGCGGGCCGTTCTGCGCGGAGGGCCAGGACAGTACGTAGGCGTCGTCGCCATAGTGGGCGGCCGTTGCCACACCGAACCCCTTGTGCACCTGAATCGAGGCCCAGGGCACGGTGGCCTGGCACGCCGCGGCGACGGCGGCCATGCCGTAGCGGATCGTGCCGGCGGCTTCCGCCTCG
>JBCDIK010000140.1:0-10405 GCA_038749065.1 Pseudomonadota bacterium | reverse complement strand
CGCTGGCGCTGGTGCTGGCCTTCGACCCGGACGCGGATGCCGCTGCGCTCGCGCAGGGCCTCGCGCACTTCGCCGGGCTGCCCCATCGCTGCGAGGTGGTCGGTCACATTGCCGGCGTTCGCTACATCAACGATTCCAAGGCCACCAACGTCAGCGCCACCGCAGCGGCCATCGCCGGTCTGCGGGACCCGCAGGGCGCGCTGCTGGTGCTGCTCGGCGGCGATGGCAAAGGCGCGGACTTCAGCGTTCTTGGACCGGTGCTGGCGGATGGCGTGCGTGCCGCGCTGTTGTACGGCGCCGCGGCGTCTGAGCTGGCAGCGGCCCTTGCGGGGCAGGTTCCCGTCTACCGCTGCGAGACGTTGCGCGCGGCCCTGGCTCAAGCCCGGGCGCTCGCCCGCACCGGTGACACGGTGCTGCTGTCCCCGGCCTGTGCCAGCTTCGACCAGTTCGCCAACTTCGAGGCCCGAGGCGATGCCTTCCGCACCGCCGTGGCGGAGCTCGCCGCATGATTGGGGTCTGGCGCCAGGCGGCGATCGATCCGGTGTTGCTGGCAGCGGCGCTGGCCCTGGCGACCTTCAGTGCCCTGATGGTGCCCTCGGCGGCCGTCGTGCTCGGAGACGCCCTCACTCTGCGGCACTGGGCCTATCTGGGCGTGGCCGCGGTCACCTTCGCCGCTGCGCTGCTGGTCCCGACATCACTTTGGCTGCGGCTGCGTTACCCGGCGCTCATCCTCGCGCTGGTGCTGTGCGCGCTGGTCCTCGTGCCCGGTGTCGGTCTGGTGACCAAGGGCGCCCGGCGCTGGATCGATCTGGGCTTCTTCACCCTGCAGAGCTCGGAGTTCGCGAAGGTGCTGGTCCTCATCTTCTTCGCCGGCGTGCTTCAGCAGTACGAGCACCGTGGCCGTGAGCTGCGCGGGGAACTGTGGCGTGTGTTCGTGCCGCTGTTGGTGCTCAGTGCGCTGCTGCTCGCTGAGCCCGATTTCGGCACCGTGGTCGTCCTGTGGTTCCTGGCCATCGCGCTGCTGTTCCTCGCGGGCGTACGCCTGCGACTGTTCGCGCTCATGATCGGTGCGGTCGGGGTGGCCTTTGCTGCGCTCATCGTGTGGCAGCCCTACCGGCTGGCGCGAGTCACGTCCTTCATCAACCCCTGGGCGGATCCGTACCGGGATGGTTATCAGCTCACCCAGTCGCTGATCGCCTTCGGCCGCGGGGGCTACTTCGGCCAGGGCCTCGGCGAAGGCGTGCAAAAGCTCGAGTACCTGCCGGATGCGCACAACGACTTCATCTTCGCGGTGATCGTCGAGGAGTTCGGCCTGATCGGTGCGCTGACGCTGATCGTCGTGTTCGCCGCGCTCGTCCTGCGGCTGCTGTCGATCGGGCGCCGGGCGGCTCTGCAGGAACACTGGCACGGCAGCTATCTGGCGTACGGCGTGGCTCTGCTGCTGGGCGGACAGTTCCTGATCAATCTGGGCGTGAGCAGCGGCGCGCTGCCCACCAAAGGGCTGACGCTGCCTTTCGTCAGCTTCGGCGGCAACAGCCTGATCGTGTGCGCCCTGTTGCTGGCGCTGGCGGTCCGCGTCCAGATCGAGAGCGACCGTCCCCTGCGAGAGGTACGCGGTGCGGCTCGGCGCCGACGCCGGCCGACCACGAGCGGCCGCGGCGTCCGCAAGGGCACCGCAAAGCGGGGGGGCGATCGTCGTGGATGAACTGTCGCTTAGCAAAGTCGCCGGTGGCTATGAAGTGCCCGAGATGCGCCGGGTGCGCCGCATTCACTTCGTCGGCATCGGCGGTGCGGGCATGTCCGGGATCGCCGAAGTGCTGCTGAATCAGGGCTACGCGATTTCCGGGAGCGACCTGAATGAAAGCGCCACCACGCGCCGGCTCACCGAGCTGGGCGCGCGCGTGGCCATCGGACATGACGCGGCTCATGCCGAGGACGTCGACGTCATGGTGGTCAGCAGCGCGGTGGAAAGCAGCAATCCGGAGGTAGCGGCGGCCCAGGCCGCGCGGGTCCCGGTGATCCAGCGGGCGGAGATGCTCGGGGAGCTGATGCGCTACCGGCACGGGATTGCCATCGCCGGGACGCACGGCAAGACCACCACTACCAGCCTGGTGACCTCGATCTTCCAGGCCGCCGGGCTTGATCCCACCTTTGTGATCGGCGGCCTGCTCATGAGCGCGGGCACCAACGCGCGCCTTGGCGGTGGGCGCTTCATTGTGGTGGAAGCGGACGAGAGCGATGCGTCGTTCCTGAACCTAAAACCGGTGCTGGCCGTGGTTACCAACGTCGACGAAGATCACATGGCGACCTACGACCACGACTACGCCGTGCTGCAGAGTGCGTTCGTGGACTTCCTGCAGCGGCTGCCGTTCTACGGCAGCGCGGTCATCTGCATCGATGATGCCGGTGCCGCGGCGCTGTTGCCCCGGGTGTCCCGCCCGGTCGTGACCTACGGGTTCAGCGAGGATGCGGCCTACCGGGCGACGGACCTGGTGGCCGATGGCCAGACCTGGCGTTTCACCGCGCAACGCCCGGCGCCGCACGCGTCTCTTGCCATCGAGCTGAATCTGCCCGGAGAACACAACGTTCGTAATGCGCTCGCAGCCATTGCCGTCGCCACGGACGAGGGATTGCCCGGCACCGCGATCATCGAAGGCTTGCGCGCGTTCCGCGGTGTCGGGCGGCGCTTTCAGGTCACCGAAGGGGTACCTCTGGGCGCCGCCAGCGTGACCCTCGTGGATGACTACGGGCACCACCCGACAGAGGTTGCCGCGGTCATCGATACGGCGCGCCGGGTCTGGCCCGGGCGGCGCCTGCTCATGTGCTACCAGCCCCATCGCTACAGCCGCACGCGGGATCTCTACGATGAGTTCGTGCGGGTGCTGTCGCAACTCGACGCCGTCGTCGTGCTCGAGGTTTACAGCGCGGGTGAGGCACCGATCGCCGGGGCCGACGGTCGCGCCCTGTGTCAGGGTCTGCGCCAGCGGGGCACCGTGCTACCGGTCTACGCGGCGGATACCGACGAGGCACTGGCCCTGCTGCCGGGTCTGGTCGAGGACGACGATGTCGTGCTCGTGCAGGGCGCGGGCAACGTCAATGCGCTGACCACCGCGCTCCTCGCGGAACCGACAGCGGGAGGCGCGTTGTGATCTCGATGGCCACCGTGCGCCGGCAGGCGCTGCCCCTGTTCACCCTCGTTGCGCTGCTGGCGGGCGGGGTGTTGCTGCATCGGGCACTGGACCGCCCGGTGACCGACATTCGCATCGAGGGCGTCCTCAGCCCGGCAGAGCGCGCGCTGCTGCAGAGCGCGCTGCAGCCCTTTGCCAGCACCCGCATCCTGTCCGCTGATCTCGCCGCCCTGGTCGCAGCGGTCGAGGCACTGGGCTGGCCGGAAGACGTCAGCGTGCGCCGCGTCTGGCCCAGGACCCTGGCGCTGTCGGTGCGGCGGCAGAGCATCGTCGCGCGCTGGGCGGATGATGCGTATCTGACCAGCGGCGGGCAGGTCATCGAGCAGGCGGACGTCAGCACGTCGCTGCCTGTGTTGCGCGTCGCGCCCCGCGATCCGGCGCTGGCGCTGGCAACTCTGCAGCAGCTCGATGCGTTGGCGCGCGCCCACGGTCTGCGGGTCAGTGCCCTCGACTTCGCGCCCGCCCAGGGCTGGCGGCTGACGCAGTCCGACGGGGTGCCCGTCCAGCTCGGCAGCGGGCCCCTCGCTGACGTGCTGCTGCCGCGCTATCGACGATTTCTGCGCGTGCGCGGGCAGTTGCCCAGCGCTGCCCGGGCTGCGCTCGAGTATGCCGATGCCCGCTATGACAGCGGTGTTGCCATCAAGCCGGGCACGGGAGCAGAGCCGTTGCTGCTCGGTCAGGCCGGGCGCAGTGACTCAGGACTCAGGAGTGACGATCCATGACTGCCAGAGGCAAACGCGGTGACGGCGAAGGGCGCAAGATCGTCGCGCTGGACATCGGCACGAACAAGGTGGCCGCCATCGTCGGCGAGATCAACGCGGATGATGAACTGGAGATCATCGGTATCGGCACGCACCGCTCCCGGGGACTGAAGAAGGGCGTGGTGGTCAACATCGAGTCGACGGTGCAGTCCATCCAGCGAGCGGTCGAAGAAGCGGAGCTGATGGCCGGGTGCCATATCGAGAGCGTGTACGCCGGTATCGCGGGCAGTCATATCCGCTCTTTCAATTCGCACGGTATCGTCGCCATCCGCGATCGCGAGGTGTATCCGCAGGATGTTGAGCGGGTGATCGACGCAGCGCAGGCTATGGCCATTCCAGCGGACCAGAAAATCCTGCACATCCTGGAGCAGGAGTTCGTCATCGACAGCCAGGAAGGGGTTCGCGAGCCGCTGGGGATGTCCGGTGTCCGGCTGGAAGCGAAGGTGCATCTGGTGACCTGCGCGGTCAACGCGGCGCAGAACATCGAGAAGTGCATTGAGCGCTGCGGTCTGAACGTCGAGGACGTGATCCTGGAACAGGTCGCCTCCAGCTACGCGGTGCTCTCTGATGATGAGCGCGATCTGGGCGTGTGCATGATCGATATCGGCGGCGGCACAACGGATATCGCGATCTTCACGGAAGGTGCCATCCGGCATACCGCCGTCATTCCGATCGCTGGCGATCAGGTGACCAACGACATCGCAATGGCGTTACGGACACCCGCGCAGAACGCCGAGGAGATCAAGATCAAGTACGCCTGTGCGCTCGCGCAGCTGGCGCAGCCGGACGAGACCATTCGCGTGCCCGGTGTCGGCGACAAGCCGTCGCGCGAACTGTCGCGGCAGGCGCTCGCAGAAGTCGTGGAGCCGCGCTACGACGAGCTGTTCACACTTATTCAGGCGGAGCTGCGTCGCAGTGGCTTCGAGGATCTGATTGCCGCCGGCATCGTGCTGACCGGTGGTGCCTCCAAGATGGAAGGGGTCGTCGATCTGGCGGAAGAGATCTTTCACATGCCCGTCAGCCTCGGCTCGCCGCGCAACGTCGCCGGCCTCAAGGACATCGTGCGCAACCCGATTTACGCCACCGGGGTCGGGCTGCTGCTGTACGGGCAGGAACGCGAAGCGGAGAGCGGTGGCCGCAAGCGCAGCAGCGGGCTCGGCCTGGGCGCGCGCTTGCGGCGCTGGTTTGGAGACAATTTTTGATGGTGCGGGGGCGCAAGCGTCTGCACCCCATTACGGACGCCCCGGTCGGGCGCTCGCGGGAAAACGGAAACGAGGGGCCAACACCTCGGAGTCACATGCAATCTCAAAAGGAGAACTGAGATGTTTGAACTGGTTGATAACGCGCCGCAAAGCGCTGTCATCAAAGTCATCGGCGTTGGCGGTGGCGGCGGTAACGCCGTACAGCACATGCTCAAGCGCAATGTCGAGGGCGTGGACTTCATCGCTGCGAACACGGATGCCCAGGCGCTGAAAAACATTAACGCCAAGACCGTGCTGCAGATGGGCACGGAGATCACCAAGGGCCTGGGCGCCGGTGCCAATCCGGACATCGGGCGGCAGGCGGCCATTGAGGACCGGGACCGGCTGGCAGAAGCCATGGCCGGCGCCGACATGGTGTTCATTACCGCCGGTATGGGTGGCGGCACAGGCACCGGCGCAGCGCCCATTGTCGCGGCGGTGGCCAAGGAGATGGGCATCCTGACCGTTGCCGTGGTCACACGTCCGTTCCGTTTCGAAAAGCGCAACGAGATCGCTGATCGCGGGATTCGCGACCTGTCCGAGTCCGTCGACTCGCTG
This sequence comes from Pseudomonadota bacterium, assembly GCA_038749065.1. Classification (GTDB taxonomy): domain Bacteria; phylum Pseudomonadota; class Gammaproteobacteria; order Pseudomonadales; family Azotimanducaceae; genus CALHVX01. The sequence goes on along the minus strand of JBCDIK010000140.1, from coordinate 4,657 downwards.
ATCACGATCCCGAACGAGAAGCTGCTCGCGGTGCTCGGTGAGCGGACCAGCATGCTCGATGCGTTCAGCGCCGCCAACGATGTCCTGCTCGGCGCGGTACAGGGTATCGCCGATCTCATCATCCGCCCGGGCATGATCAACGTCGACTTTGCCGACGTGCGGACGGTCATGAGTGAGATGGGCATGGCCATGATGGGCACCGGCCGCGCCGATGGCGAGAACCGTGCGCGTGATGCGGCCGAGAAGGCCATTCGTTCACCGCTGCTGGAAGATGTCGACCTGCACGGGGCGCGCGGCATTCTGGTGAACGTCACCGCCGGGCCGGAGCTGAACATCGGTGAATTCACCGACGTCGGCGCGATCGTCGAGGAGTTCGCTTCGGACCAGGCCACCGTGGTCATGGGGACGGTCATTGATCCGGACATGGAGGACGAGCTCAAGGTCACAGTGGTCGCCACCGGGCTGGACGACACCGGCAAGCCGAGCGTGGTGGTGGACAACACCGCAGCGCCAACCGTGGATCTGGGGAGCGATGGCGCCATGGATTACGGCAAGCTGGATCGCCCTGCTTACGCCCGACAGGCGGCAGCGGCCAAGGCCGAGGGAAACCTCGCAGCTGAGCTGGAGCGGGAAGATCTGGATTACCTGGACATTCCCGCGTTCCTGCGGCGACAAGCGGACTAGCGCAGCGGTGCCGGCCTCCCGCTCCTTCAAGCGCCTCCGCCAGCAGTTCAGCCGCCGCCTGGCGGCGGCCGCTGTGGCGGCGGGGGTGGTGCTGGAGCGCACGGCCAAGTCGTCTTCCTTTGATGCCCTGCTCGAGCGCCGCTACCGGCGGGTCCGGCGCGAGGGGCAGACCTTCAACTTTGTCCAGATCGGGGCCAATGACGGTGTCACTCACGATCCGATCCGCGCGTTCGTCACCAGCCACTCCGTGCAAGGACTGGTGATCGAGCCGCAGCCGGACGTGTTTGCAGCGCTTGCGGCCAACTACGATGCCTACCCCGCCATCCGGCCCCTGAACCTGGCGATCCATGCGAGTGAAGCACAGGTGACCCTGCACCGGCCGGACCCGGCGCAGACCGCCGGCCACTCCGGGATCGCGTCGTTCAATCCCGACCGCTATGCCCTCACAGCGCAGCGCACGGGGCTGGCAGCCGAGCAGATGACCAGCGTCGAGGTTCCCGCCCGACCGCTTATGGCGCTGCTTGAGGAGACCGACCTCGAGCGGCTCGATCTGCTGCAGATCGATGCCGAGGGCTACGATTTCGAGATCTTGAAATCTCTGGATCTGGACCGTTGCCAGCCTGCCATTATCCGCTTCGAGCATGGGGTCTACAGCGGCTCCGGCCAGCGCCAGGCGCTGAAAGAGGCGCTCATGCGCTTCTTCGACGCCGGCTACGCCGTCGCGATGGAGCGGGTCGATGCCGTCCTTTGGCGGCAGGAATTCCTTTAGCCATCGCTAAGGAGTTGCTGTAAAGCACGCTGCGGATGCGATTGCGTGCGCAGTCCTGTCGGCTAGCCTTGATACAATATGTAACAAAATGCCCCGCCTGCTGCGCCCGGCGCGATTCACCTTTCTGTAACATGCGCGCGGCCTGAGAAGACCTCCACTGATCAAGAGCGCGCAACCGCCGAGCCCATGGGCCTTTACCAACGTACATTGAAGAATGCGATCCGCGCCACTGGCGTCGGGCTGCATAGTGGTACCAAGGTGTACGTCACCCTGCGGCCTGCGCCGGAAAACACGGGCATTCGATTCCTGCGCAGCGATCTGGATCAGGATGTGCTGATCCCGGCCCGGGCGGAAAACGTCAGCGACACCACCATGGCCACAACCCTGGTTGCTCAGGACGCGAGTGTTTCAACTGTGGAGCACCTGATGTCGGCCCTCGCTGGCCTTGGCATCGACAACCTGATCGTCGAGGTCAGCGCCCCGGAACTGCCGATCATGGATGGCAGCGCGGCCCCGTTCGTGTTTCTGCTGCAGTCGGCGGGCATTGTCGAGCAGCCTGCGTTGAAGCGTTTTCTGCGGGTCAAGGAAACGGTGTCATTGGTGGATGGCGACGTCTCCGTCTCCTTAACGCCCTATGACGGGTTCCGGCTGGAGTACACGCTGCTCTACGATCACCCGGTGTTCAATCGCCATTGCACGCGCAGCTGTGTGGAGTTTTCCACGACCACCTACGTCCGGGAGGTCTCCCGCGCGCGAACCTTCGGCTTTCTGGCGGACTACGAGAAGCTGCGTGCCATGGATCTGGCGCGCGGCGGCAGCCTCGACAACGCCGTCGTCGTCGATGACTACGACATCCTCAACGACGAGGGCCTGCGGCTGCAGGATGAGTTCGTCAAACACAAGATCCTCGACGCGATCGGCGATCTGTACCTGCTCGGATACCCGTTACTCGGCGCGTTCTCCGGTTACAAGTCCGGTCACGGCCCGAACAACGAGCTTGTCCGGCGACTGCTGGCGCAGCCTTCGAGCTACGACATCGTCACCTTCGAGTCCCTGGCGGATCTGCCCGCCGGTTATGGCCCTGCGGAGCTGGCCGCGACCGCCTAGGGTCGCAAGCCCGACCTGCGTACTCCTTCAGCGCCGGAAAAACCCGGTGCCATGTCACAGGTCCGAACGCCGTTCGTGATGGATCTGTAACCCTTCGCGCTGATTCGCAGTCCTTTCGCGGGAAATCGGTCACAGTGGCGGAGATTGCAGCGGATGGCGCGAGCCATCGCAGTCGTGTCAGCCAATCAGGTCACTGAACCGGGCTCAAACCCTCGGATTGGGCTTCCTAGCCCACGGATTGGGGCTTCCTAGCCTACGGTGACCCGTACCGTATCGACGTCGGCGAAATGCGCGAGGGCGCGCAGGGACGGCAGCAGATCCGGCACGGCGAATCGAACCCGCGTCGCGACCGCGGCGCTCGAGCAGGTCAGCGTGAGCTGATCGCCCTTGAGCCCGGTCACGCGAACGGCTGGGCGCAGCGTACCTGGGAGCAGGGCACGCAGCTCTGCCGTCAGGGCTTCCTGCTCGGCGGCACGACGCAACAGCTGTCCGAGAGGAGTGTACTGCCGGTGGCCTTTTGTCAAGAGATCATCTATCTTGCGCATCGAAATCGCCTGGGGTCGATCCGTCGCCATATGGTACCGGCCGCCACCCCAAACGCTATCAGAGCCGCCACAAGAGCCGCAGCGAAGCGGCCGACGGTTGCCGATTTTGATCCAAGTTCGACTTCAGAACACGCTTTGACCTGGGGGGCCATTCGTTGAAGCTCATCGTCCTGAAAGACGGCGCACTGCCGCGTGCGCTACGCCTGAGTGCGGCCAATGTCGCGCTGACCGTCGCCGGGGTGCTGGTCATCCTGGCCACCGCAGGGACCGCCGGCTACCAGTTCGCGCGCTATCAGGCGCCGCAACCGGCAGCACCGGAGGCCGTCACGGCCTGGCAGCAGGAGTTGGCCCGGCAGCAGGAAACCCTTGGAGACCTGGACAGCCAGGCACAGGCGACGAGCGCGGCGGTCGGTCGCCAGCTCTCGCGCATGCAGGCCCGTCTGCTGCGGATGGAGGCGATCGGCTCGCGCGTGGTAAAGATCGCCGATCTCGATGCCGACGAATTCAGCTTTGTGGAAGAGGCCCCGCAGGGCGGCCCGGTCGCCCGGGAGACCGTGGTGCCGCTGGCCAGCCTGCAGACCGATCTCGACGAGCTGGCCATGCGCCTGGCGACGCGGGAGCAGGAGCTGGAAATGCTGGCGTCGGCCCTGAAGGACCGCAAGTATCGCAAGGCCGCGGTGATCGGCGGCCGGCCGGTCAAGTGGGGCTGGCTGTCCTCCAACTACGGCAATCGTGTCGACCCGATCAGCGGCAAGAAGGCCTGGCACGCGGGCGTGGACTTTGCGGGCAAGGACGGTTCCGATGTGATTGCGGTGGCCAGCGGCGTCGTGACCTTTGCGGGCAAACGCTATGGCTATGGCCTGCTGGTCGAGATCAATCACGGAGACGGGTACAGCACCCGCTACGCGCACCACAAAGAGCTCAAGGTGGTCAGCGGTGATGTGGTCAAGAAAGGTCAGACCATTGGTCTCATGGGCAGTTCTGGCCGCTCCACCGGGCCGCATGTGCATTTCGAGGTGCTGAAGAACGGCCGACACGTGAATCCCGCCAAGTACGTGGCAACGCGCCGCTGATTCCCCCTGCCGGCGTACACGCCGGCCCGCGCCTGCCTTGTGGTCCCTGACCGCGCCGACTGGAAGGCTTTCGTTTAAGATTGCCGCCCAATTTTTCCAGCGGCATTCCCTGACATGGTTCTGCGAGCGCTCTTCGGGTCCAAAAACAGTCGTGAGCTCAAACGCATGGGCAAAGTCGTCAAGACCATTAACGGTCTTGAGGACGAATTTGAAGCACTCAGCAACGATGCACTGCGGGCGACCACGGACGCGCTCCGCCAGGAACTGACGGACGGCGCGTCCCTCGACAGCCTGCTGCCCCGCGCCTTCGCCGCGGTGCGCGAGGCCTCCAAGCGCGTCAAAGGCATGCGCCACTTCGACGTGCAGCTCATCGGCGGCATGACCCTGCACGAAGGCCGTATCGCGGAGATGCGCACGGGCGAGGGCAAGACCCTCATGGCAACGCTCGCCGCCTACCTCAACGCGCTGCCCGGCCGCGG
>JBCDIK010000139.1:0-10460 GCA_038749065.1 Pseudomonadota bacterium | reverse complement strand
GTGCCGATGAAGCCGAGCTGCGGGATGGCGGTATCGGTAATGATCAAGGAGATGAAGATTGCCGGGACCGTATAGGCGAAGATCAGCACGCAGTACTGTGCGACCTGGGTGTAGGTAATGCCCTTCATGCCGCCAAGCACCGCATAGAAGAACACAATGACCATGCCGACCACGATGCCCACTTCGAAGGGCACGCCCAGAAAACCCGAGAATGCGACGCCCACGCCCTTCATCTGCCCGGCGATGTAGGTAAAGGATACGAACAGCGCGCAGACGACGGCGACCACGCGGGCGAAGGTGGAGTAGTACCGGTCGCCGACGAAGTCGGGCACGGTGAACTTGCCGAACTCGCGCAGGAAGGGCGCCAGCAGCAGCGCCAACAGCACATAGCCGCCGGTCCAGCCCATGAGGTAGACCGAGCCGCCGTAGCCCAGGAAGGCGATCAGCCCGGCCATGGACAGAAAGGAAGCAGCGCTCATCCAGTCCGCCGCCGTGGCCATGCCGTTGAGTGCGGGGTGCACGTCGTGCCCGGCCACGTAAAAGTCATCGGTGGATCCGGCTCGCGCCCACACGGCAATGCCAATGTAGAGCGCGAAGGTGACCCCGACGAAGATGTAGCTCCAGAAGGTCTGATCCATGCTAGCGCTCGTCCTCGATCCCGAAGCGACGTTCCAGCCGGCGCATGGCCCAGCAGTAGTAGAAGATCAGGACAACGAAGACGTAGATGGCGCCCTGCTGCGCGAACCAGAAGCCCAGCGGCGCACCGCCGATGCGGAACTGGTCGAGAAAGTCTCGCAGCAGGATCCCCGCTCCATAGGAGGCGGCGAACCAGATGAGCATGAGGACGACGGTCAGGCGCAGCGTTGCGCGCCAGTAGGCCTGCTCACGGGTTTGTTGTTGGTGGTCGCTGCCCAAGCGCTATCCCCTGCTCCAATCGAGGGCAGAGGATACCGCAAAGAGGCTGTGGCGAAGCGCCGCGGCCGGATTGCCGCGGCGTGCTAGATAGCGCCTGCAGTGGCGCCATGGGTGGCGGGTGTTACAACCGTCCGCGCACGCCGACGAACCAGTAGCGGCCAATGGCGTCGTACACGGCCTGGTTATCTTCCTGCTGCGTGCCGTAGATACCGCGCGGCGGCGGCTCGTCCGTTAGATTGTTCACACCGCCATAGAACTCGATGCTGGCGCGATCGAGGTCGAGGAAGTACTGCACGTTGAGGGCGTGGTACATCACCGAGTCGGCGTTGCTGGGCTGGAAGTCCTCGCCGATGTCTTCACCGCGCGCATAGCGCTTCATGTCGCCGAGGTAGCGACCGGTCCAGCCGACGGTTACCGGGCCCTGTGAGTAAGATGCCGTCGCCCGGAAAGCCCGGATCGGATCGCCGATCTCGCCGCGCTCAATGTTCAACTCATCGGGTCGATCCTGGAAGATGAACTCGTCCAGCTCCTTCAGATAAGTACCCGTAAAGCTCAGTCGCAGCTGGCCGGCGAGCCAGTCCGCGCCGGAGCCGGCGGTCCAGTCGGACAGCGCCTTGCTGTAGGTCACCGAGACGTCGATGCCTTCCGTGGTCAGCTTCGAGGCGTTCACGAAGGTCGAGCGGACGAAGTCGATGTCCTGGGTCACCGGGTCCCGCGTAAACAGGCTGCAGAAGTTGGCATCCGGCCCGCCAGTGGCGTCCACGCAGTTATCGACGATGTCCTGAGCCTCGACCAGGGTGATCGCGTCTTCGATCTCGATGTCGTAGTAGTCCACGGTGATCGCGAGGCCGTCGACCCAGTTCGGCTGGTAGACAAAGCCGTAAGTGAAGCTCTGCGAGTCTTCCGCGATCAGATCGCGGTTACCGCTCGACTCCGACTCGACGGCTACGTTGTCGTTCGCCTCAAAGCCAGCAGGCAATCCGAGCGCGAGGCAGTTGGCAGCGCGATCCGGATCGTCGTTGATGACGTCGGCATCACAGGGGTCATCAACGTCGGAGAAACCCGGGGTCGCGGGGCGAAAGGCCTCCTGCACGTTCGGGGCGCGGACCGCTTCAGAGTAGGTCGCGCGAAGCCGCAGCTGATCAAAGGGCGCCCAGATCACGCCCGTCTTCCAGGCTTCGGCGCTGCCCGAGTGCGTGTAGTCGGCGTAGCGATAGGCGCCATCGACAGTCAGTTCCTTCGCGCCGGGCAGGTCCGCCAGCAGCGGCAGGCTCACTTCGACGAAACCCTCGAACACCTCGTAGCCGCCGACTTCATCGGGCTGGGCTGCGCTCTCGGTCAGCCCAGCCTGCACGTTCGGATCGCCGTCGGTAGCGCTTTCCTCACGCCGCCATTCGATGCCGGTCGCCCAGCCGATGGCGCCCCCCGGGAGCGTAAAGCCTTCCAGCGCGTCCGAGACGATGGTGAAGCCTGCGGATTCCTGGGTCAGCTCCTGCTCCTCTTCCGTGCGCAGGAACGAAAAGGCCACGGCTTCCGCCGAGTTCTGCTGCCCGAAGGGATTGAACGGCACGCAGGTTCCGATGACCGCGGCGGAGGGATCGCGGCACACGATCTCGCCGGTGCCAGGGTCGCGAATTGCGTCGACAGCGGTTGTCAGATTGACCGGAACACGCCGGTTCAGACCGACGACGTTGTTCTTGACGCGCCCGTAGTTGTAGAAGGCGTCGTACTTGAGCGCGCCAATGCCGGTCTCGAACAGGCCGCGAATCCCGCCGACAGCGCGTTCGGTCTCGCGCTCGATAATATTGCGGCGGCTGCCAGCGTCCGCATGAAACCGGGCGAGCCCGGCGGAGGTGATGCCCTGGCCGAGCAGCTCCGCGCGCAGGTCCTCATCGAGGAACGGGTTGTCTTCGACGTTGATCGTGATGCTGCCGAAGTTGAAGCTGGGCTGCAGCTCCTCCTGGATATCGGTCTTCACGTACTTGGCGTCCAGATAGACCTCGGCAGCTTCGCTGAACTCGTAGCGCAGGGTGCCGTTAAAGGTGTCCTTGGAGATATCGGGCACGACGGTGATGTAGTCATCGAGCTCGAAGCAGAACTCGCAGCCACCGGGAAAGTTGCCGAAGGCAAAGCTGTTCGAGAGGTCCCGTTCTCCCTGGGGCTGAGGGTTGCCCATGTTGTCGAACGCGATAATGCCGGTGCTGTTGCCGAAGCTGGTGGCGGGCCCGCCGAAGGGGAACAGCACGCTGTTTTCGTCGATGCGCTCGCTGATGATGCCGGGCACGATGATGCGATCGGGAATCCCGTCGTTCTCTCCGGTGTCCAGCGGGTTGATCGCCGTACCGAAGTTGTCGTTGTAGTCCTGATCGGTGGCCTGGATATCGCCCAATCGCTCGTTCACGTACGACAGGGTGAAGTTGCCGCGCTCCCCGCCGAAGTTCTTCCCGAAGGTGGCGGACAGCGTGTGGTTCTGGCCGTAGTCGGATCCCGCGGCGCCGCCGGTGGCATCGAACTCAAAGCCTTCGAAGTCCTCCCGCAGGATGATGTTGATCACACCGGAGACCGCGTCGGAACCGTACACCGCCGATGCCCCCCCGGTGATGACTTCGACCCGCTCGATCATCGCTTTCGGGATGCTGTTGAGGTCCACCGCCGTGGTTCCCGGCGCGCCGCCCACGTGGCGCTTGCCATCCACCAGCGTGAGTGTTCGAGCTTCTCCCAGGCGCCGTAGATCAGGCAGGTTGAGCCCGGCCAGATCGGAGAAGCTGTTCGTGTTGCCGGCGAGTGTGGCAGTCGAGCCGAGGGCCGGCAGCTCCGCCAGCAGCACGCCCAGGTCGGCGGTACCGGACATGCGCAGATCGGCTGCGCTGATGGTCGTGACCGGCGTGGGTTGCGTCAGGTTGGGGCGCGAGATGCGCGAGCCGGTGACGATGATTTCCTCGACCAGCTCGACGTCGTCGTCGGCGGCCCAGATGGCGCCGGGCGTAAACGCCGCGGCCAGGAGTGCGCTGGACAGGACGAGACGTCCGGTCCGCGCGGTGAGTGAGTGAGCCATTTCGCTATCCCCATGATGCTGATGGTTTCGGTTTTCTTTGGAAGTTGGCGGGCCCGGGGGTCCGCCAGAATCCATTCAACCGCATGAGGGGGAGAAAAAAACCGATAGAAAACAATGGTTTATTTAGAATTTCCTGAATCGGAGGATTCCTGTCAGAACCCTTGCCAGTCGCGCGACGGCCGCGGGAAACGCCGGGGAAATCAGGCGTTCAGGGGCTCGATCTCACGGCCACGGGCCCAAACGGCCGCCAGGTCCAGCAGTGCGGTGAGATCCTCGGCGGGGTTGCCGTGCGCGAGCAGCACATCAGCCGCCAGGCCCGTGCGCAGCGTGCCGCAGCGGTCGGCGATTCCGAGGGCCCGGGCGCTGTCCCGGGTGGCGGATCGCAGCGTCGCGGCTGCCGACAGCTCAGCGATCTTCGCGAACACGATCAGGGCGTGGCGCAGGTCCTGGTGATAGACGCCGGGGATGCCCGCGTCGGTCGAGGCGATAAAGGGAATGCCCAGGGCCATCATGGCCTGGTAGGCCTTGCGGACCCGCCCCACGACAATGCCCTTGGGCGCATCGAGCATGCGCTGCCAGCCGCGATTGACCGTCGGGCTGATCCAGACGCCGCGCTCCAGGATCACCTTGGCGATGTCTTCCTGATAGTCACTTGCCCAGCCCTCGGGCCCCACCCAGGAGCAGTGCTCGATGGTGCGCACGCCCGCCTGCGCGGCGAAGTCGATGCCCTGTGTGCCGTGGCAGTGCGCGGCGACGGTCAAATGGTGTCGCGCCGCCTCGTCGACGATGGCGCGCAGCGTCGCCACATCGAACTGGGCGCGACCCGGCTCGCTGCCGTGCGTCATGCGACCGCCGGTGGCCATGACTTTGATGAGGTCGACCCCACGGGCCACCTGTCGGTGCAGGACCGCGTGGGCTTCCTCGATGCAGCTGGCCCCGCCACCCCAGAAGTGACAGTGCCCCGTCGGGGTCGTGATGGGTTGTCCTGCGCACAGCAGCCGCGGGCCGACCTGTTCACCGGCCGCGATCGCATCGCGCAGCTTCAGCTCCCGCCAGGCGCCGGCGCCAAGGTCGCGCGCCGTGGTAATTCCCGCAGCGACCATTCGGGCCGCACGCTCGGCCATGAGCGGCGCCTGGTGATCCTGTGATCCTTCAGGGGGCTTACTGCGATCCGGGTTGAGCTCCAGATGAACGTGCGCGTCGATGAGCCCAGGGATGGCGGTGAGCCCGGCGCAGTCACGCTGCGGCAGCGCGGCGAAGCGGTCATCCTTTGCCAGGTCAGAACCTTCGCCGATCGCAGCGATTCGCTCCCCGACGATCGCAATGGCGTCGCCCGCCGCCAGGCTGTCCCCATCCCAGATGGACAGGTTGCGCAGCAGGACACCCGTCGGGTCAGGCGCCATAGAGCCGTTCCGGTAGCCAGGTTGCCAGCGCCGGCCAGACGATGAGCAGGGCCAGCAGCAACAGCTGCAACGCGATGAACGGCACCACGCCCCGGTACATCTGCGCCGTGGGGACTTCCGGTGGCGTGACGCCGCGCAGGTAAAACAGCGCGAATCCGAAGGGCGGCGTCAGGAACGAGGTCTGCAGGTTGACCGCGATGAGTACGCCCAGCCACACGGGGTCGAAGCCCATGCTGAGCAGTACCGGCCCGACGATGGGAATCACGACGAAGGTGATCTCGATAAAGTCGAGCATGAAGCCCAGCAGAAAGATGATCAGCATCACCACCGCGAGGGCGCCCCATTCGCCGCCGGGCATGGCTTCGAACCAGCCGCGTACCAGCTCGTCGCCGCCGTAGCCGCGGAAGACCAGCGCAAAGATGGAAGCACCGATCAGAATAAAGAAGACCATGGCGGTGGTGTTGAGTGTGCTGCGGCAGACCTCTCCCAGGACACTCGCCGACAGCGTTCGCGTGGCCAAAGCCAGCAGCAGGGCGCCCACAGCGCCGACACCGGCGGCTTCCGTCGGCGTGGCGGCGCCGGCCAGGATGGACCCCAGCACCGCCAGGATCAGGAGCAGTGGGGCCGTCAGTGACAGCAGCAGGTTGCCCGGGCGCGCCGTCGTGGTTGGGACCGATTCAGCGGTCGTTTCAGCGGCTCCCGGGTTAGCGGTGTCAGACGCTGCCGGCATCCACCCCGGTCGGGCCAGGCTGATCACGAACAGATAAAAGAAGTACAGCAGCACAAGGACCAGCCCAGGCACCAGGGCGCCAGCGAACAGATCGCCGACGGAGACAGTTTTCGGCGCAAAGACGCCCTGGCTGAGCTGGGCCTGCTGATAGGCGTTGGACAACACGTCCCCCAGCAGCACCAGCGCGATCGACGGCGGGATGATCTGTCCCAGGGTCCCGGTAGCGCTGAGCGTGCCCGTGGCCAATGACGGCCGGTATCCCTGCTGCAGCATGGCCGGCAGCGCCAGCAACCCCATGGTCACCACCGTGGCACCGACGATGCCGGTGCTTGCAGCGAGTAGCGTACCGACCAGCAGCACCGCATAGCCCAGGCCCCCGGGCCGTTTGCCGAACAGCGCCGACAGGCTGCGCAGCAGATTGTCGGCAATACGCGTTTTCTCGAGCACGACGCCCATGAACACGAACAGCGGCACCGCGATCAGCGTGTTGTTGGTGAGCGTGCCGAACAGCCGCCCGGGCAGAAAGACGAGGTCTGCAAGGTTGAACAGCCCCGCGGCCTCTCCGCCCAGAGCGAACAGGAGCGCGACGCCGGCCAGGGTGAGCGCCACCGGGTAGCCGAGCAGCAACGCGGCGAACACGCAGGCGAACATGGCCAGCGGCATGGTCCCGGTCACGATGGTGTGGATCCGCTGCGCAGTACGCGCAGCGCGCGACCGATTTCCGCAAGCCCCTGCAGTGCCAGCAGCACGGCCATCACGGGGATCAGCGTTTTCAGCAGAAACACGCCGGGCAGGCCGCCGACCTCCGGCGAGCGCTCGAGGATGCGCCAGCTCGAAGCGACGTAGGGCACGCTGGTCCAGGCGATCATCACCGCCACCGGCAGCAGGAACAGGCAGTGGCCGAGCAGATTGACCAGCGCCTGGCGCCGCTCACTGAAGCGGCTGTAGAACAGATCGACCCGCACATGGGCCTGCGCCTTGAGGGCATAGCTCATGCCCAGCGTGATCACCAGCACGTGCGCGTAGGTGATGAGTTCCTGCAGGGCCACGGTGCCCTCGCCAAACCAGTAGCGCAGGACCACGACCACGCTGGTCACCAGCGCCATGAGCGCCGTGAGCCAGGCGACCAGGCGCCCGATCCGGTCTGTGAGCGCGTCGATCATGATCCCGGCAGGTCACCGTGCAGCCCCGCGAGCTGATCGGCAAAGTGCACGTCGAACGCCATGCCCAGGAACAGCATGAAGCCCACCCAGATGTTGTTCTTGAAGGCCGCGAAGCACTCGTCCGGTTGCCGACGCCGCAGCAGGCGCTGCTGGTAAACAAAGAGCCCCACGATCACCGCGAGGGCGATGTTGAAGAACAGGGGCAGGCCGGCCTGCTGCCCATAGAGGTAGAAGATACCCAGCGCGATCGCCTGCAGTACCCCGATCGCCAGGCGATCGGCGCTGCCGAACAGGATGGCGGTGGATTTGACCCCGATCCGTAGATCATCCTCCCGGTCGGCCATCGCGTAGGCGGTGTCATAGGCGACGATCCAGAACAGGCTGCCGATGAACAGCAGCGCCGCTTCACTGGGCACCGTGCCACGCATCTGGCCGTAGGCCATGAGAATGCCCCAGCTGAAGGCGGCGCCGAGCGGCACCTGCGGCAGATAGGTGAAGCGCTTGAAGAGGGGGTAGGTGAGCGCGATGGGCACCGCAGCGAGCGCCAGCAGACGCGTGAGATTGTTCAGATAGAAAAGTGTGGCTGCGCTGGCCAGAAGCAAGATCACGAGCAGCACCGCGGCCTCGGAGACCGTCAGCGCGCCGGTGGCCAGGGGCCGGGCTTGGGTGCGCGTGACGTGGGGGTCAAAGTTGCGATCGGCCATGTCATTGGCGACACAGCCAGCGGAGCGCATGAGCAGCGTTCCCGCGGCGAAAATGGCGATGTAGAGCGCCGGTGGCTGCTCACCGGCGGCGACCCACAGGGCGCCGAGGGTCGGCCAGAGCAGCAACAGGGTGCCAACGGGCCGATCGAGGCGGGTCAGCGCGAGATAGGCGCTCAGCTTGCTGTCGGCGGCCGGGGCAGGGGCGGTGCTGATGATGTTCTCCTTGCCCGACAACGGCGCTACACGGCTAGTTTAACGCTCGCTGCGAAGCCGGGATATGTGGCCTGTTTCGTTGCTTTTTCACGGCCGCGCCAGTAGTTTAGCGCGCTGCTTCGGGCCCCGAAGCGCACCAATGAAGGGAACAGGCGACGTCCATGCGTAAATGGCAGTGTATTGTTTGTGGCTGGATCTACGACGAAGCGGAAGGCTGCGAAGAAGAGAACATTGCACCCGGCACCAAGTGGGAAGACGTCCCGGAAGACTTCGTGTGCCCTGAGTGTGGCGTCGGCAAGCAGGACTTCGAGATGATCGAGGTCGGCTAGGACCTCTTCCCGGCAGCCACTCGCCCTTGAGAGGGCACGGTTGTCCCCCTTCCAGTAAGCTTGGGGCTCGCGCCAACACCGGAGCCCGAGCGCCTTGAATCTCACCATTCGCATTCTGATCGGCATGTTCGCCGGCCTGTTGCTGGGCGTTGCCGTGCAGGCAGCCGGCCTGGGCGCCGAGCACTTCGTGAACCGGGTTCTGATCGGCGATGTGCTCGATGCCGGTGGCCAGCTCTTTGTGGCCAGTCTCAAGGTCATGGTGGTGCCCCTCGTGTTCGTGTCGCTGGTCTGCGGTGCGGCGAGCCTCGGCCAGACCGGCAGCGTGGGCCGGCTGGGGGGCAAAACGCTGGGACTCTATCTGCTGACTACGGCGATCGCGGTCACCCTGGCGCTCGCGGTTGCGCTGGTCATTGATCCCGGCGAAGGGGCGCAGGCGCCGCCGACGGAGTCGACCTTTACCCCGAAGGAAGCGCCCAGCGTCAAGGACACCATCATCAACATCTTCCCCACCAACCCGGTGGCGGCGATGGCCGAAGGCAAGATGCTGCAGATCATCGTGTTCGCGCTGCTGTTCGGCATTGCAATCTCCAAGGCCGCGGCGCACGGCCAGCGCGTACTGAGCTGGTTCTCCGATGTGAATGAAGTGCTGATGCAGCTCATCACCATGCTCATCAAGCTGGCGCCCTACGGCGTGTTCTGCCTGATGGCCAAGCTGTTCGCGACCGTTGGCGCGGCGGAGATCCTGCGCGTGGGCCTGTACTTCCTGACCGTGGTGCTGGTGCTGTTCCTGCAGGTGCTGGTGGTGTATCCGACCCTGCTGACGCTGTTTGCGCGTCTGAACCCGATTACGTTCTTAAAGAAGATGCGCGAGCCGCAGCTCGTCGCCTTCAGCACCTCGTCCAGTGGCGCCACGCTGCCGGTCACGCTGCGCACGGTGCATGAGCGTGTTGGTGTCCGCAACGAGGTAGCGTCCTTCGCTGTGCCGCTCGGTGCGACCATCAACATGGACGGCACTGCGATCATGCAGGGCTGCGCAACGGTGTTTATTGCCCAGTTTTACGGCATTCCGCTGGAAGTGTCAGACCTCGTGGCAGTGGTGTTGACGGCGACCCTGGCGAGCATCGGCACGGCCGCTGTGCCCGGGGTTGGCCTGGTGACGCTGACCCTCGTGCTCGGTCAGGTCGGGCTGCCGGTTGAGGGCATCATTCTGATCATCGGCGTGGACCGGCTGCTGGACATGCTGCGCACTGTGGTGAACATCACTGGTGATGGCACGGTCTCGACGATTGTTGCGCGCAGCGAAGGCCAGCTTGACCTGGACGTGTTCGAGGATCCTGATGCGGGGCGGGTGATCGACGTGGATGGTGATGAAACATCGGCTGCGGCCGGTGACAGCGCCGAGCTTCGGGGCTAGTCCCCCGCGCCGCTAGACGTCGTAGGCGCGCGCCCGCTCCAGCACCGTATCGCGCAGCCCGTCCCGGTGTGCCTGCAGCGCGGTGCGTACCGAGGGCTCCGTGGTTCCGAGAATCTGTGCGGCCAGCAGCGCCGCGTTGGTCGCGTTGTCGATCGCCACGGTCGCCACGGGAATGCCCGCCGGCATCTGCACGATCGACAGGAGCGCATCCTCGCCCTGCAGCTTGGTCGCGCTGACCGGGACGCCGATGACGGGCACCAGCGTCAGGGAAGCGATCATGCCCGGCAGATGTGCGGCGCCACCGGCGCCAGCGATGATCGCGGCAAGCCCGCGGTCCTGCGCGCCGCGGGCGTACTCGAACAGTCGCTCCGGGGTGCGGTGAGCGCTGACGATGCCCACTTCGTGAGCCACGCCCAGCTGTTCCAGCGTATCGCGGGCGGCCTGCATGACGGGCATGTCCGATGTACTGCCCATCACGATGCTCACCTTTGCACTCATGTCTGCGCTCCTGTGGCCAGCGGCTGAAGGTCCGCG
>JBCDIK010000138.1:0-10498 GCA_038749065.1 Pseudomonadota bacterium | reverse complement strand
TTGGGGTTTGAGTCGGCTCGCAAAAAAGTTCGTAGCGGAGCCTTCCGCGGGCACTGCTTTCAGCAGCGCTGAGATTTCGGTGACTGCGTCGGCCTTACCCACAGCCATCGCGCCGGAACTGTTCTGTAGTTCGGCTTTGAGGGCATCGCTTACCGCGCTCTCGTTCTCCTGGTAGAGCTGATGCAGGCCGGCCAGCGCATCGATATAGGCGTCCTGATAACCGTTCAGGTCCTCCAGATTCTTGCTGAGCGCCAAGCGCATGGTGTCGGCCATGGTCGGATCCTTGGACTGCTCAGCAATCCCAAGCGCACGCTGGTTCTGTGCGATCTTCTTTTCCAGCAAGGCGATCAGCCCGTGAGCCCGGAGCGCTCGCTCGATGTCCATGCCGGTCACGACCTGCACCTGTTCCTGCGCTTTCAGAAACTGCGGCAGGAACGTGAACGCCGCATAGCCGATGCCGAGCAGCGCAAGCACACCGAATACCCCGCTCAGCAGCCCGCCCAGGTTCACAGAGCTCCGTGCCGGCTGAGCCATGGCACCCAACGCCTGCGGTGTCGGCGCCTGCGGTGCAGCCGTAGACTG
Organism: Pseudomonadota bacterium; assembly: GCA_038749065.1. Taxonomy (GTDB): domain Bacteria; phylum Pseudomonadota; class Gammaproteobacteria; order Pseudomonadales; family Azotimanducaceae; genus CALHVX01. The sequence continues at coordinate 9,916 of JBCDIK010000138.1, read as the reverse complement.
ACGCGGCAGGATCGGCTTCGGCGGCTCCTCCTCCGGGGTCTCTGAGGGCGGCGTTCGATTGATGATGGGCATGGTTGTTGGCCTACCTGCGTTTCAGCGCCGCGACCAGAAAGTCGGCGAGCATGGAGGATTGGTTTTCGGTATAGGCCTTCGGCTGGCCAGCGGCTGCGGCGATCTTTCTGAACAGCTCCATACTGACCGCGTGCTTACGCTGCCGGGCGCCGCCAAAGATGGTGCGACTGACTTCATCGCGACCGGAGAACAAAACGATCAGATTGCGGTGCTTGCGAGCTTTGGCCCAGCGCGCCACGTCATTGATCAGCGATTGCGCCCTTGCTTCGCCCGCGCTGGTGATCCGGTCGACGCCTCTCACGGACTCCTCGTAGGGCCCCACATCGCCGAGCAGCAGAAACACCTGATGACCGCGATAGCTCGGGCTTTGATTGAACATGCCCAGGGCCGTTCGAGTGGCTTGAAGTGTGGGCGCCAGACCGCTCGCGTGGGTCTGCCGCCGCAGATACTGCTGCAGCTTGCGCACGGACTGTCCGCCATCTTCGGATGCCGGTTGAATGCGCTGAATCGGAAAAGTCTCGGTCGCGTTGCGGCCCCGTTCATTGATGCGGTAGGCGACCACCCCGATTCGAACACTCTTGGAGACGCCGGGCAGGATCTCGCCCAGGCGGGCGATCGCAGACTTCAGGTTATTCAGCTCTTCTTCCATGCTGCTGGACTTGTCGACCGCGATGACGATCTCGACATTCCGCTCCGACAGCTTGGCGATTTCTTTCTGCCGTTGCTTGGAGTCTTCGTCCAACCGCGCCTTCGCCTGATTGGTCAGCTCGATCTGCTCCTCGACCGCCGCGATCTTCTTTTTCAGCTTGGCGATCGGGCTGCTCTCGTTCGCCAGCAAAATGAAGATCAGCATCAGCAGGACGAAGATCGCCATGGTGGCGAAGATCACATCGCTGAAAGACTCATAGAAGCCGAAGCCATCTCCACCGCGATTGAGTTTGAGTGCCATCGCGCGCGCCTCAGTTCAGCGCCGTCGACAACAGCAGCGGAATCATCTCGCTGTAGTTGTTCGAGTAGCCATCGGGCTGCTCAGCCGCTGCTGCCAACTTCTCGAAAAACGCCCGGCTGCTGATGAACTTCTGATTCTGCGCGCCGCGGGTCTTGGTGATCTCATCTTCGCCGGTAAACAGGATGAGCACGTTGCGGTGATCGCTCGCCTTGGCCCACACCTGAAGCTGCCGCTGCATGGCGCGCTCCTGGCGCCGGTTGGCGGCATCAATGGTCTGATCCCGATAGCGGTCCTCGTAGGGGCCGACGTCCCCTAAGAGCATGAAGGCCTGGTGCCCGTTGAACGACGACGTGGGTGCGAACATTTTCAGGGTGGTGTCCACGGCCTGCTCAAGGGGCGCTGAGCCTGGACGTGCGCGCAGCCCGCGCACAAAGGCGTGCAGGCGGCGGAAGGAGCGCTGGCTGTCACTCTCCGGCGCGTAGATGCGCTGCATCGGAAACTTGGCGGTGCGCACCTGGTTCTGCTCGTCTTTGCGGTACGCCACCACCCCAATGCGCACTTTGTTCGCAATCCGCGGCAGGATCTTGCCCACCAGGCCGATGGTGTCCGCCAGCTGATTCAGCTCCAGCTGCATGCTGCCGGTCACGTCCACGGCAATCGCAAGCTCGATGTTGTACTGCTTCATCGCCTGCTCGGAGCGCTTGAGCTTCGCGTTCTGCTCGTTAGCCTCAGCCAGCGCCTCCTGGCGCTGCTCAAAGCGCCCCTGTGTCTCCGCCAGCTGCTGCTCCAGCGCCTCAATCCCGATGTCCAGATTGATCTGGATCAGGAACACGATCATCAGCAGAACCATGATCGCCAGGGTGGCGAAGATCAGGTCACTGAACGCTTCATAGAAGCTGGTGCTGGCGTTCTGGCTCTGCAGCTTCAACATCGCTCAGCTCACGCCGCCTGGGCCGCCTGCGCCGCCGCGGTGCTGCGCAGGTACGGCAGGACGTAGACCTCGGTCAGCTCCGCGATGTGCGCCACGTACTCCATGATGTTGGCGTCGACAATGCTGGTAAGCACCCGAAGGATCACACCGCCCAAGGCGGCGCCGAGGAGCGTGGTCACGAAGGCCACCCCCAGATCCGCAAGGGGGCCTTCATCGCCAATCAGGCGATTCATGAACTGCTCATTGATTTCCGAACCGGCCATGACCTCCGTCAGCGAGCCCATCATGAGAATCAGGCCGAGAATGGTGCCGATCAGGCCGAGGGTGATGAGGACGCTCGCGAACAGCTCCACGATCTTATTGCGCGCGGCCAGGCGACCGTGCAGCAACTCGATGAGGTTGTCCTGGCTCACCTCCGTGGCCGATTGCGCAATGGTGTGCAGGTTCTGAATGTGATGGCGGAACAGGCTCGGCTGTGCGCGGGCCAGAAAGTCATCAAAGTTATCGACCACCTCAAGGATCTGGACCTGCTGCGAAGCCAGTGCCGTCTGGCTCTGCAGGAATCGTGCATCCAGAAAGCTCTTCACGATCAGCCCCACGCCCAGCAGCCCGATCACCGCATACATGGCGAGATTGATGCTCTTGGGGTACGTGCTGTTGAGCTGATAGGCCGCCGCCAGCACGATGCACAGCGACAGCAGGACGAACAGCCAGAACGACCAGCGACGCAGGCCGGAGGGTCCTGCAAAGTACTCCACCGCCGGAGCGGGTTCTTGCGCGTTAATGGGTCTGCCCCCCGTATTGATCAGTCAATGATTTCCGCCTCGCCTTCTTCGCTGTCCATGATCGTGTCGTCGTGACGGACCCTCGATCCACCGCTTCGGGAGGTGCTTTGCACGCGCGCGGTACCTGTACTGGTGCTGCGCGGACCTGGTGCACCGGGACCGGTTGCCCCAGGCGCACCGGTGCCACCGGACGGATTTGCTTGCGCCACGGATCGGTTGGCACGGGAGGACGTACGACCTGCGCTTCCACCCTGCGCGGTCTGCGTCGCACCGCCTGAGCTGCTCGAACTGCTCGAACTGCTCCCGGGCTCAAGGACCTGACTGAACACGCTGGCGGACAGCACGCTGGCGCCTTGACCGGCGGCCTGCCCCTGCTCGACCAGGTTCGCGGCCGTTCCCGCCGCCGACGCGCTTCCGGTTGCAGCGGCGCTGCCCGCTGCCGAAGCGCTGGCGGTCGCCCCCCCTGCGCTCCCAGAGCTGGGCGCATCGAAGGGTTCGCCCAGATCGCTGAGCATCGCGGCGGCCGCGGCATGCCCAGCGCTGGCGGCCAGGCGCATGAAATGCAGGCCGACATCCACATTGCCGCGACCGGACAGCTTGCGCCGCACCTTCAGCCGCTTGCGCAGAAAGCCCCGCGAGCGCGGCATGCGGCTGCGCCGATCGAGCATGTACATGGTGCCCAGCGCGTAATAGGAATCCGCCGAGCCGGCGCGGCCCGCATCGTTCATCGCACCAATGGCGTTCGGGCTGCCCTGCTCCGCCGCTTTCAGCGTCAGGAGTGCGCTGGCCATGCCACGCAGCCGATCCCCGGGGGTGGGCGCGACCTGCGTCGCCTGCTGAATCAGCGCCTCATTGACCGGCACCTCTGGATGTTTGAGATACGCCTGGGCCAGCGCGTGCATGGCCTCGGCATTGCCGGCTTTGACCAGGGACTCGAGCTGAGCGATGCCGGCGCTGACGTCCGCGGTCACCTCGACGCCCGGTGGCGCTTCCGGCAAGTCCAGCTGCGCGCGGGCGAGATCGAGCTGCGCCTGCGCATCTCCGGCCTGCGCTTTCTGCTCGAGCTCAGCGCGATCGGCATAGGTGGCCGCGTTCGTCGCTGTCTCGTCATCAGGTACCGCCGGCGGATCGGACGCAGCCTGCGCGCTCGTTGGCTGCGGTTCCGGTTGCGCGCCAGCGGCGACGCTGGGAGCGGTCTCCGGTGCGGGTTCCGGAGCGGCGTTCTGGTTCTTGGTCGGTTCGGCGGGCGGGTCCGACTCCTCCAGCGCCCAGCCATCACGCGCCCGGCTCTCGGCCTGATAGACCGGCTCGCCATCGACGCGGCCGTCGAAGGAGAGCGCTTCGAGCTCGTCGCAATCCAGACCAATGTAGGCCCGGGAGATGCGCGCGACCTCCTGCATATCGATGCGACTGCGATGAAAATCATCCAGGGAGTCCGCCGCCAGGGTGACGGTCATGCTGCGGCCACAGCCCTGGCCATCTGGCGTGCCGATGGCGATGCCCTTGTGCTCCATGATCTGGCCCGCCCAGGCACCCATCGGCAGCAGCCCGAGCAGCAGGAGTGCCACCTTTATAGCGCGCGCAAATCGAAGGTGCGCCGGGAGCGCGCTAGGCAACGCGTAACGATGGCTGGCGGACAGCACAGGCACCCCTAAAAGCGGGCCACGGCGTCATCGCGCCGCAAATGAATCGTCCACTGATCGCCCCGACAGCCGGGGTTATCGCACAGGCGCAGCTCGTCCACGGAGTCCACCACGATGTGGCCTTCGGACTTGCAGCACGCGGGTTGGCTGGGCACGCCGGTCACGAACACCACCGGGTAACTCTTTCCGACAACGAGCTGCTCCGGCAGGCGGCCGCTGAAGGTACGCGAGCCCGTGGGCACGCAGCGGTCGCCGCCGCTATCGATCTTGGTGGCGTCGAGCAAGCCATTGCGAATGTCGATGCCTACGTACTCCGTATGGTTCGAGGTGCAGCGGTAGTCTTCGCTGACCCAACGGCCCGCAAGGTAAAAGGCATCGAAGCTCGCCTGATCTGATGCGGCCAACGCATGGAAGCTTCCCGCGCCGAGCAAGAGCGCGACCAGGCCTGCTCTGGTTAGGTTTGTCACCCGATTCCCCCGATCCGGTTAGCTTGTGTGTCGCGCCCGGAGCCGCGCGGCGTCCTGAAAAATCAACGCGTTGCGTTTGCCCGCTGCCGCACTTGATTCTTGACGCCTATATCCTCGCGCGGACCCTGGGCAGACTTCCTAACCGCAACCTAACGATGGTTCACTGCCCTTTTTGGCGGGCGCCCGCGGCCCCGATCAGGACCGTTTCGAGGAACGCACCGGCATGAGCACCACGCCCGACGACGGGGACCTGCTATCGAACAGCGGACGCTTTGAGTACACGGCGCTGGACGGGGCCCTGGTGCTCCACCCGGGGCAGCGCACCCTCACCATCGACGGCACCACCCATAACCTCGCCCCGCTGGTGATGCGCTGTGCCTGCCTGCTGCTGTATCGACCCCGGCAGACAGTCGCACTGGCCAAGGTGCTGGATCGCGACGGCGAGCAGAGCGTCACCAACGCGGTCAGCAAGCTGCGCGCGCTGCTGCGCCCGCACGAGAAGCTACTGCAGACGGTGCGCGGCGCGGGCTACCTCTGGGAGGGCGACGTTCGTCGCCGGCGCCTCGCCTCCGCAGACTCCGGTCAGGTCTCACCCGCGGTACGGCACCTGGAGGGCGGCGTCCGCCTGGATTCGGAGATCGGCGCGCACAATGGCATCGCCGTCTGGCGGGGCACGCTCGCTGATGACACACCGGTGGTCGTCAAGTTCGCGCAGGCACCGGCCGCAGAGCGACGTGTTGAGCGGGAGCACACCCTCTGGCGGCTGGTCGACAGCGCTTACCCGGAGCATCCGCAGATGCTGCAGCCGGTGCGGGCGGACTTTGAGGGCGTGCCCAAATACTTTGCCTGCCCGGACGCGGGTCAGGATCTCGATCTGTGGCTGGCAGCGCATGGCGCTCAGCTTGATCGGCCGGCGCGCTTTGCGCTGTTTCAGCAGATCCTTGATGCGGTGAGCCTGCTACATCGATTGGGCATCACACACCGGGACCTCAAGCCGAGCAATCTCTTCGTGGCGGGGCCGGCGGAAGCGCCCGTGCTGACCATCGGCGATCTCGGCAGCGCACAGATCGACGACCGGCAGCGCTTTGAGCAGGCCAACGTCCGACCCATCGGCCTCACCATCGCCGAGCCCGGCGGTGCCACCCCGCTGTACGCCGCTCCGGAATTGCTCCGCGGCGAGTCGGGCACCAGCGCCAGTGACCTCTATGCACTGGGCGTCATCCTGTATCAGCTGATCCGCGGCGACTTCAATGTGCCCTTCACCGGCGACTGGGCAGAGCGTATCGATGACCCGGCCCTGCGCGAGTTGATCGTCGACATGACGCACTCCGACGAAGCCGCGCGCATCGCCAGCATCGAGGTCGCCCGCGATCGCCTGCGCACCCTGACCGTCCGCCGGCAGGAAATCGAGGACCTGGCAGCGCTACAGAAGGTGCGCGCCCGGCGCCCCTGGCTCGCAGCCGGCCTGGCGTTGACAGTGCTGCTCGGCGTCATCGGCTATCGGCTGGTGATCACCAGCGAGCTGGCGCGGGTCGAGCAGGCGCGCAAAGAGCAGATGGTGCAGTTCGTGAGTACGCTGCTGGAAAGTGGCGACCCCACCAAGGAAGAGTTCGGGCCCAGCCCGACGCTGCAGGAAGCGCTGCACCGCGCCTCCGCTCAGCTCGATCAGGGGCAGCCGCAGGATCCCGTCGTGCGCCTGTCCCTCGCGACGGTCCTGGCCAGCGTGTACGCGGGATTGGGGGACACGGACTACAGCGTGCGCGAGAGCCGGCGGCAGCTGGAGCTGGCGCGCACACTGTGGGAAGAGCCGAGCGTTGAGATCGCGAGTCGGCAGCTGCGACTGGGCTCGATCCTGGCGCGCAGCGGCGATCCGGACGCCGCGCTCACGGTGGTCGACGCCGTGCGAGAACCGGAGCGCCTGGACGACGCCGCCGCACAGGATCTTGAGGTGCGGCGCTGCATCGCGCTGGCGGAAATCGCCACCGCCAAAGTTGACTACCCCAGCGCCCTGACGCACTTCGAGCGCGCCCTGGACGTTCTCGCCGACGAAGAGGGTCTGTCGCAACTGCGGCTGGATCTGGAGATCGGCTACGCCGGCATGCTCGCGCGCACGGGCAAGATTCCGGAAGCCCTGGCGCGCGCCGAAGTGTTGAAGACCCACTCGGAGCTGCGCAATGCCCAGCTGCGGGTCAAACGCATCACCTTTCAGGCGCTGCACGCGCAGCTGCTGGGCATGGCCGGTCAGCCGCAGGAAGCCATCACACTGTTGGAAACCATCATCCCGGAAACGCAGGAGATCTACGGCAAGCGAAGCACGCGGCTGGCCCGCCTGCTCAGCGTGCTCGGCCAGCAACAGGCCAATCAGGGCGACTACGCCAACGCCGCCGACGCCTACGGGCGCGCCATCGCCCTGTACTGCCGGGAAGACGGCGGTCACCCGCTGTGGTGCCAACTGCTCAGCGGCAACCTGGGCGCGATCCAGGTCTACCTGCAGCAGCCGGAAGAAGCGTTGCGCATCATGGATGACGTGCGCACCGCGTTGCAGGCGAGCGACAGCGCCAATCCCACCAGCGTCGCAGTCATTAACTTCTTCAGCGCCAACGCGCACCTGGACCTGCAGCAGATCGAACAAGCCGCAGCACTGGCCGAGACGCTTACCGTCGAGCACCTGGAGCAGGCGGCTCCGGGAGCCGCATGGGCGTTGCGGCTGCAGGTCCTCAACGCTCGCATCGCCCTGCACCGCGGGCCCGATCGCGCGCAGCAGGCCCTGCTCGACGCCGGGCTGGATGAGCTGCGCGCCTTGGGCTTTAAGGAGATCGAGGTCGCGGCGTTTGGACGGGTGGCGCGCTCCTGAGGTCCAAAGGCTCCCGTCGGGGCGGCGCCAAGGAATCCATATATTGATTGACTAACCAATATGTGGGCGCTTAAATACTCCCTCAGAGAGCCATATTGGGGGGAGCACCATGGGCGACTTCGACGAGCGCTGCGTGATCGTTACCGGCGGCGCCTCCGGCTTCGGCAAAGCCATGAGTGAGACATTCGCGGCGGCGGGCGCGTCCGTGGTGGTGGCGGACCTGAATCTGGACGGCGCCCGGGCCATCGCCAGCAGCCTGCCCAAGGCCATCGCGGTGCAGATCGACGTGGCCGATGAGGCGCAGAACGAAGCACTGGCGGCAGCCGCAATGGAAGCCTACGGCCGCATTGACGTGGTCTGCGCCAACGCCGGCATCCCGCACCGGGTGCAACCCGCGATCGAGATGAGCACGGAAGAGTTCGATCGCATATTCGCGATCAACACCCGCAGCGTGTTTCTGGCGGCCAAGTACTGCGCGCCGCACATGGGCGACGGCAGTTCGATCGTCGCGACCAGCTCTATCGGTGCCAAGCGTCCGCGGCCGGGGCTCGCCGCCTACTACGCCGCCAAGGGCGCCGTGCTCACGCTCACGCAGGCGCTGGCTGTGGAGCTGGCGCCCAAGACCCGCGTCAATGCAGTACTCCCGGTCTCTGCCCCCACAGGCTTCGACCTGAATGCTGTCGGCGTACCGGAGCTGCCGGAAGAGGCGAATGCCCAGGTCATCGCCGGTATTCCTATGGGCCGCCGCGCGACGCCGGACGATGTCGCCGACGCCACTTACTTCCTTGCCTCCGACCAGGCGCGGTTCCTGACCGGCGTCTGCCTGGATGTCGATGGCGGGCGCGCGATTCAGTGAAGGTGGATCCATCGTGACAAGCATGAGCGTCAGCAAGGCCGTTCTGGCGCGGCGCACCACCCGCGCCTTCAAGCCCGACCCGGTGCCGGAGACGACTCTGCGGGAGATTCTGGACCTGGCTCGACACGCGCCCTCCAACAGCAACACGCAACCCTGGCGCATCGACATCGTTTCCGGCGCTGCGCGCGATGAGCTGCAGGCCGCCATCTTTGAGGAGATCAACGCCGGCAAGAAGCCCTATCCCGCCTTTCCACCCGGCGGTGCTGGGCTGAAGGGTCGCTACAAGGAGCGCCAGCGCGAGTGCGCCTTCACCTACGACGCCGCCGTCGGCATCGACAAAGACGATAAGAAAGCCCGAGCACAGCTGGCCCTCAAGAACTGGGAGTTTTTCGGTGCGCCCCACGCGGCCTTCCTGTCCTATCCCGAGATCATGCACCGCGCCAACGCCATCGATCTGGGCATCTTCCTGCAGACGCTGATGCTGCTCTTTGTCGAGCGCGGCATCGCCTCTTGCCCACAGGGTGCGCTCGCCGCCTACCCGGGACCGGTGAAAGCCCTGCTACCGATCCCGGAGGAGAACGCGATCCTGTGCGGGCTGTCCTTCGGCTATCCCGACCAGGATGCCGTCGTAAACTCCGAGGCCTCCAAGATGGATCGCGAATCCGTCGACACCTTCGCAAGCTTCACCTCTTAAGGAGCCGACATGGCCGTGCCCTTCGACTTTGCCGACCGGCTGAAGATCCCGCTCATCGTGGCGCCCATGTTCCTGGTCTCGAACCCCGCCATGACCATCGCCGCCTGCCGCGCGGGTGTGATCGGCAGCTACCCCGCGCACTCCACGCGCACGCGCGACGTGTTCAAAGAGTGGCTGCTCGAGACGGAGGCCGCGCTCAAAGCGGCAGAGGACAACGGGGAACAACCGGCGCCCTTCGCCGTAAACCTGGTCGTGCACAGCAGCAACGCCCGGATGGAAGGTGATCTTGAGCTGGTCATCGAGCACCAGGTGCCCATCGTGCTCACCTCGAAGGGCGCGCCGGATGACGTGTTCAAGGCCATCCACGAATACGGGGGCGTGGCATTTCACGATGTGGCGTCCGCGCGTCACGCCGAGAAGGCGGTGGAAGCGGGCGCAGATGCGCTGATCGCCGTCGCCGGCGGTGCCGGTGGGCACTGCGGGACCATCAACCCCTTCGCGCTGGTGAATGAGATCCGCCAGGTCACAGACAAGCCAATCATCCTGGCCGGCGGGCTGACCTGCGGCCAGGATCTGCTCGCGGCAGAGGCCATGGGCGCCTCCATGGCCTACATGGGGACGCGGTTCATCGCGACAGAGGAGTCCCTGGCGCCGGACGCCTACTG
>JBCDIK010000137.1:0-10709 GCA_038749065.1 Pseudomonadota bacterium | reverse complement strand
GTGACTCTGCGGCCAGTAGATTCTCGCCTTGAGCTGCCAGCCGTCGATGATGTCCCCAACCAGATAAAGCTCATCGCAGCGATGCTGCTTCAGAAAGGCAACGAGCTGCTCCGCCTGGCAGTCTCGTGTGCCAAGGTGAATATCGCTGAGAAAAATGGCCGGGTAGTGGACGGGCCGGGCCACTTCGTCATCTACATTCGCAGCCTCGTCATTGGCAGATACAGCCAGCGCGCGCTCAACAAGAGCACTGGCACTGCGAATCACGGGTCGCTGCGAACCCTTGGGGCGCTCCATAAGCAATCGCTGTGGCGAGGATGCCCAAGGCTGCGCCGACCAGTTGTCACCGCCATGACGGTTGGATGAATGTTTTCTTACCCGTCGGTCGTCGTGGGCGCGGTGTAGCGCTCACCCAGCGCCTTGTAAAGCGCATCGGGTACCGCCATGGGCTCGCAGTCGAGCGCCGCCAGTGCCTCGATCAGATGGACGTTGTCTTCCCGTCCCTGCCACAACTTGCGATAACTGCCGTCCTGGTAGCCATGGTCCTGGCGGAAGCGATTCAGCACATTCTTGCCGACGTAGAGCGCAAAGGTCTCATCGAGACTCATCGGAAGGCGTGCCAGCACCGCCAGAAACGCTTCCAGCTCAAAGCGCTGATGCGCACCGGTCGCGAGCGCAAAGGCCTCGACCGCATCGCGGAAGGCGTCCGGATCTCCGGCTTCCCCCCCGTCCGGCAGCGCGCCAAAAGCCGCGGCGATATCCGCCAGCGGCACCTCGGCACGCAGCAGATCACTCAAGCCGAAGTGCCAGATGTCGACCAGCTCGAGGCGAACCTGGTCCAGATCACAGGGCTGATGCTTCCACCACTTCCAGCCGTAGTGATCGAGCAGCTCGGCACACTCCACCCAGATCGCGCGATAGTAGGGGTAGCCCTGCGTGCGCCACTGTGCGTGGACCTGCTCGTTATGCTGCTCCTGCATGGTGGCCATGGTGGTCACCATCGCAAGCACTCTGTTCTGTTGCTCGTTCGCGGGCTGCGTCACGCCGGTTCATCCTCTCCGAAGGGGGCGAATTATGGTTTATTCTCGACGCCATGGCGAAGATTCCCACTACCGCCCTGGTCATGCACCCGCTCGTGCAGCGGGAGATACTGACCCCCGAGCACCTGGAGCGCCTGGCGCGGGCGACGCGGCTGCTGAACGACCAGGCCGTTCCCGCGGTGACGGAGCTGGGCGAGGATGCCGCCGAGGTAGAGGTGCTGATCACCAGCTGGGGCTGCCCCCCGGTGGATGCCGAGGTGCTGGATCGCTGCCGGCGTCTGCGGCTGATCGCGCACATGGCCGGCAGCGTCAAGGGCTTCATCGACGATGTCGCCTGGCGCCGGGGCATCCGCATCGTCAACGCCGTCGCTGCGGGCGCTGTGCCCGTGGCGGAGTACACGGTGGCCGCGATTCTCTTCGCCAACAAGCGGGTGTTCACGCTCCAGCGTTTCTACGAGCGCTACCGGGAACAACGTCCGCCCTGGACCCGGGAAGCTCCGGGGCTCGGCAATCACGATAAGACCGTGGGCATTGTCGGTGCATCCCACGTCGGCCGTCTGGTGCTCGAGTATCTACAACCCTTCGACCTGCGCTGTCTGCTCTATGACCCTTATGTGGCGCCATCGGACGCTCGCGCCATGGGCGCCATGAAAATGAGCCTGGCCGAGGTGCTCGCCAAATCCGATGTGGTCTCGCTCCACGCACCGCTGCTGGAGGAAACGCGCTCGCTGCTCGGGCCCAAGGAGCTGGCGCTGCTGCGCGACGGCTCCACGCTCATCAACACGGCGCACGGTGACCTCATCGATCCGCACGCCCTCCTTGACGTGCTGACCAGCGGTCGCATCAACGCGGTCCTGGACGTCACCAGTCCGACCACCCCGGCCCCGGACTCCCCGCTGTACGATCTTCCAAACGTGTTTCTCACACCCGCCATCAGCGGTAGCCTCGGCACCGAGGTACAGCGCTACGGCGACGTCATCGTCGCCGAAATCGAGCGGTTCAGCCGTGGTGCCGGCCTGAAACACCTGGTGCGCCGGGACCATCTGCCCCGTCTCTCCTAGAGACGCACTCGCGTAGAGACGCGGCTCGTTGCGAGACGCGGCTCGCCTCGAGACGCGCTCGCCTCGAGACGCGCTCGCATACAGACGCAGTTAGCTCGCCAGCGCCTGATCGAGGTCGGCGAGGATATCGTCGATGTGCTCTATGCCCACGGACAGGCGAATCATCTCGCCGGTCACACCGACGGAGGCCTGCTCTGTTTCTGAGAGCTGCCGGTGAGTGGTCGAAGCCGGGTGGCAGGCGAGGGATTTGGCATCGCCGATGTTAACCAGCCGCTTGAACAGCGCCAGGGCGTCGTAGCAGCGCACCCCGGCGTCGTAGCCCCCTTTGACCCCAAAGGTGAGGATCCCTGAAGCGCGTCCGCCCATGTAGCGCTGTGCCAGTTCGTGGTAGGGATCGCCGGGCAGTCCGGCGTAGCGCACCCACTCGACCTGAGGGTGATCCGCCAGGTGCTGCGCGACCGCCAGCGCGTTCTCGCAGTGCCGCTCCATGCGCAGCGGCAGGGTCTCGAGACCCTGCATGAGCAGAAACGCACTCTGCGCCGCCAAAGCGGCGCCGGTGTTACGCAGCGGCACGGTGCGCGCACGGCCAATGTAGGCTGCCGGGCCGAAGGCTTCCGCGTAGACGACGCCATGGTATGAAGGCTCCGGCTCGCTGAACTCGGGATAGCGCGCGCGCTGCTCGGCCCAGGGGAACGCACCGCTGTCGACAATCATGCCGCCGAGCGTGGTGCCGTGGCCACCGATGTACTTCGTCAGCGAGTGAACGACGATATCAACCCCGTGACTGATCGGCTTGAGCAGCGCGGGCGAGGCGACCGTGTTGTCGGCGATGGTGGCGACGCCGTGGCTGCGCGCCATGGTCGCAAGGGCGCCGATGTCGACGATGTTGCCCGCCGGGTTACCAATGGTCTCCATGAAGACCGCCTTGGTGCGCTCGTCGATGAGCGCCTCGACGGCTGCCACGCTGTCGTCGGCAGCAAACCGGACCTCGATGCCGAGCTTCGGCAACATGTGCGCGAACAGCGTGTAGGTGCCGCCATAGAGCTGCGGCACCGACACGATGTTATCGCCCGCGCTCGCCAGGTTGACGATCGCATAGTGAATGGCTGCGCTGCCGGCGGACAGCGCCAGCCCACCGATGCCGCCTTCCAGCGCCGCCACACGCTGCTCGAGCACATCGCAGGTGGGGTTCATGATGCGCGAGTAGATGTTGCCGGGCACCGCCAGGTTAAACAGGTCCGCCCCGTGCTGCGCGTTATCGAACTCATAGGCCACGGTCTGATGAATGGGCACCGCCACCGATTTGGTGGTCGGATCCGTCTCGTAGCCGGCGTGAATCGCCAGGGTCTCGTCGTGCATGGGTCCCCTCCCGTCGTCTGAATGGATGCCCGCATTGTGCGCAAGTTGCCGCCACAGAGCCAACTCGCTATGTTCCCTGATCCACTGAATTTTCCGGGGGGCACGGCGCCCATGGACCTCTCCTACGGACCCGAGTACGAAGCCTTTCGCGAGGAGGTACGCCGCTTCCTGAGCACGCACGGCCCGAGCGCGCCGCGGACCATGCGCTTAAGGGCGCCGGAGACCATCGCCTGGCAGCAGCGGCTGATCGAACACGGCTACGCCGCGCGGACCATTCCCAAAGAGTACGGCGGCTACGGCGCTGAGCCGGACATTCTCAAGTCGCGCATCATCGCGGAGGAATTCGCCCGAGCGGGGGTGAGCGCCGGGCTCGGCGGTCAGGGCATCTCCATGCTGGTGCCCACCCTGCTGGAACTGGGCACCCCTGCGCAGCGGGAACAGTTCATTCGCCCGACCATTGAAGGCCGCATGATCTGGTGCCAGGGCTATTCCGAGCCCGGGGCCGGCTCGGATCTCGCGAGCCTGCGGACCCGGGCCGAGCTCGACGGCGATCACTGGGTGGTCAACGGCCAGAAGATCTGGACCAGCACCGCGCGCGAAGCCGACTGGATCTTCTGCCTCGTGCGCACCGAGCCCGACGCGCCCAAGCACAAAGGCATTTCTTTCCTGCTGTTCGAGATGAATACCCCCGGGATCGAGGTCCGGCCGCTCGTCGATATGACCGGCCATGCCAACTTCAACGAGACCTTTTTTACGGACGTGCGCGTCCCGCGCACGCAGATCGTCGGCGAGCGCGGCCAGGGTTGGCAGGTCGCGAATTCCATCCTCGGGAACGAGCGTGATTCCCTCGGCAACCCGAACGCGACGCTGGCACGACTGCACGCGCTCATGGCGCTGATGCGCGAAGAGCGCATCGATGGCCGGCCGGTCAGTGACGACCCGGTCCTCGTCGACCGGCTCATGCGACTGCAGGGCCAGATCATGGCCATGGGCCACAACGATCTGCGGGTGCTCAGCGCCAAGCTTGGCAGCGCCGACGACGCACGGCTGGCGCGCATGATCATCAAGCTGGAGGGCACCGAGCTGCGCCACGCGCTGGAAGGCCTCGCGATCGACGTCATGGGGGAGCTCGGCCTCGCCTATGAGGACCACCCGCTGCTGCGCGACGGCGGCTCCTGGCAGAGTCAGTACATGTATTTCCTGGGGCTGATCATCGGCGGCGGCACGAGCCAGATTCAGAAGAACATCATCAGTGAACGGGGCCTGGGCATGCCCAAGGAACCGAAGTACCCGGCGGGAGTGTAACCATGGAGTTCGGCTTATCGCAGGAGCAGCGGTTCCTACGCGACAGTGTCCAGCGCTACCTCAGCGAACAGATGCCCCTCGACCGGGTGCGCGCCTTTGCCGACGGGACCGACAGCACCGTGGCGCGCGCGGGCTGGCATGGCCTGGCCGAACTCGGCATCAGCGCCCTGCTGCTCCCGGAGGCTGCGGGCGGGCTGGGCCTCAAGGCGCTGGACGCAGCTGTGGTGGCCCAGACCTTCGGCGAGCACGTGACCCCCGGGCCTTTTCTGGGAACCGGCGCCGTCGCGGCGCACGTGCTGGGCGCGACGCTCCCGCAGGATGATCCGCTGCTCGCCGAGCTGGCCGCAGGCAAGCTCATCGTCGGTGCGGCCCTGAGCGAGACCAGCGGCGCCCGGGAAGATGCACAGATCACCTACCAGGCAACTGGGGACGGGGGGGTTCTGAGCGGCCGAGCGCTGCACGTGCTGCACCCGAAAGCACACCAGTTCATCGTCGCCAGCAGGGCCGGCGCACTGCATCTGGTGGCGGCGGACGCGCCTGGGCTGACGCTGACCCAGACCACCACCATCGATCGCACGCGACCCACCTGTGAGCTGCGCTTTGCCGAGACCCCGGCTCGCAGCTTAAGCGATGATCCCGCGCTACTGGCCAGCACACTCGATCTGGCCCGGGTCATGATCGCTGCCGACACGGTGGGGGCGGCCTACGCCATGCTGCAGCAGGCGGTGGCCTACGCCCAGGAACGTGAGCAGTTCAATCGGCCCATCGCGAGCTTTCAGGCGGTGAAACACATGTGTGCGGAGATGGCAGCCGCCCTCGAGCCGTGCCAGGCGATGGTGTGGTATGCGGCGCACGCGCTCGATGCCCTCCCGGAAGAAGCGCACCTGACCGCGCTGCATACGAAGGCGCACGTGAGCGAAGTCGGGACGCGGGTTGCGAAGACTGCGACTGAGGTGCACGGTGGCATGGGCTTTACCGATCTGCTCGGCCTGCACTACTGGTTCAAGCGGATCGGTTTTAATCGACAGACGCTCGGGACGCCCGATCTGCTGCGGCGCCAGGCAGCACGCGCTCAGGGGTTGCTGGCGAGCGGGGCTTGATCGAACGCGGCCTCGTACCCATATCAGTCCCTCGCCCCCGAACCACAGGAACCTGCGAATGTCGTCATCGCTGCCCGTGCTGGCACTGAAGAACACCGTGGTCTACCCGCAGATCGTGCTGCCGCTGGCGGTCGGTCGACCCGCCTCCCTGGCGGCAGTCAGTGCCGCCTCGGAACGTGGCCAGCAGTTGCTGACCGCCGCTCAGCGCAGCGAGGACGTTGACACGCCGAGGCTTGCGGACCTGCACGACATCGGCACCCTGGTCAGCCTCAGTCGCGTTGAACAACGTGACAAGGGCCTGCAGGTGATCGTTCAGGGCGTACGGCGGGTCCGACTGCTCGCCGAAGCAGAGAATGCCGGTGAACACCTCGAGCTGGACTACGAGCTGCTGCCGGAGCTCACTTTCGACGGCGATGCCCCCGAGCAGGCCGCGATCGTCGCCCTGCACCGGGAGAATCTGGACCTCGCGCAGCAGATCGCCAACCTGTTCGACTCAGACAACGGCACGCAGATCTACCAACAGCTGGTTGGCTCCATCAGCGATCCGATCACTCAGATGTATCGCATCGCCTCCCTCGCCAACCTGACGGTCGCGCAGCAGCAGCAGGTGCTCGCCTGCAACGATACCCACACGCTCATGCGCACGGTACATGAGGTCCTGCAGCATGAACTGCAGGTCACGGAGCTACGGCGGGAGATCGCCGAGCAGGCGCGCACGGATATCGATCAGCAGCAGCGCGAGCATGTGCTGCGCCAGCAGAAGCGCGCGATCGAGGAAGCGCTTGGCGAGAGCGAAGATGACGACGATATCCGCGAACTGCGCGAGCAGCTCGATGCACGAGAACTGCCTGACACGGTGCGCAAGGAAGTGGATCGCGAGCTGAAGCGCTTATCGCGCATGTCGCCGAATGCGGCGGACTACCAGGTCGCCCGGGGCTACCTTGAACTGGTGGCCGAGCTGCCCTGGCATGAAGCCAGCGAAGACCGGCTCGATCTGCTCGACGCCCGCGAGGTACTCGATGCCGACCACCACGGGCTGGAAGACATCAAGGACCGTATCCTCGAATCGCTGGCGGTGATGGCACTGAATCCCGACGCCAAAGCGCCCATCCTCTGTCTCGTCGGTCCCCCGGGCGTGGGCAAGACCTCCCTCGGGCAGTCCATCGCACGGGCCATGGGCCGGACCTTCGAACGCCTGAGCCTGGGTGGCCTGCACGATGAGGCGGAGCTGCGTGGCCATCGCCGGACCTACATCGGCGCGATGCCCGGGCGCATTCTGCAGGCGGTGCGCCGGGCGGGCGTCGTGAACCCACTGATCATGCTGGACGAAGTCGACAAGCTCGGGCGCGACTTCCGTGGCGATCCATCCGCAGCGCTCATGGAGATCCTGGATCCAGCCCAGAACCAGGCCTTCCGCGACAATTTTCTGAACCTGCCCTACGACCTGTCGAAGGTGCTGTTCATCACCACGGCCAACAGCCTCGACGGGATCCCGGGTCCCTTGCGGGACCGCATGGAAGTGCTGGAGCTCAGTGGCTACACAGACAGCGAAAAGCAGGCCATTGCCCAGCGCTACCTGCTGCCCCGTCAGCGCTCAGAGGCGGGCCTGTCGGAAGCCCAGCTCAGCCTGTCGGAAGACGCCGTGCGACTGGCCATTCGCGGCTACACGCGAGAAGCCGGCGTGCGCGAGCTGGAGCGCGTGATGGGCCGGCTGGCGCGTAAGCGGGCCAAGGCCGTGCTTGAGGCGCGGCGAGCGGACGCGCACGGAGCGGACGCGCACGGAGCGGACGCGCAGGGAGCGGATGCGCAGGGAGCGGACGCGCAGGGAGCTGCACATGCGCGTGCCGAAGCGGCACCAGAACTGGACGAGAGCGACGTTCGTGAACTGCTGGGGCCCCAGCGCTTCAAGGATGATCCCCGCCGTCGCTCGCTGTCACCCGGTGTCGCGGCGGGGCTCGCCTGGACGGCGGTCGGCGGCGACGTGCTGTACGTCGAGGCCACGCTCGTCGACAAGAAGCAGCCGATCACGCTGACCGGCCAGCTCGGGGACGTGATGCAGGAGTCCGCCCGGGCTGCCCGCAGCCATATCTGGTCTGCGGCGCAGGACTACGGCATCGAGCGTGACCAGGTCGCCGCCCACGGCATCCATATCCATTTGCCCGCGGGCGCGATTCCCAAGGATGGCCCTTCTGCCGGCATCACGATGGCAACAGCGATCGCGTCCGCCTACAGCGGCCGCACGGTCCATGATGATCTAGCCATGACCGGCGAGATGACGCTCACCGGTATGGTGCTGCCGGTCGGCGGCATCAAGGAAAAGCTCTTGGCCGCACACCGGGCGGGAATGCGCCGGATCCTGCTGCCGCGCGACAACGAGGCAGACCTGGAAAAACTGCCCCCGGAAATCCGACAGGACCTGCAGATCACCCTGGTTGCACACCTGAACGAGGTTCTCGATCTGGCGTGGGCCAGCGCCCCGGCATAGAAGGGGCGTCCGTGCATCAGCCCAGGGGCAAGCGTGCTAGAGCCCGAGCACAGCCTTAGCGATCACGTTCCTTTGGATCTCGTTGGAGCCACCGTAAATGGTGGCAGCCCGGCCAAAGTTGTAGTCGCTGACTGCGCGCACTGCGTAGTCCGGTCCCGGCGGCGTCTCATTGGACTCGGCGCGGATTTGCGCCAGATCAAAGGGCATGGCGTAGTAGCCAACAGCCTCGACCCGTAGCGCCTGAAGGGCCTGCTGCATTTCCGTCCCGACAATCTTCAGCATGGACGCTTCCGGCCCGGGCGCGCCGCCGGCGGCCATGGCCGCAACCACGCGGGCCTCAAGCGCGGCCAAGCTCGATAACCGTACCTCCGCATCCTTCAGCTGGCTCATGAAGCCCGTATTGTCCGCCAGCCGTCGGCCGTCGCTGCTGCGCTCGGTGTTGGCGATCGCCTCGAGGTTACGTACCGCTTTCTGCGAGCCCGCCACCCCGGCGATGCCCGTGCGCTCGTGACCGAGCAGGAACTTGGCGTAGGTCCAGCCCTTGTTCTCTTCGCCGATGCGATTGCTGATCGGGACGCGAACGTCGGTGAAGTACACCTCGTTGAGGTGATGCAGGCCATCAATGGAGACGATCGGCTTGACCTCAATGCCGGGGGAGCGCATATCCGCGAGCAGGAAGCTGATGCCCTGCTGTGGCTTGCTGCTGCTGTCCGTTCGGACCAGCACGAAAATCCAGTCCGCCTTGTGCGCATTGGTCGTCCAGATCTTCTGGCCGTTGATGACATAGTCATCGCCATCGCGCACCGCGCTGGTTTTCAGCGACGCCAGATCACTGCCGCTGCCGGGCTCCGAGTAGCCCTGGCACCACCAGACGCTACCGTCGAGTATGCCGGGCAGATGCTGAGCTTTCTGCGCATCGGTCCCGAAGGTGTAGATGACCGGCCCCACCATGCTCAGGCCGAAGGGCTGCAGCATCGGCGCCCCGGCCGCGGTCAGTTCCTGCTCGAAGATGTGCTTCTGGGTCACGGACCAGCCCGTGCCACCGGCGGCTTCGGGCCACTCCGGAGCGACCCAGCCCTGATCGTAAAGCTTGCGATGCCACTGTGCATTGGCGTCCCGATTCATACCAAGCCCGGCAGCGGCGGCCTCCTGAATATCCGCGGTCAGCGCGCTGGCGAGGAAGGCCCGGACCTCGTCGCGGAACGCCTGATCTTCAGCGCTATCGGTGTTCAACTGCATGGGAGACTCCTTGCTAACGGCGCGCCAACGGCTTGCCAACGGTGAACTTACGCCGGGTATGATGCGCCCTGGGCGGGGGTTCCATCAATTTGCGATCCATGAATTTTATGCACGCGTCACAGCGCGCGCGCGGCGCGGCGCGCACGCGCGCCTGGCGATGGGCGCTGCCCGCTCTGCTGGTGCTGACAGCACCGCTCACTGCGAACGCGCACTGGCAGGCGGGGCCAACACTGATCGGCGGCGCCACACGTATTGGTCCGACCACAGACCGCGGCCAGATCGGCACCGGCGCGGTCATCGACGGCCTCGTAGACGGCGCCCTGCCACAGGAAAGCGCCTGGGACAGCAGCGCTGGCGCTGGGCTGATGCTGGCCTATCGTCGGGGGCCCTGGGCGATCGCCGGGGAGTTCAACTGGCATTTCCGCAGCGACTGGGACCTGTCCGTGCCGACGCCCAGCCTCATGACGGTCACCAACGTCTTCACCAACCTGGAGCGCGCAAGCTGGCTGCTCGGTGCCGATCGCTACTGGTCCCTGGGCGATCGCTGGCAACTCGTTGCCGGGCTGCGGGCCGGCGTACACGTCAATCGACTGCGCACGGACTACAAGGAGCGGGCAGTCATCGCCGGGGGACGCGCAACCATCATCAAGAGTTCAGCGCGCCAGCGACGCTTCAGCTGGGGCGCCGATCTGGGCGTGACGCGCGACGTCGGAGAGCGCTGGGAGCTGGACGTGCGCTACCGCTACTTCGATTCGGGCAGGATGCAGATCCGCCCGTTGGCCGATCCGACGATTCGCTTCGAGACCGATCTGGAAGAGCACCTGCTGCGCTTCAGCCTGCGTTATCGCTTTCGCTGATCTCGCGGGACAGCCACTGAGTGCGGGCAAAACTCGGCCAGTGCCAGCCCGGCGGCTTGTGCATCCACACCGCGACGGCCTTGCCGACCAGCTGATCGTCCCGGGCGAAGCCCCAGCTTCGGCTGTCCTCACTGCGATCGCGGTTGTCTCCGAGCACGAAGTACTGGCCCCGGGGAACCCGCCACTCACCGTCGATCGATGGCTGCAGCCGCGCGGCCGACACCCGGTGAATCCGATGCGCGGCGCCATCGAGCGTTTCCAGATAC
>JBCDIK010000136.1:0-10749 GCA_038749065.1 Pseudomonadota bacterium | reverse complement strand
CGCAGGAGCCCGCTGAATGACCACCCCTGCCGCTGACCCAATTACCGTCGAGATCATCCAGAGTGCGCTGGGCGCCATCACCGACGAGATGTTCGCCACCATGCGCAAGACGGCCATGAGCTCGATCATCTACGAGGTGCTCGACTTTGGCGTTGCCATCACCAACGCGGACGGCGAACTCGCAAGCTCAGGCTCCGGCATCCCGGGCTTTGTGGGCATGCTGGCGCCCGGGGTGCGCTCAGTACTGGCCAAGCACGACCGGGCGGCCATGGCGATCGGTGATGTCTTCATGACCAACATCCCCCACCACGGTGGGGTCAGCCACTTGAACGACGTGGTGCTGATGCTGCCGGTGTTCGCCGGCGAGCAGCTCATCGCCTGGCTCGCCAACAAGGCGCACTACGTGGACGTGGGCGGCAGCTTTCCCGGCAGCATCAGCCCCGATGCGGTGGACGTGTATCAGGAGGGGCTGCAGCTGCCCTGCATCAAGGTCATCGACGCCGGCACGCCCAACCAGGCGGTGCTCGACATCATGGCCGGCAATTCCCGCCAGCCGGAGACCACCATTGGCGATTTCTGGGCCGGCATCGCGTCCATGCGCGCCGGCGCTCGCCGCTTTGAGGCGCTGATCGACAAGTACGGCGCGGACACCGTCGCCTTTGCGCTCGCCGACTACATCGAACTCGGTGAATCCATCGCCCGCGCCGCGCTGAAAACACTGCCGAAAGGCACCTTCCACGCCGAAGACCAGCTCGACAGCGGCGAGCCCGTCAAAGTGAGCGTCACCATCAGCGAGAACGCCTTTACCGTCGACCTGCGCGGCAATCCGCCCCAGCGCGCCGATGCTCTGAACACCTCCTTTGATGCCACCATGGTGGACGTCGAGATGATGTTCAAGGCCATCACCGCGCCGCAGCAGTTCGCCAATGCCGGCAGCTTCCGGCCCGTGCAACTGCTGGTGGATGAGGGCAGCATGTTCAGCGCGCGCTACCCGGCGGCCATGAGCGTGTACTACGAGACCAGCATGATCACCTTTGATCTGCTGTGGAAGGCGCTGGCGCCGGTCCTGCCCGACCGGTTACCCGCCGCGCACTACGGGTCCATCTGCGGCACCTTCATGGGCGACAGCCATCCGCAAACGGGCGCAGCCCAGTCCATTGTCGAGCCACAGATCGGCGGCTGGGGGGCAACGCGCGAGCGCGATGGGGTCAACGCCCTGTACACGAGCTTCCACGGCGAGACCTACAACGTACCGGTGGAGATCGCGGAGCAACGGTACGGCCTGCGCATCGATTCACTATCACTGAACGATGCCCCCGGTGGCGAGGGCGAGTTCCTGGGCGGTAAGGGCATCAAGCTGCGCTATCGGGTGCTGGCGGACGACTGGTGGATCACCATGGCGTACGTGCGCTCGACCATTGGCCCCTGGGGCCTGGCCGGCGGCGAGGCCGGCAGCACCAACTACATGATCGTGCACCGGGCCGACGGCTCGAAGGAGCGCTTCAGTGCCTGCACGGCGTTGCAACTGAACCGCGACGACGTGATCGAGATCATCACCGCCAACGGCGGCGGCTACGGCGATCCGCAAGCACGTCCTGCGGCGCAGGTGCGGGAGGATCTGAAGAACGGCTACCTGCAGCCGGAACGCGCTGCGGCGCTGTACGGCGTCTCATGAGCGACACAACCGCACAGCAACGCCGCACCGATCGCGCCACCAACAGCAACCGCAGCTCCGGCGAGTATGAGTTCGCGCCGGTGCCCGAGGGCACGGGCTCCAGCGGCGTACAGATCGCGCTGATCATCATCGGCGGCACCATCGGCTTCTCGATCTTTGTGGTGGCGGCCGAGATCGGCGGCTCCCTGGGCCTGACCCAGGCGGCGCTCGCCTTCGTGCTCGGCAGCGCGGTGCTCGGCCTCATGGGCGCGACCACCAGCTACGTCGGCGCGCGCAGCCGCCTGTCGACCTATCTGCTCACGACCTTCGCCTTCGGCCGCCGCGGCGCGAAGCTCGCGAACCTGGTGGTCGCGCTGTCGCTCATCGGCTGGTACGGGGTGATCAGCAATACGCTCGGCGCGGCCACACAGCAGATGCTGCTCGATCAGTTCGGGGTCGAGGTCTCCCTGTACGCGACCGTCACCGCCGCCAGCGCGCTTATGATCACCGTGACGCTCATCGGGTTCACCGGCATCGACCGGCTGGCGCTCATGCTGGTCCCGCTGATGGTGCTGTTCATCGGCTACGCCGCCTGGCGGGCCAGCGGCAGCACCAGCAGCACCCTGCTCCCAGCGCCGCTGTACAACTTTCAGACCGCCACTTCCGCAGTGATCGGCAGCTACATCGCGGGTGTCATCATCCAGCCGGACTACAGCCGCTTCGCGCGCAGCCGCGCCGGCGCGGTCATCGGCGTCTTCCTGGCGCTCGGGGTCGTGTTCCCTGCGATTCTGTTTTTCTCGGCGCTGCCGAGTATCCGCAGCGGCCAGACCAACATCCTGGAGGTCATGGCACTGCTGGGGCTGGCGCTACCGGCATTCGGGCTGCTGGTGCTCGGGGCCTGGTCCAGCAACGTGCTGTGCCTGTACTCCTCCAGCCTGTCGCTGGCGACCTTACGCCGCGGTCTGAACCTCAAGCTCATTACCTTGGCCTGCGGCGTGGTCGGCACCGCCATCGCCTTCGTGCCGATCCAGAGCTATCTCATCAACTTTCTGGTGGGGCTCGGCATCGTGATTCCACCGATCGGGGCCATCTACTGCATCGACTACCTGCTGCGACGCAAAGGCGAGGCCCCCTTCGAGGCCATCGACGCCGAGCCCGCGCTGCGCTGGCCGGCGCTCCTGGCCTGGGCTGGCGGCGCACTGCTCGGCTTTGGCTCTTTCAGCGGCGTGGTGACCCTGACCGGTGTGGCCTCCTTTGATGCGCTCATCGGCACGCTCGTTATCATGCTGGCGGCAACGCTGCGCAGCGGCTGGCACAGCCGGGAGCAGCCCGCGTAAACGCTTTCTGGCGCTTCGGAACGCATCGCAGCGCACTGGCTAGGCACAAGATCATGACCGACAACCTGACCGCCCTGCGCGCGGGCTATCAGCAGACCACCTATGAACCGGAAGCCGCGACCATTGACCGGCTGCTGACCGCTGACCGCCGCACGCCGGGACAGGTGAGCGCGGCGCAGGCGCAGGCCACGGCGCTGATCGAGGCCTGTCGCGCGAATCGTGAGCAGCGCTCCCTGCTGGATGCGTTCCTGGACCAGTTCGGTCTGTCCACGGAGGAAGGGGTGGCGCTCATGTGCCTGGCCGAGTCCATCGTGCGCATTCCCGATCAGGAAACGGCCGATGCGCTGATCGTCGACAAGATCGGCAGCGGCGATCGCTGGCGCGAGCATCTCGGCGAGTCGGATTCGCTACTCGTGAACGCGTCGACCTGGGCGCTGATGCTGACCGGCGAAGTGGTCGAGCTGGGCCGACCGGTCCAGGGCAACTTCGGCGGCTGGCTGGGTGGTCTTGTCAATCGCATGGGCGAGCCGGTGATCCGCCAGTCCCTACGCTATGCCATGAAGCTGCTCGGCAATGAGTTCGTGTTCGCCACTTCGGCAAAGGAAGCCGTGCGCAGCGCTGAAGACGGCGCACTCTACAGCTTCGACATGCTCGGCGAAGCGGCCCGCACCGAAGCCGATGCGCAGCACTATCAGGCCGCGTACCTCAGTGCCCTGGACGCCCTCAAGCCCACCCAGCCGGTCACCGATTGCCTTAATCACTCCGGCATCTCGGTCAAGCTGTCCGCGCTGTACCCGCGCTACGAGTCGCTGCATGAAGACGCCGTTCACGAGCAGCTGTACCCGCGCCTGCTCGAGCTGGCCGAGCGCGCCGCGGCGGACAACCTGCAGCTCACGATCGATGCAGAAGAAGCCAACCGCCTCGATCTGTCGCTGCGCATTTTAGAACGGCTCATGGGCGAGCCCTCCCTCACCCAGTGGCAGGGCCTGGGCCTGGCGCTGCAGGCCTACGGCAAGCGCGCGCTGCCGCTCATCGACTACCTGGCAGTGCTCGCGCGACAACACGAGCGGCGCCTGATCGTGCGCCTGGTGAAGGGCGCGTACTGGGACACGGAGATCAAGCACGCGCAGCAGCTGGGCCTCGACGCCTACCCGGTGTTCACCACCAAGCCCGCCACGGACCTGTCCTATATCGCCTGCGCCCAGCGCCTGCTCGAGCAGCCGGATGCTTTCTACGCGCAGTTCGCGACACACAACGCCTTCACCCTCGCGAACATCCTGCAGCTCGGGCAGAACGCGTCCTACGAGCTACAGCGGCTGCACGGCATGGGCGACCTGCTCTATGAGACCGCGGGCAAACAGATTCCCGGACTGCCGCCGGTGCGCACCTATGCGCCCGTTGGGCCGCACAAACATCTGATGGCCTACCTGATCCGGCGCCTGCTCGAAAACGGTGCCAACAGCAGCTTCGTCAACCGCTTCCTGGATGACGAGGTGCCAATCGAGCGACTGGTCCGCAACACGCGCAACCTGGTGATCGAGCAGCCCGGCACGCTGCCTTTGCCCACGGCGCTGTTCCCCGATGGACGCATCAATTCCCGCGGCGTCGAGATCCAGGACCCGCTGCACGGCGCCGCGCTGACCGCGGGGATCGAACAGTGGCGCGGCGCACAGTGGGGCGAGGGAGACGGCGAGGTGCGCAACCCGGCACGGCCGGAGGATCTGGTCGGGCACGTGCGCTGGGATGCCGGTGAGAGCGTCGAGGGCTGCTTCAACGCCGCCCGCGCCGCGCAGCCCAGCTGGGATGCGCTGGACGGGCGCCGGGCGCTCGTACTGCGCCGTGCCGCCGATCTGCTTGAGCAGCACAACGATGAGCTGCTGACACTCTTGATCCGGGAGGCGGGCAAAACCTGGCAGGACGCGATCGACGAGATTCGCGAGGCGGTGGACTTCCTGCGCTACTACGCGCAGCAGTGCGAAGCGCACTTCGGCGCTCCGCTGCCACTCCCCGGCCCCACCGGCGAGCGCAACAGCCTGCGGCTGCACGGCCGCGGCGTCTGGGCGTGCATCTCGCCCTGGAACTTTCCGCTCGCGATTTTTCTGGGCCAGGTCAGCGCGGCGCTGGCCGCCGGCAACGCAGTGCTTGCGAAGCCAGCGGAGCAAACTCCGCTCATCGCGGCGCGTGCCGTGGCTCTGCTGCAGGAAGCCGGGGTGCCGCAGGACGTCCTGCAGCTCGTCCAGGGTGACGGCGCCATTGGCGCCGCACTCATCGCCCTGCCGGGGATCGAGGGCGTTGCCTTTACCGGGTCCACCACCGTGGCGAAGATCATCGCGCGCACCCTCGCTGACAAGGATGGCCCCATCGTGCCACTGATCGCCGAGACCGGTGGGCAGAACGCGATGATCGTCGACTCCACCGCCATGTTCGAGCAGGTCACCGACGATGTGCTGCGCTCGGCGTTCGGCAGCGCCGGGCAACGCTGCTCAGCGCTGCGGATCCTGTGTGTGCAGGACGACATCGCCGACGAGCTGCTGCCGATGATCGGTGGCGCGATGGCGCTGCTGCAGATCGGCGATCCCATGGCCGGTACGACCGACGTCGGCCCTATCATTGACGCCGAAGCGCTCGCCCGGCTCGACGCGCATTGCGTCGCCTTCGCAGAGCGCGAACGCTTTCGGGCCCCGCTGCCGGAAACGCTGCCCAGTAACGGCCACTATCTGGCACCACGGCTGATCGAGCTTGAACACATCAACGAGCTGACCGAAGAACAGTTCGGACCCATCCTGCATGTGGTGCGCTACGAAGCAGGGCGCCTGAAAGAACTACTGGCCGCGTTGGATTCGACCGGCTACGGCCTGACGCTCGGGATCCACAGTCGCAACACCGCCTTCGTCGAACAGGTGTACCGACACACGCGCGCCGGCAACGTCTACGTCAACCGCAACATGACCGGCGCCGTGGTGGGCGTGCAGCCCTTTGGTGGCACGGGTCTCTCGGGCAGCGGACCGAAAGCGGGCGGCCCGCACTATCTGCTGCGCTTTGCGACCGAACGAACCCTGTCCGATAACGTCGCGGCCATTGGCGGCAACCTGGATCTGTTGACCGAAGACCAGCGCGCGGAAACCTAGAGCGCGTCTGCAGCCAAAGGTTTAGAATCCGCTACATCCAGGCCCGGGAGTCAGCGTTGGTCACAGGACGGGAGCATCTGTTGACGAGTCACCGCGCACGCGGTCGCGCAATGGTGCTGGGCCTGCTCCTGATTCTGCCGCAGCTTGGCGCCGCCGCATCCGCCGATACCGCCATCGAGTCCTGGGTCACGCTGCGGCAGCAGCCCACCGAAAGCCTGGAGCAACAGGCGTCCGTACGCACCGGCGCCGCCCAGGTTCGCGCGCGGCTGATGCTGGCGGATCGCGCGCTGAACCAGTCTGCAGCGCATGCAACCGCGTACCTGCAGCAGGCGGAAGCCGGGCTTTCGTCGGCAGACGCCCGCACGATTGCCGGCCTCCTGCGCTGCCAGCTTGAGCATCGACGGGGCGAGGCCAGCGCCGCGCAGAGTTGCGGCATCGCCCGCCAGCCGGTGCCCGGCGATGACTTCGTGCAGGCGTACTGGCACTGGACACGGGCGTATCTCGCCTATCGTGAAGGTGAGCACGAGCAATCCCTGAGCGAAGCCACCCAGGTGACCACACTGGCGGAGCGACTCGGTGATCTCGACCTGATCGCTCAGGGTCACAACATGATCGGACTGCACTACTCCACGCGCCTGCGACCGCGCATGGCCTTACCGCACTTCGATGCTGCCTGGCAGGCGAGCGAAGGCATGCAGTATCCCGCGGTGCGGCACATGGTGCAGCTCAACCTCGGATCGAACTACACCTATTTGGGTCGCCCGGGCGAGGCGCTCGAGCTGTTCCGCGAAGCGAATGAAGCCCAAGCGCCCAACATCTACCCCACACGGCAATTGATCGCGCAGTCCATGGTGGCGCAGGCACAGGCCGCGATCGGCGAGACCGAGGGGGCGGAAGCACAGCTGCGTGCGGTGATCGATACCGTGCGTGACAAGGTGCTCCCCGACGCGCTGACCTTCGGCTATATGGGGCTGGGCAAGGTGCAGCTCGCCGAGGGCAACCCCCAGGGCGCGCTCGAGAGTTTCGACAAGATCCTCGTGGCCACCGGGCAAGTGTTGCCCGAAGGTGTCGAACATTCGCGCATTCAGCTCATGGTGGTGCCCTACGCACGCGCACTGCGCCAATCGGGCGATACGCAGGGCGCCATCGACCTACTCAACGCGGTGATTGCCGCCATTCCTGCGCAGCAGCCGGACCAGCTGCTGGTCAATGCCTATTCGGAGCTGGCGACCGCCTGCACCGCCGCCGGTGACACCCGCGGTGCGACCCGCGCGCGCGCGCAGTCGGCGTTGCTGCAGCAGCAGCTGTGGGACGAGAGCTTTCACTACCGGGTCGCCCGCCTGAACAGCCGCATCGACGCGCAACGCCAGACCGAAGCCGCAGCGTCCGCCAGAGAGCGCGCCGAAGTCCAGGCCCAGGCGGACTCACGGGAGGCGCAGCTGCGCTGGCAGGCCTGGCTGATTCTGGCCCTGCTCGTTGCCTCGGGATTGCTGTTCTACTCGCGACGCATCCAGCAACGGCTGGCACTGGCGGAGCGCGCCGTCAGCGACCGACTGGAGGAGCAGGTGCTGCGCCGCACAGCGGATCTGGAAGACGAGATGGCGCAGCGGCTGCAGGTCGAGGCGGATCGTCGCGCGCTGCAGATCCAGCTCGCAGAGGCCGAGAAGCTGCGCGCCTTCGGGCAGATGTCCGCCGGTGTCGCGCACGATTTCAACAACCTGCTGACCGTGGTCAGCCTCGCGGCGGATCAGCTTCGCACCCGGGACGAAGAGCACCTCACGCAGCAGGACCGACAAAGCCTCGACAGTATCGAGGAAGCATCCGAGAGCGGTCGGCGCATCACCAACGGGCTCATGGCCTACGCGCGCAAGCAGCCCATGCGCCCGCAGGCGGTGCGGCTCGACGACTACGTGCGCAGCACGCTACCGCTGTTCACCAATACCTTGGGGGAGCACTTCGAGATCCGCACGGCACTGGCGGCCTGCACCGTGCGGGTAGATCCGGGCCAGCTGACCACCGCTATTCTCAACCTGCTGCTCAATGCGCGGGAAGCCATGGCGGGTGGCGGCGTCGTGGATCTGACCGTATCCGTCGTGAAAGAGCAGGCCTGGCTCGCGGTGCGCGACCCGGGTTGCGGCATGGCGGAGGACGCACGGACGCGTGCGGTGGAGCCCTTCTTCACAACCAAGACCGCCGGCGAAGGCACCGGGCTGGGGCTGTCTATGGTGCAGGGCTTTTCCAAACAGTCCGGGGGCGACCTGGACATCGAGTCGATCGCCGGCCAGGGCACCCAGGTCACCATCAAGCTGCCGCTGCACGCGGGCATCACGGTCAGCGAGTCCGGCGAGGTGTTAAGTGAACCTGAACCCGTGGGCGAGCTTCCAATCCTGATCGTGGAAGACCGCAGCGCGCTGCGTAAAGTGCTTCAGAAGACGCTGGTGCAGCTCGGTCATCAGGTGCGCACCGCGGAAGATGCGGCGGACGCGCTGGCACAGATCGAGCGTGAAGGGCCGCCGCGGCTGCTGATTTCGGATATCGTCATGCCCGGCACACTGAACGGCCCGGCGCTGGCCGATCACCTGCAGGCCCGATATCCAGGGCTCGCGGTGCTCTTGATCTCCGGCTACAGCGACGATTATCGCGGCGGTCACAGCTTCCTGCGCAAGCCGTTCAGCGCCGAGGATCTGGAGCGCGCGATCGCCCGGGCCCTGCAGCCCGAGAGCGACGGCCCGAGCCCGGAATCGACTGCCGCACGCGCGTCTGCCTGACCCCGCGGGCGACGCCGCACAGGGCCGCAGGCTGGGCCACGCCTAGCGCGGGCCGGGATCCAGGCGCCGATAGCTCAATCCGCGCCCGGGAAAGCTGACCAGAGGCTCGATCACCGTGCGCCCGCCCGCGGACCGGCGAACGGCTGCTTCCCGGCGCGGTTTGGCCCGGGTCTCGATGCGACGCAGCCGACCGTCTTCGAAGGTCAGCTGCCGGCGGAACTTGTTGCGGCCGAACTCGTAAACCCACTCATCGACCTGCACGAAGATGCCCGGATAACGGTAGTCGGTGCGCGAGTACTCGAACACAGGCACGCCGCAGCGCTCCTCGACCTCGTAGAAGGTCAATCCGCGCTCGATGAGCGCAGAATCACAGCGCCCCTGGGCATTCGCCACAGCAGGCGCCGCGAGCACCGCGAGCAGCAGCGCCACGATTCCTGAAAGCAGCCGCCGCTGCGTGCACCATGTGGCCATGATCACTCTCCGTGCCGATACGACGAGCCTACGCGAGCGGGCTGAATCGCGCATGAACTGAGCGAGCACAGCGCAGGGGCGCGCCTGCGGACCACGCCCGGACGGTATACTGGCCGCTGGCAGGCCCCAAGGATTCCCGTGAACCCGATGCTCCCAGCGGTCGCTGTGCTCCTGCTCCTTCTGCAGAGCTGCAGCAGCATCCCGGCTCCGGCCCCGACACCCGCGCTGCTGAAAGGGCGCGCGCTGCTGTACCAGGCCGAGAACCGCTATGCCTACCCGCAGGCCATCCAGGCGCTCGAAGAAGCAGTCGCCGAGGCACCGGACGATGCGGGCGCGGCCCTCGATCTGGCCTACGCCTACACCAAGCGCGGACGTTACGCACAGGCGCTACCTCTCCTCGACGCCCTGGCCGAGAAGCCACGAACACTGCCGCGCGCGCGCCGCGGATGGCTACAGGCCCTGCACCTCAAGGCTTTGGACCGAGTCCCGGAAGAAGCGGCCGCCTGGGCGCGCGTCACCGCCGCGCAGCCACAGGATCGCTGGGCCTGGTATGAACAGGCGTCGGCGCTGGCGTCGCTGCGCCGCTTCGATGAGGCCGCCGCAGCGGCGGCGGCAGCGGCGCGCACCGAGCCGGACCCGGCGCGCTGGGAATCTTCCTGGCTGTACTACCTGCACTCCAAGGCGCTGTATCGCGCCGGACGCTATGCGGCCGCGGGCGCTGCCGCCGCCCGGGGCAAAGGCAACGCCACGACCTGGCGGTCGACCTACTTCCGGCAAGCCCTGGCCGAGCTCAAGAGCGGCGTGATGACCGACCCGGAAGTCGCCGTCGCCGAGTATCTGCGTCTGGCCAGGGAAGAAGCGCGCACCAGTGAAGAGGTGGCCTACGCCAACATCGCCCTGTTTTTCTTCGAGCTCGGTGACTATGACCAGGCCAACAGCTACGCCACGCAGGCGATGGCGCTGGGCAACAGCGCTTATCCCATGTGGACGCGCGCCTTTGCGCAAGCAGAAGCCGGACAGCCCGCCGCCGCGCTCGAGCTCGCGAGCAACGCGCTAACGGAGCACCCGGATCATCGCTACCTGACCGCCGCCCTGGGCTGGGCCCACTACCGGCTCGGGGACGCGGCCGCGGCCACCGCTGCGCTCGAACAGGCGGTCACTCAGGGACCGCGCCGCAACTTTCATATGGAAGCACTGCTCGATCACGCCCGCGCGCTGGCGGCAAATCCGGCGAGCGACCCGGCACCACCGATCGCGTTCATCGAGTAGCGGACGCCGCGAGCCCCTCCCTTGCAGCTTTACACCGCCCCCTACCTGCTGACCATGAACCGCGCCGAGCCGCTGATCGAAGACGGCGCGCTGCTCGTCGAGGGCGATTCGCTGGCTGACGT
>JBCDIK010000135.1:0-10922 GCA_038749065.1 Pseudomonadota bacterium | reverse complement strand
CGGGCGCAGCTTAAGCCCCGTCCCTGAGCACGCGCGCCGCGGTGTCCCTCTGTGCAGCCCCGTTGTGCTCAGTCCATATCCTCTACCGCGCTGCGCGCCCACACGAACACTCCGGAGGCCGTCGTTGATTGCTTCTCCGAACTCGCTGCCGAGGAGCTCAGCGATCGTTCCATCGCTTTGCTCATCGCATCCATGAAGGACGAGGACGAAACCATGCGAGCGCTACGGGAGACGATGCCCGTCGCCGAGTTGACGCAGGCAGGCATGTTCATGGTGAGCGCCGGCAGTCGTTGCGGCGCGGCAGAGGATATGGACTGAGCACAAGGGGACTGCGCAGACGGACGCCGCAGCGCGCGTGCTCAGGGACGGGGCTTAAGCTGCGCCCGCGCCCCGAGCGCCGCCGCAGCGGCCCGAGACTTCACACCGAGCGTATTCAGCAGCGCGGAAACGTGCACGCGCACCGTAAAGGGAGATAGGGACAGCGCTTTCGCGATCTCCTTATTGGACATTCCCTCGCAAATCAGCGTCAGCACCGTGGTCTGCCGCGGGGACAGCGTCGCGACTGCGTCTGCTGCGGGGTTGCTACGGGCAATCGTCTTCGGCCGGTGGACGACGGTATCGCCCTTAAGCACAGACTGGAACGCCGCCAGCATCGTTTGCGGTGGGGCGGACTTGGTCACAAACCCGTTGACGCCGCCACCGACAATCCGGTCAATCAGTGACTGATCCTCCACCATCGACACAACGACAATCGCTGTTGCCGACAGTCGTCGGCGCAGATGGCCCAGATCCTCCTCGACGTCGAAACCCGGGAAGATCATATCCAGGACCAACAGGTCTATCTCTTCACCCCGTTGCGATACCGAATCGATCAGGGTCTCGAGCCCGGCCATGTCGCCTGCTTGCTCAATCCATTGGCAGTCCAGCGATGCGAGCATCTGCACGATTCCGGCGCGGAAGATGGGGTGGTCATCGACCACTGCCACCCGCACGTTACTCATGGTGATCCCTGCGCCTTCTCGGGCCCGAGTTCCAACGTCACATCCTTTCCAGCGCGCACCTCAATTTCTTTCGCTTCCGTGCCGCGGGGCCACCCCCGAATCAGGTAACGACCCGGGAGCAGGGGCACCGGGTCCCCAGAGTAGTGCGTTCGGCCTCGCGAACCCTGCTCGACGAAGACGCGGCGGGACTGGCTCGCTGGTATACCCTGGCTGTCGATATAGCGCACGGTCAGATGCGCCATCGGCACCTCCAGCGTCAGCTTCTGAGACCGCGCCTCGGTCACCGAGATCGGCACGCGGTACGTGCTCAACTGATCATCGAGGCGCACCACATAGTCACCCGGGGGCACATGGGCGCCGTTGTGCACATGGCTGAAACCCACCACCTCACCGCCCTGCTCCAATTCCAGGTTGTGGCGCAGGTGCAGCCCGAGCCCCGAAGACTCCATTCTGATCAGCACATGGACGACTTGCTCAGTCGCAAGCCCCAGCCCGATTTCCTGACCTGCTGCAAGATCCACCGAGCGGGTCAGGGTGTCGTAGCGCGGCGAGCTGAAGATCACTTCATAGCGACCGGGCATGAGCCAGGCGGGCTCGCCACGAGGCAGATTGACGACGCGATTGCCGCGACGGGCTGTGACCTTGCCTGTGTTGGTGACGTCAAGCTCACCATCGTAGGCTCTCACCTGCAGCAGGCCAGGGAGCGGCGGCTGCAGCGCCACATAGCGACCATCAGCACGATCCACGGCGATCTCATGATCGCCGAAACGCTCTCCGGACTTGGTCAGGACGCCGTAGACCAGACGATGCGGGCCCTCCGGAACCGGGTAGCGTGTATGACTGCGAACCTCCAGCGGCGCCTGATCGCGGATCTGCAGGACACCGGTCAAGGGCACCTGTACCCGGCCAAGCTCACCGACAAAATCGGGAGCAGTAAACACCAGCGCCTCGGCGCCCCCGGTCTGAGCGGCTGCAGCCACCTCCTCAATCAATGCGGCACCGGACTGAGCATTGGCAATCTCGTCGAGCGCCGAGCCGGCGGTCATACAGGACAATGTCTCGGCCTGCGCGGTACTTAACCCAACGCCGACCACAAACACGTCGACAGGACGCGCCTCGGCCTGCCATTGGTTGATCAGCTCGCAGGGGTCCGCATCGCAGCTCTCAATGCCGTCGGTGATGAGAAGTATGCGCCCGGGCTTTTCTCCCAGATCAGTTGCGGCCGCTGCCAGGCTGTAAGCGATCGGTGTCTGACCGGTCGGCCGTATGCCGTTGATCAGATCCATGATCTGCTGCCCTTGGGGAGAGGCGACGTTCGGACCCAGCGGCGCGGCAGGGACGGCCAGATAGCTGTCCTGGCAACTTGATTTCGAGCGACTCCCATAGACTCGCAGGGCGATGGTCTGCTCTGGCGTCAGCGTGGGGAGTAAGGCCTGCACCGCCTCACGGGCAGCCAGGTACTTGCGCTGCCCGTCTGCCAGCGGCGCCCACATGGAGTTGGAACTGTCATAGATCACATAAAGCGGTGGTGGCGTGGGCTGCGCACCAACGACCATCGGCAGGAGCAACATCAGTCCTGTCAGCAGGGGGCGGCGAGCGAGCCCGGCAGCCATGGCAACGATCAGGGTTGCAGCAGCACGAGCGATCATGAGACTCACCGAAGGTTAGTTGCGGGCGGCTACAGCACAGCGGCTCGGATCAGTGAATCGCAATGATCCCAGCGCATCAATAGTCCGAGTGTACTAGTCACCGGCGAGGGGGAGCCTGATCGCAACAGCCCGGCAGCGGGATCAGGCTGCCTTTCACGGGCAAAGGATCTGAAGTGGCACCTCTGGTATAACGCCCCCAGAGTCGGGAACACCCGACGCACCGAGGGGGGGCGGTAGACGATGGGAAGGACCACAAGACGCGCGCTGGCACCATTGCTGCTGGCCGCGCTGCTCGGCGGTTGCGGTACCAACCCGGTGACCGGCCGCAACGAGCTCCAGTTCGTGGGCGAGGCGAAGGAGATCCAGCTCGGCACGCAGAACTATCTGCCCGCACGTCAGATGCAGGGCGGGGATTACGTGATTGAGCCGGAGCTGACCGCCTATCTGCAGGAGGTCGGAGCACGCCTGGCGAAGGTGAGCGATCGCCCCCACCTACCCTACGAGTTCGTGGTGCTCAACAATTCCGTGCCCAACGCCTGGGCTATGCCCGGGGGCAAGATCGCCTTCAACCGCGGCCTGCTGACGGAGATGTCGTCAGAGGCCGAGCTGGCGGCGGTCATGGGTCACGAGATCGTGCACGCAGCCGCCCGGCACGGCGCCAAAAACATCGAGCGCGGTACCTTGCTGCAGGTAGGGCTGCTGGCGCTGCAGGTCTCGCAGATCGACAACCGCTATGGCGCTCTGGTCGTGAACTCCGGTGCCGTGGCAGCCCAGCTCCTTTCGCAGAAGTTCGGCCGCAACGCCGAGCTGGAATCCGATCTGTACGGCATGCGCTACATGAAAGAGGCGGGCTACGACCCCTCGGCCGCTGTCGACCTGCAGGAGACCTTCGTGCGCCTGTCGGAAGGCCGCAAGAGCGATTGGCTGACGGGGCTGTTCTCTTCGCATCCGCCGTCGCAAACCCGAGTGGCGAAAAACCAGGAGACCCTCGCGGAGCTGGGCGCCGGCGGCGACTACGGTCGGCAGCGCTACGCGCAGAAGATCTCCGGGCTGCTGCGAAACAAGCCGGCGTACGAAGCTTATGACGAAGGCGTCAAAGCGATGCAGGAGGGGCAGCATGAGGACGCTGCCCGCCTGGCGCGCAAGGCCATGAAGATCGAGCCGCGGGAGGCGAAGTTCTACGGCCTGTTCGGCGACACCCGGCTCCAGGCGAAAGACTACCCCGGAGCCATTCGCTACTACGAAGATGCCATTGAGCGGAACCCGAAGTACTTCCAGCCCTACCTGACCCGGGGCATCGCCTATCGCGGGGCCGGGGACAATCCTCAGGCGCAGCGGGACTTCAAACGCAGCATTGAGCTGTTACCGACCGCCACGGCCTATCACGGCCTTGGCATGATCGCTCTGGACCAGGGCAACCGGAAGCAGGCGGTCGCCTATCTCGAACAGGCGGCCCAGTCCCAGTCCGGCGTTGGCAAAGAAGCGCGCGCGACGCTGGCACGCCTGGATCCGGCCCGCTTCATCGCGACCCGGACCGGGGCGGACAACGCCGGCAAGGTGCTCGTGCAGGTCGCGAATCAGGCCGCCGTGCCCGTGGGCCGGATTCAGCTCGAAGTCTCAGTGCTGGACCCGAGCGGGCGCCGGGTGCAGTCCCGCAAGACGGTCTCCGTGCGCGACTGGATCGATGCCGGCGCTAATACCGTGGTCGACACCGGCCTGGGCCCGATCACGGACCGTAGCGACCTGCAGCGTGTTCGCGTGGCCGTTCGCGCGGCGGTTGCGCTCGACGACGAGCGCCGCGCTGGCGCAAGGCCCTAAGGCCCGGCATCCTCAACAGCGGTCTCGCCGGCCGCTTCCGCCTCGGCGAGGCGCGCCCCCCGCAGGATGCCGCGCATGGCGTAGTTGGCCTCATGACAGGCGTACTCGTAAATCGGACCTTCCGTCGCGCGCAGTATCAGTTCGCCAATCCAGCGGTCGCTGTAGGCGCCTGGGTCATCGACCTCGAAGCGGTAGCGGATCTCCCTGGGCCCGGTGCGCGTGAAGTACTCGGTGACCACGGCATCCTGCGTCAGGTAAAACTGGTGTTTGATGGCCGCCCGAAAGCTCTGTCCCGGATGAAAATGACGGGTGGTCACGACGAGCGTATCGCCCTCCCAGCGACCAACAGAGTCACCCAACCAGGGACGAATGCGATCGCTCTGGTGCTCCGCGCCGATACGGATCATTCGGACATCGTGGTTCATCTCGACCAGAATCATGACGTGGTCCTTCGACTGCACGATCTGGTAGTTGTTGTTATAGAGCACGGGCAGCATCGGCGGGCCACCGGTGGAGCCGAAACCCACGATGCAGCGCTCGCCCAGGGGTCGCAGTTCAGGGCCGTCAAAGGCGTTCTGCACGCGTAGTAGAAAGGCGCCGAGCTTGGCGCGTGCTCCCAGGCGCAAGGGCAGTCGACCATCGGCCGGGTGCAGGAGAATACTGCTGCGAATCTCATCGCCCACCCGCAGCGCCCGGGTTCCGGGGTCCATCCAGAAACTGTTGTAGCCACCGACGTCGCCACCGGCCTCGAGGCTGCCAGCTTCGACATCATCTATCGCGTCGAAGAACTCGCCGGTGCTGGCTTCCTGCGTTGCCGCTTGCGCGGCGGTCAGCACCAGCTCGTCGAACTCGGGCGGTCGCTGCAGCGTGGTGATGGTCGCATTGGTCCAGATGCCCTGCAGATCGGGCACGCCGTCGAAGGTGCGCGGCACCTCCCAGGCATCGGCCGCGACGGCAACGGTTGCGCTCGTCCACAGTACTGTTGCAGCAACGGCGCGACAGACAGGAACGGCGACCAGGGATGTCAGTTGTAGGCGCATGGCTACTCCTTGGGCAGCGGCGAGCTGCGTTCCGGGTTCAGGGGTTCTCGCCGCAACTCACCGTAAAGCAGCTCCTCGACGAAGGGCACGCAGTTGAATTGCTGCAGTCGCGCGTCGGGGCCAACCTTGCGGTAGATGGGCATGCGGATCGTCCAGGGCCTGCTGAAGGTCTGCGGATCCTCGATGGTGGCCGAGTAGTCCAGGTGGTGAGCGCTGCGCAGCTCATAGCGCTCGGTCACCACCAGCGCATCGGAGTGATAGTGTCCGGTGCGATCAAACCAGGTGCGGTCGTTCTGTCCGGTCACTGTGACGACGAGCGCATCCCCTTCCCAGCGGGCGTAGGACTGCCCCATCCATGAATCTACCGGCGCTTCCCCAGGATCGGTGAGCTTGAGATCCCGGGTGGCCCCGGCGAACTCGTAGGCGATGAACACTGCCTGGTCG
Source organism: Pseudomonadota bacterium (assembly GCA_038749065.1). GTDB lineage: Bacteria > Pseudomonadota > Gammaproteobacteria > Pseudomonadales > Azotimanducaceae > CALHVX01. The sequence continues at coordinate 4,970 of JBCDIK010000135.1, read as the reverse complement.
CTTTGCAGGATCTGGAAGGGAAAGGGGAGATAGGTCGCCCGGGGTACCCCGGGCAGGTAGCACTTGATCTCCGGGTCCCGCGCCAGCCACTGGGCATGGTTCTCCGCCTGCTGTGCCGCTTTGCCTGGCAGATAGGGAATCTCGCCGCCCTCGACATAACCCGGCCCGGCCGGCACGGCGCCGACCGCACCGAGGGCGACCACCGCTTCTGCCGGGACCGGGCCGAAGGGCCCTGGCTGGGTCGCCATAGCGGATCGGGCGCTGTGCGGCAGCAGATCGAAGTTCGCGCTGTTCATGACCTGCCACACACCGTTGAGGTCCGGGCGACCGTTCGGAAGTCGCGGAATCTCCGCCAGGCTGACCGCGGCCAGCAGCCACAATGCGGTCCCGACACCGATCCGCTTCAGCAAACCGTTCCTCATACGCCGTCTCCTCCCGCATGGGCGCCGACTCGGCGCCAGACCAGTACACACGCCAGCAGCGCCGTGAGCCCGGCGAGTCCCGTCGGCACTCGCAGTTCCTGCCACCCGGTATAGAACCAGACGGTCAGGGGCAGGCCGATCCCAACCAGAGACACCGCGATCGCCACCAGACGTTTTCCCGCTGGAGCCAGCCAGCTTGCGCCCAGCACCGCCAGCAGCACAGCGAGGGCCAGCGCAGTCAATATGGCGCGCTCGACGGTCGCGGTATGCCAGCCCTCGACGCAGGCGTTGCCGGCCATCGCCGCGCACTGGCGCGTGGCGCTGGCGACATAGCCATTGGCGGCCATGACGCTCCCCAGGGCAACTGCCGCGACGACCGCCGGCACCGCCAGCCAACGTAAGATTGTGATCACCGTCACCTCCTTGCGCCCTCATCCTGCGGCGCTCACGGCAGCAGCGCAAGGGGCGCCAAGTCGCATCGGACCTCGTGCCAAATTGGGGCCGTAACGTTATGATCGCACGGCAGTTTTCACCCTGGAGCAGACTCACTTTGCGACTCATCAGCGAAGATATCCTGATCGACTCGGGCCAGCAGACACCAACCTACCCGGCCGTCTATCCCGCCCTCGAAGGCTTCGAGTTTGCCAACCCCGCGTCCTGGACCGGTGGTCACCCCTTCGAGCACTACCGCCGCATGCGGGAGTCGGCGCCGATCATGTGGTCACCGGCACCCAAGGGCATGTCCGGCTTCTGGTCCGTGACGCGTTATGAGGACATCAAGGCGGCCGAACTCGCGCACAGCAGCTTCTCCTCGCAGCGCGGCAGCATCAACATGGCCGTGCCGGAGCGCAAGAACTGGCGCCCGGAGAAGCTCATGCCGGCCGCCTACAACTCGCTGATCAACATGGATGAACCCATCCATCGCGAAATGCGGATGCAGCAGAGCGCGTACTTCTTCCCGGCCTACGTGGAATCACTGCGTCAGCGAGTCGGCGTCAAGATCGATGCGCTGCTCGATGATCTCGAGCGCCGGGGGCCGGTGGTGGACTTCGCCAAGCACTTCTCCGAAGAGCTGCCGCTGTTCACGCTGTGCGAGATGCTAGGCATTGATGAAGAGGAGCGCGAGCAGGTCAAGACCTGGATGCATCACCTGGAGCTGGCGGGACAGTTTCTGACCAACCCGGTGCAGACCTTCTTCTCGGAGCCGATGTTCCCGTTCCGGTTCAATCGGGTGGTTGAGGAGATGTTCGCCTACGGCGAAGCGGTGATGGCGGACCGCCGCGCGCGCCCAAGGCAGGATCTGCTCACGGTGATCGCGCAGTCCGAACTGGATGGCGAGCCCCTGTCTCAGGAGTTCCTCGACGGGTCCTGGCTGCTCATCATCTTTGCCGGGAACGATACGTCCCGGAACTCCCTGTCCGGCACCATTCGCCTGATGACCGAATTCCCCGACCAGCGAGCGATGGTGCTCGAAGATCCAGAGCTGATACCGCGCATGTCCGAAGAGGCGCTGCGCATGGTCTCGCCGGTGATCCACATGCGAAGAACCGCCACTGAAGACCGTGAACTCAACGGTCAGATGATCGCCAGGGATGAAAAGCTGATTCTCTGGTACGGCGCTGCCAATCGCGATCCGGACGTGTTTCCGAATCCGGATACCTTCGACATGCATCGTCCCAACGTCGAGAAACACCTCGCGTTCGGGCACGGGGTGCACAAGTGCCTGGGCTCACGGATCGCGAAGATGCAGTTGCGCATGGCGTTCGAGCGCATCTTCGAGCGCTTCCCGCAGATCACCTGGACCGGGAAACAGAAGGTCTCTCCAAACGCGCTCGTGCACGCCATCTCGAGCCTGAAAGTGAATCTGTACGGCCCCGGTGGCAAGCGGCCGACGCAGGTCGCCGTGCCCCGCTAGCTCACCGGGCGCCCCAGATCGGGGGCCACAGCGCAGCGTCTGCGCCGCGGCGGGCTGGAGTTCAGATCAGGCGAGAGCAAGGGCGCCGTGGTTGTCGCAATGACCATCGTGCGGATGATGCAGATGGCCATCGACCAGATAATCCACATGATCCCCGTGGGGAACCGCCGGGTGACCGCAGTCCGGGCCATGAACGTGGCCGGCCTCATGGCCTGCGCAGTCGTGGACCGCGCAGCCGGCGGGGTTGGCCGCCGTGACGTCGATGACATGCTCGTCATAGTGCCCGTCGTGTTCGCAGTGCAGGTGGCCATCGTGCAGATAGCCCACGTGATCACCGTGCTGCACGGCCGTGTGACCGCAGCCCGGGCCGTGCTGATGGTCATGATTCTCGTGAATCTTGTGGCTCATGATTGACTCCTAAGTTTCTGAATGGTGAACAGGATTGCTCGGATCGGCATGATCGAGCACGTTGCGAATCAGGGTCCGGACATGTCCGTCGGCAAGGCGGTAGTACATATCCCGACCGTCCCGGCGGCGCGCCACCAGATCCTCTTGCAGCAGCACGCGCAGGCGTTGGGACGTTGTCGACATCTCGGCCTGCGTGTGTGCAGCGATTTCTGAAACCTGATGCTCGCCCGTAAGCAGCAGCTCGAGGATACGCAGCCGCGCCGGATCACCACCGGCACGCAGCATGCCGGCCGCCCGCTCGATCACGGTGTCGGCGCTGAGCGGCGCTCCGTTGGCAGGCCCTGTCGATGCTGAATCCGGCATGTTCTATCGGGCAATAGTTGCGCGCTTCTGTAAATCTTCATTTCATCATATGCAAATATATTGAATCGACGATCCCGTGTCAAGCTGGGCTTCCCCGCTTACCGGGCCGTCACAGCGCAGCAGCTAGGGTCACGCCGTGAATGACCGACTGCCTTCCGCACTGGCCTATGCAGGCGCCCTGCCCTTCGTCTTCTGCGCCCTGGCTCCATTGATCTGGGGCAGCGACCCGCTGCCCCTCGTTGGCCCCGCGGACCGCGCCGCGACGCTGTACGGACTGGCGATCGCGAGCTTCCTGGCCGGCAGTCACTGGGGGCTCTATCTGGAGCACGGCCCCGCCGCGCCGGGCAACCTGTTCCTCGCCAGCAACGCGGTGGTGCTGACCGCGTTTTTTGCCGTGCTCCTCGCCAGCTCAGGAGTGAGCGCGGCGGTCCTGATGCTGACCTTTGCTTACCTGCTGTACGTCGATGTGACCCTGCACCAGGCCGCGCTCACCCCGCGCAGCTATCTCACAATGCGCTGGCGCGTCACGCTGATCGTGCTCATCGCTCTGGCGATGGTCGCCTGGCAGCCTGCCAGCGGCGCATAATCTGCGCGCGCTCGCGCGGCGACTAGCTGCGCATGAGCGGCGGCACATTGGCGAAGTTGGCAAGGTTCGGCAACGCGGTCGCCAGTTCCGTGTCTTCCAGGCCAAACCAGCGCCCGAGAGGCCCCGCGTACTGCTCGATGGACAGGGTGGGAATCAAGCGGCCACCCCCTGCATCCAGCTCGTGATCGAGCACCGGCGGCGGCACGTCGCCATGGATCATGCCACCGTTCACCGCACCACCAAGCACAAAGTGGTGAGCGCCCCAGCCGTGATCCGTTCCATCGCCATTCACCGCGAGCGTGCGGCCAAAGTCGGACGCGGTAAAGGTCGTCACCTGCTCATTCAGTGAGAGCTCTTGCATGCTTGCGTGAAAGGCTGTCAGCGCCTGGTCAAGCTGGGTCAACAGCGCTGGCAACGCAACCGCTTGCGCCGAGTGCGTATCAAAGCCGCCCATGCCCACAAAAAAGATCTGGCGCGTCACCTCGAGTTGATCGCGGGCAGCGATCGTCTGCGCCACCGCTCGCAGTTGGGCCCCCAGTGCACTCGATGGAAAACTTGTCGCCAGGGCGGTGCTCCCGACCGTGGCCGCGTTGTAACGCTCGTTCGCTAGAAGTCCCGCATTCGCCGCATCCGCGAGGTCTCGGGCGATCAGATTCTCGCGATCCGCGTCCAGGGCGCGGAAGTGTCGGCGCAGCAGATCCCTCAGCCCAGGCGAGCTGTCCTCATCCGCCAGCAGGTCAAACAGAGCCGCCCCATCCTCGCTGACCTGATACGGTTTGGCGGTCGCACCGGTCAGAAACAGTTCATTGCCGAGACTCGTGATGGTCGAGAACTCCGGCGCCCCGTTGGCCCCTGCGGCGATCACCGCATCGGCGAACTGCCCGCCCCAGCCAAAGCGAGCTCCCTCCGGCGCGCTCGCCTGCCAGACCGACTGCTGATCATTGTGGGAGAACAGCCGCGGCGGCAGCGGCACGGCTTCGGCCAGGTAATCGACCTTGCTGGTGGGCTGTACCAGGGGCCCGACGTTCGCCACGATACCGGCATGACCCTGCTCATACAGCGATCGCAAACCGCCCAGCTCCGGCGCCAGGGCATAGGTTGACCCGCCTGCGCCTGTCCCGGAGGCAATCGGCAGCAAGCTGCTGCGCGCTCGAGCGTTGCCCGTCACCCGCAGCGGCGCTGGAACAAACAAACCGATCGTGCGTGGCAATGGCGGGCCGAACGACGATTACACGGCCTTTCGGCTTAACGGTTCCGCGCGCGGGATTTTCCACGG
>JBCDIK010000134.1:0-11087 GCA_038749065.1 Pseudomonadota bacterium | reverse complement strand
TCGTTGTCTTGGTCTCGTTTGCCGGGCAAGTTGCCCAATGCGAAGTGAGCGCTCTGTTCTTATTGTTATTCTCCGGATCGGATGCCTGTCTTCTCAGTTGCAATCGCGCGTTATCGCACGTTGCATGGCAGGCTTGACCGACGTTCTGGAGCGCCGCTTACGTGTGACGTTCACAGAACCGTCATTTCCCAAGCGGGCGAGCATTCTAGCCACAGTGACTTTCCGTTGGCTACGCAGAAAACAGAAAATTTGGGCAGAAATTCGCGCGACTTTTGGAATTCAATCGCTTAGCGATCACCCTTCAACCGCGCTCTTATGGCCGGGCGTGCTGCGCGCTTTTTTAAGCGTTGAACAAGTCTGTGGATAACGTTCCGGGACTATGGGGAGGACCCTGGAGAACAGTGTGACGGGGATCAAAAGCTGGCCCTGCACGCCGGGCGTCCCCATCTTTCACCGCTCCTATTCCACAGCCTTGGCGTCAGAAATTTGGCACGGCTCACAGACACTTAGGCCGCTTACCCACAGACCAGCGGGTCCTCAACAACGAACAACAATTTCTCTTTAGCCATACAAAACCTATATTTGACTCTCTGCATGGCCGTCCTTAGAATCGCCAGCCCTTTTCAGCAGACCGGTCATTCCGACCCACGGTAACCCAGGTCAGGCACCATGAAACGCACGTATCAGCCCAGTAATATCAAGCGCAAGCGCACGCATGGTTTCCGGTCCCGCATGGCGACCAAAAACGGCCGCAAGGTCATTAATGCGCGCCGCGCGCGCGGTCGCAAGCGCCTCTCCGTCTGACCGATCGGTCGTCACCTCACCAGCAGGTGACATTGCCCCACTGGAAGGTCGGGCAGGGCGGAACGCCCAGAACAGCCGAGGATCCCCTGGTGGCGCAAGAGCCGCGTAGCGAGCGCGAGCTCCGAAAGAGCCTGAAACCGGATCAGCGCTTTGCCCGAACCGTCCGTCTTACGAATCGAACCGAGTTCGATGCGGTCTTCAAGCAGCGCAACCGGAGTTTTCGCCGCTCACCGGTACGAATCCTCGTCAAACCGAATAGAATGCGCACCGCCCGTCTGGGGCTGGTCATCGCCAAGCGTGTGATCGCGAAGGCGCATGATCGCAACCGGATAAAGCGTGTGCTGCGGGACTCCTTTCGCCGGCGGCGCTCTGAGCTGCCGCACTGGGACCTGGTGGTACAGCTGACGCACGCAGCGCAGGCTGCACAGGTTCGCGCTGCTTTTGAAAAGCTGCTAGACAAAATGATTCAGGACACTGAGGCAACCGCCGCCGATACCCATGCAGCAGACCCCGACAGATCAAACCCAGCGCCCCGCTGAGCACCCGTCGGTCCTGAGGCGAATTGACGCTGCGCTGGCGCGTCTCGCTCAGAGCGCCATTCGCGGTTACCAGCGGACGCTCAGCCCGATGCTCGGCAGACAGTGCCGATTCCATCCCACCTGCTCCGAGTACGGGCGTGAGGCGTTTGCGGCTCATGGCTTTGTGCGCGGTGCCGGCCTGACCGTCTGGCGCCTGCTGCGCTGTCAGCCCTTGGCCAGGAGCGGTTTTGATCCGGTGCCCGCGGCCGCCTCTGAGAATCACGAGTGTTCCCACCATGCTACCCACTGAGCTGCAGCGCATCCTGCTCCTGATCGGGATGGCCGCAACCGGCTATCTCATGATCCTCGCCTGGAACGAGGATTACGGAAATCAGCTGGACGTCGAAGCCTACGCGAGCGATGCGCCCGTCGCCGTGTCCGATGCGGCTGGGCCGGTCGCAGGCCCGGCGCCGGACATCGCTGCGCCGGCCCCGGCGCTCGGCGCACAGACGTCTGACGCGCCCGATGACTCGCTGCTGGACCCGGACGCGGTGGCGCCTGTCGCCAGCACCCCGGCTGTTGCTGCCGGTCCCGATCCGGCGCGCACGGTCACCGTATCGACGCCCACGCTGCGGGTGGTCATCGACCGCCTTGGCGGCGACATCGTCAGCGTCGCCCTGCCCGAGTACCCCATCACCCTCGATCGTCCCGACGTGCCCTATCGGCTACTCGAGTCTGGACGTGGGCGCACTTACATTGCTCAGAGCGGGCTCATCGGCCGTGACGGGATCGACAAGGGTAGTCGCCGGCCGCTGTATAGCGCACCGCGAAGTGAATACACACTTACCCCTGGGGACAGCCCCGTCGAGGTTGTGCTGACTGCGACCGAGGGCGGGTTCGAGGTCTCCAAGACCTTTACCTTCAGTGCCGACAGCTATGTGGTGGCGCTCGACTATGAGGTCGGGAACCGGACCGAGGGGTCGCTGCAGGCGGCGCTGTTTGCCCAGATCAAGCGCGATCGCAGCCAGCCACTGGATGCCGGCGGGATGGCACTTGGGCCGCAGCCGTATCTGGGCGGTGCGCTGACCACCAGCGAGAGCCGCTACGAAAAGATCGAGTTCGACGATCTGGACGATGATGGCGATTTCCGGGAAACGGTGCAGGGCGGCTGGGTTGCCTTTCTGCAGCACTACTTCCTGTCGGCCTGGGTCGCTGATCCGGAGCTGTCGAATCGCTACTACGGCCAGCGTCGTGGCGACGGCACCTATGTGTTCGGGTTCGTCGCACCCGCGGCTGAGATCGCGCCCGGGGAGCAGGCCCGCTGGCGCAGCCAGTTCTACGCCGGCCCCAAAGACCAGGAGCGGCTCGAGGCGCTGTCGCCGAACCTCAATCTGACCGTCGACTACGGATTTCTGTGGTGGCTGGCCGTGCCGCTCTTCAAGGTGCTGAAGTGGTGCCACGACCTCGTCGGCAACTGGGGCATGGCGATCATCTTGCTCACCATCTTCGTGAAGGCCCTGCTGTGGCCCCTCACGGCCAAGGCCTACAAGTCCATGGCCAACATGCGCCGGGTTGCGCCGCAGATGAAGCGGCTTCAGGAGCGCTACGCGAGCGACCGGCAGAAGCTGTCCCAGGAAATGATGAAGCTGTACCAGAAAGAGGGGGTCAACCCGCTTGGGGGATGCCTACCCATGCTGTTGCCCATGCCCATCTTTCTGGCGCTCTACTGGGTCCTGTTCGAGAGCGTCGAGCTGCGCCAGGCGCCGTTTATGGCGTGGATCCAGGACCTGGCGGTGATGGATCCGTTCTTCGTGCTGCCCTTGCTCATGGGGGCCAGCATGTACCTGCAGCAGCTGCTGTCCCCGGCCATGGGTGACCCCATGCAGGTGAAGATCATGCGCATGATGCCCGTGGTCTTTACCGCGCTGTTCCTGTTCTTCCCGGCCGGGCTGGTGCTGTACTGGCTGGTCAACAACGTGATCAGCATTGCCCAGCAGTACTGGGTCAACCGGCAGGCGGACGCCGCGGAGACCGCCGGGGCCTGACCCCGGCCCCCCTCGATGACCCAGGCGGCGCTGGAACCGATCGTGGCGATCGCAACCGCGCCGGGGCAAGGCGGGGTGGGGATCGTCCGGCTCTCGGGGGCTGGCGTCCACGCCATGGGCGCGGCCCTGTTTTCCGGCACGCTGAGCCACCGCCAGCTGAGCTACGGCGTTGTGCGCGATGCGACCGGCGCAGTCCTCGATCAGGTCATGGCGACGCGGTTCGATGGTCCCCGCTCGTTCACCGGCGAAGACGTGGTCGAGATCCACGGCCATGGTGGCCCGGTGGTGCTGGGGCAGATCGTTGCGGCCTGCCAGGTCCTCGGCGCCCGACTCGCCCGGCCCGGAGAGTTCTCTGAGCGCGCTTTTCTGAACGACAAGCTCGATCTGGCGCAGGCGGAGGCCATCGCCGATCTGATCAGCGCCGGCTCCGCCGCGGCGGCCCGCGGCGCGCTGCGCTCACTGCGCGGTGCCTTCTCGGCCCGGGTTGATGATCTGGCCGAGCAGCTGCTGTGGTTGCGGACCTATGTCGAAGCGACCCTCGATTTTCCCGATGAGGAAGATGTCGATCATCTGGCGACGGCCCAGTTTCCAGAGCGCCTGGCCCAGGCGCGCAGGACGCTGGCGTCCTTACTGACCGAGAGCGCGCGAGGTCAGCAGCTCACCGAAGGCGTGCAGATCGCGCTGGTCGGGCCGCCCAATGTCGGCAAATCCAGTCTGCTCAATGCGCTGGCGGCAGAAGACCGCGCCATCGTGAGCGACGTGCCCGGGACCACCCGGGACCTGCTCGAGTTCGACCTGGTGTTGGGGGGGCTGCCGATCCGGGTGGTCGACACGGCGGGGCTGCGCGCGAGCGAGGACCCGGTCGAGCAGGAGGGGGTTCGGCGGGCCCTGGCTCGAGCCAGTGAGATCGATCTCCTGGTGGTGGTGAGCGCGCCGCAGGCGCGCCTGGGCCCGGAACACCGGCAGGCGCTGAGCGGTCTGCCGCAGCTCGAGGTCTGGAACAAGGCGGACCTGCCCGGGGCGCTCGAAGACAGGGCTGCGAGCGGGGTCCCAGTTTCAGCGCTGACGGGCCAGGGGGTTGACGATCTCGTCAATGCGATTCACCAGGCGGTCGGCTACGGCGCCGATGCCGCGCCGTTCAGCGCACGGGCACGACATATCGAAGCGCTCGAAAGCTGCGCCGGGGCTCTGGCGGCGGCTGCGGGCGAACTGGATGCCGGGGACGGGGGCGTGTTGCTGGCGGAAGCACTGCGCGCGGGCCATGACGCGCTGGGCGGGATTACCGGGCGGGTCACCCCGGATGATCTGCTCGGAGAGATCTTCAGCAGCTTCTGCATCGGCAAATAACGGCGGGCGCTGGCTCTCCCGTATACTCCGCTCCCCCGAGAACACCCAGTTTCAGATCCATGCGGTACCCGGAAACCTTCGACGTGATCGTGATCGGCGGCGGCCATGCCGGCACCGAAGCCGCGCTCGCGTCCGCACGGGTGGGTGCCAGCACGTTGCTGCTGACCCAGAGCATCGAAACGATCGGGCAGATGTCCTGCAACCCGGCCATTGGCGGCATCGGCAAGAGTCACCTGGTGCGTGAGATTGATGCGCTCGACGGCGCGATGGCGCGCGCTGCTGATCGCGCCGGCATTCAGTTCCGTACCCTGAACGCCAGCAAGGGGCCGGCGGTGCGCGCGACCCGGGCCCAGGCGGATCGGGCACTGTACCGGGAAGCCATTCGCGCCATTGTCGAAGCGCAGGACAATCTGCAGCTGTTCCAGCAATCGGTTGTCGACCTGATCATGGCTGGCGATCGCGTGACCGGCGTACGCACGCAGATGGGGCTCGACATTCTGGCGCGGACGGTGGTGTTGACCACTGGCACGTTCCTGGGGGGCCGTATTCATATCGGCATGGAGAACCATCCCGGCGGACGAGCTGGAGATGCCCCATCAAACGCGCTGGCGGAGCGGTTGCGCGCTTTGCCGTTCCGTGTCGACCGGCTGAAAACCGGCACGCCGCCGCGTATCGATCGGCGCACCGTGGACTTCTCGGTCATGACCGAGCAGCCCGGTGATACGCCCACGCCCAGCCTCTCCTATCTGGCCGATGGCAGCGAGCATCCGAGGCAGGTGTCCTGTTTCATTACCCATACCAACGAGCGCACGCACGCGCTGATCGAAGCGGCACTGGACCGCTCCCCACTCTATGGCGGCGTCATCGAAGGAGTGGGGCCGCGCTACTGCCCCAGCATCGAGGACAAGGTGGTACGTTTTGCCGACCGCAGCGCGCACCAGGTGTTTGTGGAGCCGGAGGGGCTCAATAGCGCGGAGCTGTACCCGAACGGGATCTCTACGAGCCTGCCCTTTGACGTGCAGATCGAGTACGTGCGTAGCATCCAAGGCTTTGAGCGCGCGCACATCACGCGCCCCGGCTACGCCATCGAGTATGACTTCTTTGATCCTCGCGACCTGCAGCGCAGCCTGGAGACCGGCGTTGTCGAGAACCTTTTCTTTGCCGGGCAGATCAACGGCACCACGGGCTATGAGGAAGCCGGCGCTCAGGGGCTGGTGGCCGGGCTCAACGCCGCACGCAAGGTGGCGGGCCTGACCCCCTGGTGCCCGCGACGCGATGAGGCCTACATCGGCGTGCTCATCGACGACCTGATCACTCTGGGCACCAACGAGCCCTATCGCATGTTCACCAGCCGGGCGGAGTACCGCTTGCGCTTGCGCGAGGACAACGCCGATCAGCGTCTGACCCCCGTTGGGATTGACATGGGCCTGGTCGGTCCGCAGCGGCAACAGGCCTACGCACGCAAAGTCGAAGCGCTGGCGGAATTGCGCTCGGCGATTGACGCGCAGCATGTGGTCGCCGGCAGTGCGCTGGCCAATCGGTTGACGGCGGTGTCCGGCGAGACCATTGCGAGGGACACACCGCTCGACGCGTTCCTGCGTCGCCCCGGCGCGCGGCTGGCGCCGCTGCTCCCGGAGCTGCCGCTGGCATCCACCCTGATGGATACCCCCGCAGAGGTGATCGCGCTGGCGGAAACGGAGATCAAGTACGCCGGCTACATCAAGCGTCAGGACGAGGAGATCGCGCGCATACGCCGCCACGAAAAGCTCGCCATTCCCGCGGACTTTGATTACCGCACGCTCGAAGGGCTCTCCAACGAACTGCTGCAGAAGCTCACGGAAGTGCGGCCGGACAGCCTCGCCCAGGCGGCTCGGATTCCGGGCATGACGCCGGCAGCGCTGTCGTTGCTGCTCATCTTCGTGCAGAAACAACAGCGCCGCGGGCAGGCGCTGGCTTCGTGAGCACGAGCGCGGAACATCTGGCGCTGGCGGACGCGCTGCTCGAACTCGGGGTCATGGCCCAGTCGGAGCAGGTCGAGCAGCTGGTGGCTTTTGTGGGGCTGGCCGAGAAGTGGAACCTGAAGTTCAACATCGTCTCCCGCAAGGACATCGACCGCTTTGTGCCGCGGCACCTGCTCGATAGTCTGAGCATCCTGCCCTGGGTCCATGGCACGCGAATCGTCGATCTTGGTTCCGGCGGCGGTCTGCCGGGTATCCCGCTCGCCATTGTGCGACCGGAAGCCGAACTCACATTGCTCGAGCGCAGCGAGAAAAAGGCCCGGTTTCTGTCCTTCGCCGTGCGCGAGCTGAAGCTTGAGAATGCCAAGGTGGTCGTCATGGACGCCAAGGTCTATCGACCGCAGCGCGGCTACGATGTGCTGGTGAGTCGGGCCGTTGCGCCGCCGGCCAAGGTCTGGAGCCTGGGGGCCCATCTGCTTGCCGACGGCGGGCGAATGGTGCTTCATGCCGCCGTGGGAACAGAGGTGGATCACGTCGAGATGCCGCAGCAGGTCGCGCGGGACACCGCAACAGTCAACATTCCCGGGCTGACCGAGCCGCACCAGGTCCTGGTGCTGGAAAGCCCGGTCGGAAAGGCGCTCCATTGATGCGCGTCATCGCCGTGGCGAATCAGAAAGGTGGCGTGGGCAAGACCACCACCACCGTCAACCTGGCCGCGGGCCTGGCGCTGTCTGGCTCGAAAGTGCTGCTGGTGGATCTCGATCCCCAGGGCAACGCCACCATGGGCAGCGGCATCGACAAACAGACCGCCGAGCTGAACATCTATGACTGGTTAATCGAGGGCGCATCGCTTAAGGACGTCGCCCGCAGCACACCAGGCAAGTATCAGGTCGTGCCCGCCAATACGGATCTGACGGCCGCTGAAGTGGCCCTGATGAACGAGCAGGCGCGTGACCAGCGCCTGAAGGAACGGCTGCAGGCCGAGGCCACTGAGTACGACTACGTCTTTATCGACTGCCCGCCGTCACTGAACATCCTCACGCTCAATGCCCTGATCGCTGCGCAAGGCGTGCTGATTCCGATGCAGTGTGAGTACTACGCGCTGGAAGGCCTGAGCGCCCTGCTGGAGACCGTGGAAGGCGTGCGCGAGCGGGGCAATCCGACCCTTCAGATCGAAGGCATTCTGCGCACCATGTACGACCCGCGGAACGGCCTGACCCGCGATGTCTCGCGCCAGCTCATCTCGCACTTTGGCGAGAAAATGTTTCGCACGGTCATCCCCCGCAACATCCGTCTCGCCGAGGCGCCCAGCCACGGGCTCCCGGCCCTGCTCTACGATCGCCAGTCGCGGGGCAGCGTGGCCTACATGGCGCTGGCAGGAGAGCTCAAGCGTAAGCACAATCAGTCGCAGGACGATGCGGCGGGGGCGCAGGGCGGATGAGCAAAAAACGACTGGGCAGAGGGCTGGACGCGTTGCTGTCTGCTGCGACCGACCCCATCCCCGCACCGGAGCCGGGGACGCAGGGCGGAGCCGACGCAGCCACGGGGCCCCGGGAAGTGCCGGTCGAGAAGATCACCCGCAGCCGTTTCCAGCCGCGCCGGGATTTCGATGACGAAGCGCTCGCCGAGCTGGCGGCGTCCATCAAAGCGCAAGGGCTGATGCAGCCGGTCGTGGTGCGGCCCCGGCCTGGGGGCACTTTTGAGCTGATCGCCGGCGAGCGGCGCTGGCGCGCCTCGCAGCTCGCGGGCATGACGCACGTGCCCGTTGTCGTGAAGGATGCGAACGACGAGCAGGCCTCGGCCATGGCGCTCATCGAGAACATCCAGCGCGAAGACTTGAATCCCCTGGAAGAGGCGATGGCGCTGGACCGGCTCCGCGAGGAGTTCGGGCTGACCCAGCAGCAGGTGGCCGGCACCGTGGGCAAGTCGCGGGTGGCCGTGGCCAACCTGCTCCGCCTGCTGAATCTGAGCCCCAAGGTGCGCGACATGCTCGCCAACGGCGATCTTGAGATGGGCCACGCGCGAGCCCTGCTTTCCCTGGCCCCGCTGGATCAGGAACGCGCAGCGCTGGAGGTTATCGAGCGGAGTCTGTCCGTGCGCCAGACCGAGGCGCTGGTGCGCAAGCTGCAGGCGCCGAAGTCCTCAGCCCGACCCTCTGCTGCTGGTAAGAGTGCCGATACGCTGGTGCTGGAGCGTGACCTGTCAGAGAAGATCGGGGCCCCGGTCGCGATCGCGCAGGATGCCCAGGGTAAGGGCACCCTCACGATTCGTTTCTCGACCCTCGCGGAGCTGGACGGCGTGCTCGCCCACATCAAGTAACTGCGGCCTGCGGTCGCCGTTCCTGGCGGGTCGCCGAAAGCGCTCATAACAAACTCTTTCGCATTCTCTTGTAAAAGGTCTCAATTGCAGGGGGTTTTTGTTTGAATGGGATTTCTCCGCTCCCTATAATACGCGCCGCTTCGCAGCGGTGACCCGTCGCTGCGAGGTGAAAGAAGCGCCTTCAGCACGCTTCAAACGAGACCAGCGCATTGATTCTTAAGCGTTTTTTCTGCGCCCTCCCCGTTTGCACGGAGTTTCTCGGGTGACGTCCCAGGCAGCGCGACCGCGCGCACGGGGCGCCCTGGAACGCCGGGCTCTGACGCGGGCAGCGGGGCTGATCGCATTGTGCGTGCTGATCGTCGGGCTGTGGCCGGTGGCTTGCGAAGGCCCCTCGGTCCTGCGCGCAGGGGCTACGCTTGCAGGGGCGTTGGCGATTTTGTTGCCCACGGCGGCCTACAGCCGCTGGGCGGAACGCGCCGCGCCGGGCATCGAAGGTGCCAGGCGCGTCCTGGGGCTGGCGGCGGTCAAGCTGATCGGCACCATGACCGCGCTGGTAATTGCCTTTGCGGCCTTTGCCGACAAGGCTTTATGGGTGTTGGTGGGCGTGATCGCGGCGTCCATCGCGCAGAGCATCGCGATCGTGCTGGCTTCGGAAACCGGGGCCAGGCGCAGGAAAGATTGAATCCGGGACGAAGAGTCCAGAAGACGCAGGGACAGGCAGCAGCACCTTCAGGTCGAGTATGGCGAGCGAAAACCCCACCTCACAAGAGTACATCCAGCATCACCTGACGAATCTGACCTATGGTCAGCTTCCCGACGGCTCCTGGGGGTTTGCCCACAGTGCGGCGGAAGCGTCGGCCATGGGTTTCATGTCCATCAACGTCGACTCTATGCTGTGGTCGATCGGGCTGGGCCTGATCTTCCTGTGGATCTTCAACGGCGTGGCCAAGAAAGCGCACGCCGGCGTGCCGACGGGGCTGCATAACTTTGTCGAGATGATCATCGACTTCATCGACGACACCACCCGCAGCGTCTTCCAGTACAGCAACACCCTGATCGCGCCGATGGCGCTGACGATCTTCGTGTGGGTGTTCTTCATGAATCTGATGGATCTGATCCCTGTGGACTGGATCCCCGAGCTCGCGAAGGCCGCGGGCGTTCATCACATGAAGATCGTGCCGAGCACCGACCCCAACATCACCATGGGCATGGCCTTCACCATCTTCGGCCTGATCCTCTACTACAGCATCAAGTGCAAGGGCGCCGGCGGTTTCTTCGCCGAGCTTGCCTTCCACCCGTTTCCCAAGATCGCCGCGCCCGTGAATCTGGTGCTCGAAGGCGTGACTCTGATCGCCAAGCCCCTGTCCCTCGGCTTGCGTCTGTTCGGCAACATGTATGCCGGTGAAATGATTTTCGTACTGATCGCGCTGATGTTTTCTGGCGGCGCGATCATTGCCGCCTTCGGCGGCGTCCTGCAGTGGGGGTGGGCCGTATTCCACGTCCTGATCATTACCCTGCAGGCTTTCATCTTCGCGGTTCTCACGGTCGTCTACATGGCGCAAGCCCATGACGTGCCGGAAGAGCACTGAGATACCCCACCCCTAACCAAAGAAATGACTGAACCGGGAGTTAAAATGGAACAAGCGATTTTGTTCGTCGCAGGTGCGCTCATGATGGGCCTGGGTGCCGTAGGCGCCTCCATCGGCGTGGGCGTTTTGGGCGGTAAGTTTCTGGAAGGCGTTGCCCGCCAGCCGGAGCTGCTGCCGATGCTGCGGACCCAGCTGTTCATCGTGCTCGGCCTGGTCGACGCGGTGCCGATGATCGCAGTCGGTATCGGCCTGTACGTCATCTTCGCCGTCGCCGGATAAGGCAGCGGCGGATCGACGACGCGACCATCCGTTCAACCTTCTAGAGGTCAAACGATGAACATCAACCTGACGCTCATCGGCCAAAGTATCACCTTTGCCTTCTTCGTCTGGTTCTGCTGGAAGTACATCTGGCCGCCGATTACCACCGCCATGCGCGAACGTCAGCAGACGATCGCCGACGGCCTGGCAGCCGGCGAGCGTGCCGAGAAAGATCTCGAGCAGGCCAAG
>JBCDIK010000133.1:0-11323 GCA_038749065.1 Pseudomonadota bacterium | reverse complement strand
TGCGCTCAAGACCTATGTGGATGGTGCTCTGGTCGCCACCTCGACCGGCCAGAGTGGCGTTGTAACCCGAACCTTCTCCGACTTCGGTGTGATCATCGATACCGGAGGTACCGATGATCACCTCAGTGGGCGCATCGATGAAGTCCTGATCTTCGATGAAGTACTCGAGGATGACGACGTGCAGTTCATCTTCAACGCGCAGAGCAATGGCGAAGACCTGGACGGCTCCGTTCGCAACTGCCCCGTCGTGAGCGCGACGGAGCTGCAGATCACTCACGACGGCCAGGGTATCCATTGCCTCGGCGAGACCATCACGGTCGCGGCGCTTGATGGCAACAGCGCGGTCGTGCCCGGCTATGCCGGCACCATCGTACTCGATACGGGCAGTGGTCGTGGGAGCTGGAGCATCGCGACCGGATCGGGCACGTTGGTGGATGCGACATCGGACGACGGGCTCGCTGAGTACACCTTTGCCGGGGCCGATGCCGGCAGCGCCAGCTTCACCTTAAGCTATCCGGAAGGCGATGCTGCGCTGGACATCGAGGCCTATCAGCAGGATGACACGGCCCTGCGGGACAATGACAGCGAAGGTACGCTGACCTTCGCACCCAGCGGCTTTACGGTCACAGCGAGCGCCCTCAGCAATCCACCTCCGGCGAGCATTAACGATCCGATCGGCACCCAGGTGGCGGGAACCGGGTTTGCGCTGCATATTGCAGCCTATGGCACCACCGATACGGACGCGCAGTGTGGTGTCATCGAAAACTATACCGGCAGTCGCACCCTAGACTTTCGATTGACCCGATCCGATCCTGCCAGCGGCACCATTGCCGCAACGATTGATAGTGGCGTGGTCGCCGTTTCCCCGGCTGCAGCCACGGCCCGTACCGTCACGTTCAGCGCCGGCCAGGCGAGCGTGACGGCTCGCTACAAGGATGCAGGACGTATCGGGTTCGAGCTCAGTGACAGCGCAAGCTTCGGGCACAGCTTGAGCGGGGCCACCAACGACTTCGTGGTGCGGCCCGCAAGCCTGGCCGTGACCGCCGTCACCGACGGCAGTGGCGCGGCGAATCCCGCTTCGTCGAACCTTGCAGGTCCCGGTTTCGTGGCCGCCGGCGCGGCCTTCTCGGCGACGGTCCAGGCCCTGGATGCCGATGGAGACGTGACCCCGAACTTCGGCCTGGAAACCGTTCCGGAAGGCGTCCGTCTGCGTAGCGATGCCCTGGTTGCGCCAGTGGGCGGGCGCAACGGCAGCGGCGGAGATCTCGATGGCGGCAGCTCACTCATCCGCACCGCGGCGGGTACCTTCAGCAGCAATGCGCTGTCCTTTGATGAGACCGGCATCATCACGCTGCGGGCCGAGCTTGCGGACGGCGACTACCTCGGCATCGGCGCGGTACCGGGCACGCTGTCGGGCAACGTCGGGCGGTTCTATCCGGATCGATTTGCGCTGGTCTCGGAACAGGTCAGTGCCCCCTGTGGCGACCTGCTGCTCCAGGGCGAAAGCGCCCTGACCCTTGGCTATACGGTGCAAGCCCGAAACCTGGCAGGCGCTGTGACGCAGAACTACGATGCCTCTCTGGTGGGTAGCGGCAATCTCGCCACGGTGGTGCGCACCGCGGAACACGCCAACGATGGCGTGAGCCTGGATGCTCGCCTGTCCACGGGCTCGGTGGCCTGGACCCTGGGCACGGTGACCGAGCTGGATTTGACGGCAACTTTTGCCCGAGCGGCGAGCCCAGATGGGCCCTTCGATGACCTCCAGATTGGCCTGCAGGTGACAGATCCGCTTGATGGGCGGCTGCTGGACGGGTTGAACCAGCGAACCGATACCGCCGGGGATTGCGTGGCCGCGGGCAACTGCACCAGCCGCGTGCTCGATGCGCCGATCATCGTTCGCTACGGCCGCATGCAGGTACTGCCGGGCGCATCGGCGGAGGTCGCGGCGCTGTCTGTGCCACTGCAGTCGCAGTATTTCGACGGCGTAGGCTTCCGCCACAATCAGCTCGACCAGTGCAGCGTCTACGCGGGCGCGAGCGTGACGCTCAGCGACTTTCAGGAGCTGCTCGACAGCGGCGAAACCAATGTCAGCGGCCCTGGCGGCGCCATCAGCCTGCAGGCGGGCGAGATCGATCCTGCGAACCCGCTGGTGCTGAGTGCGCCGGGCTCAGGCAATCGTGGCAGCGTGCTGCTGCAGCTCGATGTGCCCGCATGGCTCGAATTTGACTGGCAGGGGACTGGGCTGACAGATCCGGCTGCCCGGCAGACTTTTGGGCTGTTCCGGGGCCACGATCGGGTGGTGTTCTGGCGCGAACGGTAGGGCCGGATCACCCCGGTGCAATCCTGTACGCCCGCGACGTCGCGGGAACAGGTAAACTAACGTTTTCCGGTCAGCACCTGAGCTATGGGCGCCAGCAACCCCCCAATCGATCTGCCAACGCCGCACCGCCGACGCTACGAGTCGCCGCGGCAGCGCGAGCGCCAGCGGAAGATTCTGGCCACGGCGCGCGCCTTGCTCGATGAACAGGGGTACGCCGGCATGACCATGCGCGAGCTGGCGCGCAGCGCGGGGGTTGCCCAGGGCACCCTCTACAACCTGTACTCAAGCAAAGACGAGTTGATCGTTGCCGCCGTCGACGATCTGCTGACCGAGCTTGGGGAGCAGGCGGTTGCGGCGGAGACAGCGCCTGGCTTCGATGCGATCATCCAGCTGGCCTGGATCATGGGCAGCCAGATTGAGAAGACCCCCAACTACGCCGAGGCGATTGCGCGGGCACTGTTCAAGGCGCAGCCGGAAGATCCGATTGTAGAGGTCACGTTCGGCCGCTTCATTCCGGCGGTGACGGGGCACCTGCACCGGGCCGCTGCGCTTGAGGACCTGCGCCCGGACGTGGCCATTGCGCCCCTGGCCCGGCACCTCGCGGGGCAGAACTGGAGCGTCATCCTGCAGTGGCTGATGGGCGTGTTACCCGCCGCAGAGATCGGCCGGGAAACGGTCCGCAGCCAGATGATGACCCTGGCCGGAGTGGCGACGCGGGCCGCCAACGAGCGTCTTGCGAAGGCGTTGCAGGCGCTTTAGCCCGCGCTTGCCGGAAGCTCGGCCATTTCCTCGAGGCGGGGATCATTGGGATGCATCCAGTCGTCGCCGATGACCTGAGCCACGCGCAGTTCCTCTGGAATGCGGTCGATACCGATGATCCGGTCGGCGGTCTGGTTCCAGTGGTAGATGCGCGCTTCCTGATAGCTCAGCGGCACCCCTTTGAAGCCGCGGGACTCCACTGATTTCTGGATCCAGGCGCCAAACTCCGTATCTTCCCGCAGCACCTGGTTCAGCCGGGCACCGTTGTCTTCTGTCCACAGATCCGGCGCGGGGCCATCGCCCCAGTCCGGCGCCATGGTCCAGGTCTCCAGCCGACAGGTATTGATGCTCGTAGGCCAGAACAGCAGCGGCGGGATAAAGTGCTGACTCAAGGGCGAGACCCAGTTGGGAAACACGCCATAGGACTGTGTGCAGGTTCGGCCGATCTCGCCGACGGACGGTACTTCCCGCAGGCCCGGGTTGCGCTCGGCCCGTGCCGCGGCGGCGCTCGCCGGTGGCGGAGCAACCATGCGGCCGTGCCCCTGCGGATAGAGCGTGTTGACGTTGCGCCGGTCGTCGAGCATCGGCGCAACCGTTTTCGGGTGGATGCTGCGAACGTGATACACCTCGGTGTTCGCCTCCATCGCGATCTTCCAGTTGCACTGCAGCTCGAAGCTGTGGCGCGCCGCGAGCCGGCACTCATCAAACCGAAACTCCTGCCATTCATCGGCCAGGGGCCCGAGCCAGTCGAGGAGCGAGGGCGCGTGCTCGTCGAAGTTCACGAAAATGAGGTTGCCGAAGCGCTCGCAGCGGACGCGTGTCAGCCCGCGGCAGGAGCGGTCCAGATTGACGAAGTCCTCCGGGTCCCGCACCGCGAGCAGCTCGCCGTCGTGGCTGTAGCTCCAGCCATGGTAGCGGCAGGTGAGGCGGTCCCGTTGCCCGCGCTCACTCATCACAATCGGCGCGCCGCGGTGGCTGCAGGTGTTGTAGAACGCGTTGATCCGGTCGCTGTCAGCGCGAACCAGCACCACCGGCTGCTGGGCGTTTTCCCACAGCAGGAACGAGCCCTGCTGCGGCAGTTCATCCAGGTGTGCTGCCAGCAGCCAGGACTTACGCCAGAGCTCTTCCTGCTCCAGCGCGTAAAAGCGTGGATCCGTGTAGCGTCCGGCGGGCAGATCGGGCAGCGCCGGAAAGGCGGCTGGAGGCTGTGTGCGCGTCGCCTCGTACTCCATCAGCGCCCGCAGCTGATCGATTTCTCGCTGGTCCATGAGGCTCTCCGTTCTCCCTCGCTTCAGTGTGCGCTCCGGAAACCGTTCGCGCAAGATTCTAAAGCGCGTTACAGAATTGCTGGCGAGGGCTGCGCGCCCGGTTGCCCGGTTGCGCCCCTGCCTGTGGCTGCCTAGGCTGGCGGCTTGAGGTTGAGAGCAAACGATGACCCAGCACGATGAACGGGATGGCCCCGAGGGCTACCAACAGGCGGCCGTGGAGGCCTGGATTGCCGAGCACGTCCCCGACCTGACGCCGCCGCTGCGCTGGACGCGCCTCGAGGGTGGCCACTCGAACCTGACCTATCGTATCGATGACCAGCGGGGCCGGGCGGCCGTCATCCGGCGTCCACCGCAGGGCAAGCTGTTGCCGAAAGCCCACGACATGGGGCGGGAGTGGGCGCTGATCTCGGCGCTGGGGCCGACCCCGGTACCGGTGCCGCAGGCACTGGGCTTTTGCGAAGACCCGGACGTGACCGGAGCCTGGTTCTACGTGATGGGGCTCATCAACGGTGCCCCGCTGTACACGCGAGAAGATACGGAGCGGCTGGTGCCGCAGGATCAGCGCGAAAAGCTGGCCTTTTCATTTATCGACGTGCTCGCCGATTTGCACGCACTGGATCCCGACGAGATCGGCTTGGGTGACCTGGGCAAACGCGACAGCTACGTGGGCCGACAGCTACGGACCTGGTACCGCTCCTGGACCGCTTCAGCAGAACCTGCCGACTATGACGATCCGCGAGCGCACGCGCTGAAGGACTTTTTTCTGGAGCATCTCCCTGAGCAGGGCCCGGCCCGGGTTGTACACGGCGACTATGGGGTTCATAACACCCTGACGGGGCCGGATTGCACGATTGCTGCGGTGGTCGACTGGGAGATCTCGACCCTCGGCGATCCGCTCGCCGATCTCGCCTACGCGCTGAACATCTGGCCGGATCCCGAGGACGTGGTGCCGGTTGCCGACGATGCCGCGACTGCACCCCCGGGCTTTCCGTCCCGGGCGGTACTTGCGCAGCGCTACGCCGAGCGGACGGGCCGCGATCTGGGCAATCTCGACTACTACCTCGGCTTTAATCGCTGGAAGACGGCGGCGATCATCCATGGTGTGTATGCGCGCTATGTGCAGGGGCAGAAGAGCAGTGAAGGCGTCGATCTGCCTTTCATGCGAGAGCGCATCGATAACGCACTCACGCTGGCGCAGCAGGCGGTCGATCGCCTGGGCGCGTAGCGCCCAAGCGCTTGGCGCCAGCAGGCAGCGTCAGAGGCTTCGCGCTTTCAGCTCGGCGAGAATTTCCTCGTGGCGCTCGCGGGTCAACGCGTAGCGCGACACGCAGTAGATGCCGGGGATGGCGAGCAGTCCCGCCATCGGTCCCCACACCAGGCCCAGGGTGACGATGGTGTCGGCCGCAATATCTGCCGCGGATTCGATCTCCGGCCCCCTGGGCCAGCTGATCAAGTCGAGGACTGTGCCACCGATCAGTGAGCCCAGAGCGGCAGACAGCTTGTTGGTAAACGTAAATGCGCCAAAGAAAATCCCTTCCTGGCGCCGACCGGTCTGTAGTTCGTGCTCATCCGTTAAGTCGGCGAGCATGGTTCCGAGGCCGACTAGCAGCTGGGCGATACCGTAGGAGGCCACGGCCGCAAAGCCCCCGACCACCAGTACCAGCGCTGCGCTGCCGCGCGGCGGCAGCCAGTCGCCCAGGAACAGCGGCACGCTCAGGCTGTGGGCGATGAGCCAGATCGCGATCCCGATCATGATCGCGCGACGCTTTGGAAAGCGGGCGAAAAACCGTACCGACGTGACGTAGCCGACCATGGACCCAAGAGGCCCGAGGATCGAGACCGCGGCCGCGCCACCCCCTCCGAATTCCCAGAAAAATGTGAGCATGTACAGGTTCACCGCACCCGCCGTGCCGAAGGCAACGATGATGATGGCGAAGCCGAGGATCAGCGAGCGGAAGGAATCGTTGCGCAGCGCGTGTGCGGTGTCGGTAAAGACCTGAGAGAAGGAAAAATTCTGCGTCGCCTGTGCCACCGGCAACCATGGGCGGCGAGCACTGGTTCCAAAGGCCGAGTACCACACTGACAACGTCATCAATACCCCGAGCAGAATTGAGAAGGGGCCATAGGCAGCGGGATTTAGCTGGCCTTGCGTGTACTCGGGCGTTGGCCGGAAGTAAACGAAAAAGCCCAGGACAAACACAGCGATAAACGCGATCGCACCGAAGAAGTGCCGCAGGGCGACGAGCTCTGTACGTTCCTGGGCATCCTGGCTGAGCTCCGCACCCAGAGCCGAGTGCGGGACCGCGTAGGCGGTCATCGCGGTGCGACAGAAAATGGTGAACGTGAGCAGCCATAGGAACAGCGGCCCGTTGCCGCTGACCAGGGGATTGAAGAGGCCGATGAAACACAGGCCCAAGGGCAGGGCGGCGGCGTACATGAACGGATGGCGGCGACCTTTCGGGCTGTGCCAGCTGTCGGAGAGGTTGCCGAGCAGCGGATCGGTGAAGGCATCGAAGACCAGGGCCAGAGCCAACGCCAGACCACAGAGCGTGCCGGGCACCCCCAGCACGTGGTTGTAGTAGAACAGCAGAAAGAACAGGAATACCGCCGTCTGGATGCCTTCGGCCAGCTGGCCGATCCCAAAGGCCAGCTTGACGCTGCGGCCGAGCGGCGGAGCGGGCGACGTCGCGCCCGCGGTGGTGCTCACGTCAGCGGTTGCTTTCGATGATCGCCTGGTTCACCGCCACCTTGAAGTCCGCGCGCAGCGGCCAGGGTGAGTTCATCAGCTGGATCATGGCCAGAGCGACCACGTCCTCGACCGGATCCACCCAGAAGATGGTGCCAGCCGCGCCCCCCCACTGGTAATCCCCGACCGAGCCCACCAGACCGCTGTCCGCAACGTCGGTGACCACACCGAAGCCCAGGCCAAAGCCGAAGCCGCGCATGGTGCTCGCGCCCAGGGTCGGCGCTTCCCCGCTGCCGTAGGCCGCGGTGGACGCCGGCAGATGGTCCATGGTCATGAACTGCACGGTCGTCGGGCTGAGGATCTGGGCGCCATTGCCGCGGCCGCCGGCGCGCAGCATCTCCGCGAAGCGCATGTAGTCTTCTGCGGTGGAGACCAGGCCGCCGCCGCCGGAGAACAGGGTGGCGTTGCGGAAGCGATTGATCGAGTCCTCGCCGAGCGTGATCGCTTTGCCCGCTTTGGGATTGAACGCGTGATTGGGTAGGAAGCGGTTCATCTTGTTATCGGGCACCGAGAAGAAGGTGTCGTTCATCGCCAGCGGCTCGAAGATGTGCTTCGCCAGATACCGGTCAAAGCGCTCGCCGCTGATCCGCTCCACGATCAGCCCAGTGACGTCGACCGCTACGCTGTAGTGCCAGCGGCTGCCCGGTTGATACTTGAGGGGCAGCTTGGCGAGCGCAGCGACGAACGCGTCGAGATCCTCAAGATCGAAGCCGCGCGTTTCACGGTAGAGCTGATCCACCGGGTCCGTTGGGTCGAAGCCGTAGGAAAAACCGGCGGTATGGGTCAGCAGTTGCTGCATGGTAATCGGGCTGGCGGCGGGTACCCGCGTGCCGTCGTCCTGCAGGACCTCGAGCTCCGTAAGCTCCGGCACGAACTTCGAGATCGGATCGGAGAGCTGGAACGCGCCCTGTTCGTAGAGCTGCATGATGGCGACCGCGGTGATCGGTTTGGTCATGGAGTAGATGCGGAACAGATCGTCCTTGGCCAGCGGACGGTCATCATCAAAGCCCCGCGCGCCGTGCGCCTTGAAGTGCACGATCTGGCCCTTGCGCGCCACCATGGTCACGATGCCGGGCACGCGACCGTCGCTGACGTAGCGCTCCGCCAGCGCGTCGATGCGCGCCAGTCGATCGCTCGACATGCCGACCCGTTCCGGCTTGCTGCTCGGCAGGTCGCGAGCCAGTGCGGCTCCGGGCAGGACCAGGGCGAACAGCAACGGCGCAACGCAAAGCGTTGCCTGAATCAGTCGAGGGGCGCTGCGCATAAGGGAGGGTCTCCGTGCCTTTGTGAATGTAGCTGGCTATAGTCTAACCGTTCCATCGGGGAGAGCGGCAGTGGCGAACGAAAGCTTTGCAACCATCGAGACGGCTACGGAGCAGGGGGTGCGCATTCTGCGTCTGAATCGCCCGGAGCGGCTCAACGCCTGGACCTACCAGATGGGCCGGGAGCTCGCGCAGGCGGTCGCGGCTGCCAATGAGGATGAGGCCGTTCTCGGGATCGTGGTGACCGGCAACGGGCGTGGATTCTGTGCCGGCGCGGATATCGAGGCCGTGTTCAAGGCGCAGGCAGACGGCGATTCGTCCCGCGGCAATGAAGCCACCGGCGATGATCCCGTTGGTCGCTGGGTCGAGCAGCTGCGGGCTTCGAAGCCCATTGCCGCCGCGATCAATGGCGCGGCGATCGGCGTTGGGCTGACGCAGGTGCTGCCCATGGACTACCTGCTAGCCAGCCCGGAGGCGAAGCTCAGCGTGCGCTTTGTGCAGATGGGGCTGGTGCCCGAGCTGGCCAGCTCGCATTTTCTGGCCGCGCGCCTTGGCTTCGGTGCGGCCGCGGAGCTGATGCTCACCGGCCGCCCCGTGAGTGGCGCGGCGGCGCGGCAAAAGGGACTGATCGATCGTTTGGTGCCGGCGGCCGAGTTGGTCGACGAGGCGGTCTCCGTGGTCGCGGGCATGGGGCGCAACCCGCTGCTGGCGCTGCGGCACACCAAAGCGCTGCTCACGGCCAACGCCACCGCCACCGATCTGGACGCCGTGCAGCATCGCGAGCTCGCTGCGCTGGCCGAGTGCTATCAATCCGCGGAGCACCATGAAGCCATCGCGGCGTTCATGGAGAAGCGGGCGCCGGACTTTGCTAAAGCGCGCGAACGGGATCGCTGAAGCCGTCCCAGCGGTTCGCAGCCTGCTCGACAAACTCATAGAACGCGCGCAATCGCGATCCGTCTTCGTAAAGCTCGATGAAGTGGCCATGGGTTGATCGTGCGTCCATGAACACGAACGTCGTGCCCTCACTGTTCCCGCCTGGGGCGGTCTGGGCACGGAGCGCCAGGTCGTGTCCAGCGGCGCTGAGTGTGCTGATCGCGGTGTCGAGCACCGGTACCCGGTAGGCGACGTGATGCAGGCGCGGGCCGCCGCCCCTGAATGGCGGCGGCGGCTCCCCATGCAGCTGCAATAGCTCGATCATGATGTGACCGTGCCAGCCGTAGGCGGAGCTATGGTCGAAAGGCACGGGGGCACCATCGCATTCCGCCATCGCCAGGGGGACGTGTTCGAGAACGTAGAACGGGCCGGCGCCGTAGTGCCGGGCCCAGTGCGCTGCCGCGGTGGCGACGTCGTTGACCTCGTAGGCCAACTGAGCGGGTGAACCTAAGGCCCCGCTGCCGCGCTCGGTGAGGGTTGACGTCGACATACGGGCTCCCGGCTTGATGGTTCTCAGGATCCTGCCTGATCGCGCTGCGCGTCGCAGCGCGCATCATGGTTGAATCAGCGCTCGGGCGTGGAGGGCGTATGACTACTCGAAGACGATGGCTCGCCGATTTGGCCGCAACCAGCGGAGTGGTGGGCCTGGCCGGCTGCGCTGGCGCGACACCCGCGACGAGCGGGGCCGAGGCCCGGACCTTCCTGTTCATTCCCGGTACCTGGCACGGCGGCTGGGCCTGGACCCCAGTGTGCGAGGCCCTGCGGGCGCTCGGCCATCGCGCTTTCGCGGCGACGCCCACCGGTGTGGGAGAGCGATCGCATCTCGCAGACCCCGGAGTAAACCTTGAAACACACATCAGAGATATTCTGCAAATTATTGAATATGAAGAATTAAATGATGTCGTTCTGGTCGCACATTCCTTCGCCGGAATGACGCTGACCGGGGTGGCCGATGTGCTGCGGGAGCGACTCGCGCGGCTGGTGTTTTACGACGCCTTCGTGCCAACCCGGGATCGCCCCGCCTGGGTGATGCGTGAGGCCGACGGCAGCTGGCCCGCATGGTGGCGCAAGCGTCAAGCGAACTTCGTCGATGGCTATCAAATGCGATTCTTTGAGGAATACCCCATCGAGATGCTGGTGGATCCGCAGCGCTACCCGGCCGTTGCCGCGCTGCTCAGGCGGCGGCTGAGCCTGCATCCGGCGGCTGCGTGGACGACACCGGTGTCCTTTGCCAATGGCGGCTGGGAGGGGTTGCCCCGCAGCTACGTGCACTGCACCGGCCAGGCCTATCGCCGTTCCAGTGAGGCGATGTGGGCACCCGCTCGCGGAGATGGGTGGCACTGGGTGGACTACGATGTCTCGCGTGCCGGGATGCTGACCCATCCGCAGCGCACCGCCGCGCTGCTGGCCGGTCTGCCGCGGGCGTAGCGCCAGCGTTCAATCGGCCAGGTAGTACTCCAGGGTGGAGACCACGCGGACTTTCTTGAGGTGCGGCGTTGTGCTGTCGCGATCGCTGATGGAGAACTGACCCTGCCGCGCCTTGCGAATCTTGCCCAGAGCACTGCCGGAGTCCGCGGCGAACTTCTCCGCTACGGTGCGGGCGTTGCGTGTCGCTTCTTCGATCATGGCCGGCTTGAGGTCATTGAGTCCCTGGAATAGAAACTGCGTCTGAGCCAGATAGCCGTCCTGGGTCACGGTGACCCCCGCTTTGCCTAGGGCGAGCATGCCCGCCCGGGCCTTCAGGACCGCATCGATGTTGTCGCTGTAGACCGTGACAGTCGTCTGCGCCAGATAGCGAAACCGCACGCTGTTGCCGCCGTAATTCTGGGCCTGCTTGTCCGTGATCGCCGGCGGGTTGGCGGAGATTTCGGATGCGTCGAAACCGTTGTCCTCAAGGAAGGCGACCACCGTACGGGTCTGGCGCTCGACGGCGCTGACGAGCGCTTCGAGATCATTGTCCGCCAGCGTGAACACAACCGGCCAGATCGCAACGTCCGCCGGCACCTCCCGTTCGGATAGACCCTTGGCGGTGACC
>JBCDIK010000132.1:0-11367 GCA_038749065.1 Pseudomonadota bacterium | reverse complement strand
TCGCCGGGGCACAGCGCGACCAGCGTTCCTCAAAGGCGGCCGCGCGCGCGCCCAACGGCACGCCGCGCACCGGGTTCGCGGGCGCATCGGGCGCTGCGGTCACATGCAGGGCCGCGTAAAAGTCTGCATAGCGGGTCGCTTCCGCGGCGTCCGGTGGCCGCAGGTCAGCGGCTTCGCCGGGAATCCAGGGCAGGATGCTGAAGGGCCAGGGATAGCCAGCGGCGGGCGTCCCGCTGCGCAGCACTCGTGGAATCGCGATTGGCAGCGGTGGTAAGCGCGCCAGCCAGCGCTGCTCGTTCATCAGCAGCGGCACCGCCAGGGACCGCCGCGGCAGGCGGACGATCAGTCGCTGCGCCAGTGGGTCGTCGCCGGCGCCCGGTTCCAGGGTGTAGCTGACGTTGTCCCAGCCTTCGTCCAGCAGGGCGAGATGACGACCGGCTGGGTCGAGACCATTTGCCCGCAGCAGGTCGCCGACCTGCGCGTCGGTAATCGTGATTTCCCGAGCGGGTGTCCCCACCGGTGGTGGCCGTCAAATTTTCCGGCCGGTGCCTTCCCAGTAGGGATCCTTCAGCAAGCGCTTGTAGAGCTTGCCGGTCTCGTGCCGGGGCCTCTCGTCGATGTAGTCGAAACTCTTCGGGGTCTTGTAGCCGGCCAGGTGGGAGCGGCAGAACTGCGCCAGATCATCGCTCATCGGATCGCCCGCGCTGTGGCCCTCGCGCAGCGTGACTGCCGCCTTGACCTCTTCACCGAACTCGTCGTTCGGAATGCCGAACACCGCCACGTCCTGCACCGCCGGGTGCGTGGCCAGCACGCCCTCGATCTCTGCGGGGTAAATGTTGACGCCTCCAGAGATGATCATGTCGATCTTGCGATCGCTCAGATACAGGTAACCATCCTCGTCGAAGTAACCGATGTCCCCAAAGGTGAACACGCCGGGCGCCAGGTGCGCGGCCTCCGTCTTCTCCGGCTCCTTGTGATACTCGAAGTCCGTGCCCATGAGATTGCGCACGTAGATCTCGCCGGATTCGCCCTGGGGGACGTCCTGGCCGTTCTCATCGACCACGCGAATCTCAACGGTGGGAGAGGGCTTGCCGACGGTGCCCGGCTTGTCCAGCCACTCCTGCGCCGTGGTCATGGCGACGATAGAGCCTTCCGTAGAACCGTAGTACTCGTTGATGACCGGTCCCCACCAGTCAATCATCTGCCGCTTCGCCTCCGGCGGGCAGGGGGCCGCCCCGTGCCAGACCACCGCCAGGCTCTCGCCCTTGAAGGTGTTTCGGGTCGCTTCGTCCAGATTCAGCATGCGCCGGAACTGCGTGGGCACCAGGTGCACGTTCGTGACCTGGTGCGCGTCGATCAGCTCAAGCGTTTCCGCGGCGTCGAACTTGTGGCGCATGACCACCGCGTTCCCAGCGATGAGCGGCAAAAAGGAAAACGCCCACTGGGCGCTGTGATACACCGGTCCGCAAAGCAGCGTGATGCCGCCGGCTGGGATCCTCAGCATCATGGACATGCCACCGCCCATGGCCTGCAGCATCTCGATGGGCGGCGGGCCCTCGGCACCGCCGCTCTTGGAGCGCACGCCTTTCGGGCGCCCGGTCGTGCCGGAGGTGTAGAACATCGGCCCGCCCATGACTTCCTGCGCCGGCTCTTCGCTGCCGTGACCGCTCAACCAGTCCTCGTACTCACTGAACCCTTCACGCTGGTCACGAATACAGATGCGATCGACGCCGTCGAGCCCGTCTGCCAGCGCCGCGAAGCGGTCTTCGATGAACAGCAGTTTGGCGGTGCTGTTGTCGACCACGTAGGCGAGCTCATCGGCGCTGAAGTGCCAGTTGATCGGGACGTACACGATTCCGGCGTGGTTGGCGGCGGTGATCAGCTCGAAGTACTCGCGACAGTTGCCGGCGAAGATCGCAATGGCGTCCCCCGGCTGCAGGCCCGCCGCGGCGAAGGCCGCCATGAGCTGGTTGCTGCGCGTGTTCAGGGCCTGCCAGCTGGTGCTGCCGCGCTCGTCGATCAGGGCTGGCGCATCGCCTTTCGTCTGGGCATGGGGCTGGATCATTCGTGCCATGGGAGGCCTCCCTGAGTGAATGCAATCCTTGTTTTCGCAGAGCCGGTGGGAAACTGCAACCGGGTGCTACCATGAGCGCTCTTCATTGACTTGATCGGGCAGCGCGATGCATTTCGTACTCATTCACGGCATGGGCCACGGCGGCTGGTGCTGGGAGCAAACCCAGGCGGATCTCGAAGCCCAGGGCCATACGGTGCAGGCGCCCGATCTGCCGCTGACCAGCCTCGAGGATGATGTGGCGTTGGTGACCGGCCTGCTGGAGGCGCGATCCGAGCCCTGTGTGCTGGTGGGGCACTCCTATGGTGGGTTGGTGATCGCGGGCGCGAGTGCGGATCGCAGCGATGTGCGCGCGCTGGTGTACGTCGCTGCTGTGCTGGTTTCCAAAGATGTGCTGTTTACGGAGCTGTCGAGCCATTACCCCACGGACCTGGCCACGGTGCTGACCGTTGGCGCGGACGGTCAGGTGCACGTCGATCCGGAAAGCGCTGCTGCCTGCTTTTATCAGTGTTGCCCGGACGATGTGGCAGCGCGCGCGGTGCCGCGTCTGCGCCCGTCGAGCGTGGCCAGCGTCGGCGCGCCGGCGATCGCCGAGCCTTCGACGACGATCCCGTCAACCTACGTGGTTTGTCTGCAGGACAAGGCCATCGCCCCCGCGCTGCAGCAGGAAATGGCGCAGCGCGCGACCCGAGCCGTCGAGCTGGACACGGACCACTCGCCGTTTTACTCGGAGCCAGAGGCGCTGCGCGATGTGCTCCTCGGCGCGGCGAGCGCGTAAGCGAGCATGCGTTACGGCGTCGGGTGCTTCTGCAACACCGTCTCCAGAGTCACTGCGAACAGACGCTCGGCCTCCGCCACGCTCACGTCTCGACCGACATGAATATGCCCCGCGGCAACGACGCCGTCGGTGATGCGCTGATAGTACAGCCCGTGCAGGCCCATGAACCCCGAGAGATAGTTGCCGGAGGTGTTGGGATCGATCGCGACGGACACTTCTGCAGCCGGCTCGACCGCCGCCTGAATCTCTGCCAGCGGTAGCGCGCTCGGCAGACGGTTGCCGCTCCGATAGGTGCTGATCGCCGCCCAGCTGCGCGGATCTACGGTGCCCTGGCTGGGCAGCGGCTCACCGTTTCGATCGCTGCTCCAGTCGGTCTCCGGGCTGCCGCTGCCACCGTGCCCGCCTTCAACCGCCTCGAGCTCCCAGCCGATGGCACCACCGCGGCTGGTGGTGATCAGCACCCGGGGCGTGCAGGCGTCGGCGATGCGCCAGAAGTCGGCGCTGGTCTCCTGGTAGTCCACGGGAAAGTCCGTGTCGCTGTCGCCCACGGAGCCCGCCTCGCCGATCGCATCGTTGGTCGGGTCGCCGTCCGGTGGGAACTCCGGAAAGAAGGCGTACACGTCGTAGCCCAGGCCGCGCCAGTTCGCACCCTCCCAGTCGGTGCCCGCGGCGAAGGCGCGCAGCATCTCGTTGGTGGGCGGCCAGTAGCCGGTGACCATGGCGACCGGCCGCTGGGCGCCGCCGCAGGGCCCGGTGCTCGCACAACCTCCGAACATCCCCAGCAGAAGCAGTAGTGCCAGCGTGCGCATTATGACGTTCTCGCTTCCAGGCGGCTGCGCATCTGCGCGTGGACTTCTTCTGTGATCGGGTAGCGCCAGATGATGTAGGCGGCCGTCAGAAAGAAGACGCTCGGCGCCAGCGCGAACAGGAAGCGCACGCCGAACAGCTGTTCCGGCGTGTTCTCCGCGCCCAGCGTGGCATCGAACCCCCACAGCGACAGCCCGAACACGGCCAGCCAGCTGCCCAGGGCGGCGGCGGCTTTCATGGTGAACGACCAGGTGGCAAAGAACAGTGCGGCGCGATTCTCGCCGCTTTCCAGCGTATCGAGGTCGATTACGTCCGCCTTCATGGAGTTGGGTAGCGCAGCGAAAGCACCGGCGGCAAAACCGGTCACTAGCGTGATCGGTAGCATCCACCAGAAGTCGCCCTCCCCGAGCAGCAGGTAGAAGGGGTGCGCCAGCGCGATGATGATGAAGCTGAGCATGTAGGCGATGTGTTTACCGATGTGGTGCGAGATGCGCACCCAGATCTGCACGGAGGCCAGGTTTGCCAGATAGAAGCAGGTCAGCATCTTGATGGCCTGATCTTCTGCGTGCAGTACATAGGTGATGAAGAACAGATACAGCGGCGTCGTCATGGCCAGCGCGGTCTGGCCGATCATGAAGCCGAGCACCAGGCGCTTGAAGGGCCCGTTGCTGCCCATGAGCTTCAGGCCCTGGAGCATGGGAATACTCGACGAGGCTTCGACCGGCCCGGTGGGGACCTGCGTCACCGTCAGCGTTACGCAGATCGGCAAAACGATCAGCATGGTCCAGGCCACTACGGTCAGGACCCACTCGGTACCTGCCAGCCCCAGTACGACGGCGACCACCAGCGGCATGAGCTGCGCGAGCAGCTGGCCACTGGTGCCGGCCATGGACCGCCAGCCGGTGATGCGCGAGCGCTCGTGGAAGTCTGGCGACAGCTCGGCGGCCCAGGCGTAGTAGGGGATGAGGATCATGGTCATCCCCAGCCACATGAGCGCCATCCAGGTAAACAGGTACAGGGCGCCGGCGTCGTCTGGCGGCACGAACAGTTTGTAAAAGCTGACCATGAGCAGCGGCGCGGCGGCCACGATCCAGGGCTTGCGGCGACCGAAGCGGCTTTGGGTATGGTCGCTTAAATACCCCACCAGGGGGTCGGTGACTACATCCAGCAGCCGCGTGAACAGCATGATGTTGCCGATCAGGGCCAGAGGGATCCCGAGGTTGCTGCCGTAGTACTTGGGGATGAACACCAGCACCGGGAACAGCGCCATCAGCAGCGGCAGGTCCGTGAGGCTGTAGTAGAACAGCGTCCGGCGCGGCAGCGGCTGCGTCGCGCTCACAGGGGCGCTAGCTGGCACAAGCAACTGACAAGCACGCGCACGCGCTCAGACCGGGGTGTCTCCGCAAATGGTGACCCGTTCCACCTGGCGCCGGGCCGGCCAGTAGTCCGCCGCCGCGTAGTGCTGCACGGCGCGGTTATCCCAGAAAGCGATGCTGTTCTTGGCCCAGCGAAAGCGGACCTGATACTCGGGAATGGCCGCTTGCGCATAGAGCTGCTGCAGCAGCGCGTCGCTCTCTTCCCGCGGCATGCCCTCGATGTACTGGGTGAAAGCCTTGTTCACGTACAGGCTCTTCTCGCCGGTGGCCGGATGCGTGCGTACGACGGGGTGCGACGGGTTCGGATACTTGGCGTTGAAGGCTTCGATTTCTTCCGCGCTCGCGCCCTCCTTGATCAGGCGCCTGCGGAAGCCGCCGAAGTCGTGAACGGCACGGGCAGTATCGATCTTTGCCTTGATTGCGGCGTCGAGGCGGTCCCAGGCGGCGTGCATATCGCTGAACAGCGTATCGCCGCCATACGCGGGCACTTCGATGGCGCGCAGCACGGAGCCCAGGGAGGGCTGCAGGCGCCAGGTCACGTCCGAGTGCCACAGGTTCTCCCGCCCGGGGCTGTTCTCGTCGTGGGTAATCGCCAGCACTTCCGGATAGCCGGGCTTGTGCGGCGCGAACGGGTGTACTTCCAGCTCGCCGAACCAGCCGGCAAAGCGCAGATGATCGTCGGTGCTGATGTCCTGATCGCGAAAGAAGATGACCCGCCACTCGAGCAGCGCGCGCTCTACTTCCTGCATGACGGCGTCGGACAGCTGGTCACGAAGATCGATGTCGTGAATTTCTGCCCCGATGGTGCCCGTCATTGGCTCGACGCGGATGTGGTCATAGCTGCTGTTCTCGCGCAGCTGGTACTGAATCTGTGCCATCGTCCGTGCTCCCCGACTTCGATGAGCCGTCGAGTCTACCGCATCTATGGCGGTGGCGAATTCAGTAGCCGGCCGCCCGAGCATCCGGGCGACGGGTGTCCGCTGCGCCTTCGAGATGGCCGCCACGGACCATGATGGACTGGGTGCTGCCGATCGTCTGCGTGGTTTCGACGCGGTGCCCGAGCGCTTCAAGCGCTTTGCGTACGTCGCGGCTTAGGGTGCGTTCGACCTGCAGCGCGGGCGGTTGCCAGGGTGCATCGCCGCTCGGGGCTGCCTGCCAGTTCTGATGAATGCGCGGCGCCTGGGTCGCGCTCGCGATATCCAGGCCGTAGTCGATGGCGTTGACCAGAATCTGCAGTACCGCATTGACGATACGACTGCCCCCGGGGGTGCCGGTGACCAGAAACAGCTGGCCCTGCGGGTCGAGCACGATGGTGGGCGACATGGTGGACATCATGCGCTTGCCCGGCGCGAAGGCATTCGCGTGTGTTGGCTCGTCGTAGTAGAAGTTCAACATCTGGTTGTCGAGCAGGATGCCGGTGTCGCCGGCCACGTAGCCGGAGCCGAAGGAGTACCCAAGGGTGTAGGTCAGCGCGACCGCATTGCCGTCGCTGTCGACCACCGACAGGTGCGTGGTGTCGCGGCTTTCGGGCAGCGGTGGCAACAGCGGCTGCACCTTGCTGACAGCGCGCGCCCGGTCGCGGCGAATCAACCGGCTCCAGCGCTGCGCAGCCCCTGGAGACAGGCGTTCTTGCAGCTGCAGCTCGGCGAAGTCCGGATCGCCAAGACCGGATCGGCGGCTGGCTGCGCCCTGTTTCATGACTTCCGCCAGCAGATGCAGGTGCTCGGCTCCGCCCCGGGGAAGCGTGCCCAGCTCGAAGTGGCTGAGGATGTTGAGCATCTGCAGCAGCGTCGCACCGCCACCGCTGACCGGCGGCATGCTGAACACCTCATGGTCCCGGTAGCGGGTGGAGAGGGTGTCGCGTTCCCGCACCCGGTAGCGGGTCAAGTCGCTCAGCTGCAGCACCCCGCCATCGCGCTGCACGGCCGCCACGAGGCGCTGTCCGAGCGTGCCGCCATACAGCGTCGCGCTGCCTTCCGCGCCGATAAGCCGTAGTGCCTCAGCCAGCGCCGGCTGCTGCAACCGTTCGCCCAGGCGGTAGGGCTGGCCGTCGTTCAGGTAAGCCGCGGTGCTGCTGGGGTACTGGCGCAGCAGGCCGTTCGCGGCGTTGAGCGCGAACGCGAGATCGGCGCTAACCGGAATCCCCTCTCTGGCGAGCTGCTCAGCAGGAGCGACCAGCTCGGCCCAGGGCAGTTGGCCGTGCCGCTGCCAGGCCTCATGCAATCCCGCGACGGTCCCTGGCACGCCGGCGGAGATCGGTCCGAAGCGGAAGCGGGCGCGATCGATGATGCCGTCCGCGTCGCGGAAGGATTCCGGATCGAAAGCGGCGGGCGCGGCGGAGCGAAAGTCCAGCGCGGTGATCGAGCCTCTGCTGCGCTCGTAGCCCAGATAGAAGCCGCTGCCGCCCAGGTTGCCGGCGCGCGGCAGGGTGACCGCCAGCGCGAAGGCCGTAGCGATCGCGGCGTCGGTGGCATTGCCGCCGCGGGCCAGGATCGCCTGACCGATCTGACTGGCGCGTGCGTTCTGACTGACCACAATGCCGCGCTGTGCCAGCTGCGGATGGTGGATCTTGTCGTACTGCACGATCGCAGTGGTGGCCGGCTGCTCACCGGCAGGCGGCGGCGTCTCCGGCGCGCGGCCGGTGCAGGCCGTCATGAACAACAGCACGGCGAACGCGGTAAATGGCCAGGGGCGCAACGGCCGGCGCTCGATCATGGCGTGCCTCCAGCGTGCATGACGGGGACCGCGAGCGCCCCGGGTCGACGTGGATCGGCCGTGCCGTAGAACCGCTCACCGTCCCAGGCGATCGCCTGCACGCTGCCCATGGAGGTGCGCAGCTGCAGAGTGTGGCCGAACGCTTCGAGCTTGGCGCGGGTTTCCGGGCTGAGCCCGGGCTCGTGGTAGAGCAGGTCCGGCTGCCATTGATGGTGGATGCGCGGCGCGTGGTTGGCTTCCGCGGGATTCATGCCGTGTGCGGCCACGTTGAGTATGTGCTGCAGGACCGTGGTGATGATCCGACTGCCACCGGGACTGCCGGTGACCAGCACCGGGCGCCCATCGCGCAGCAGGATTGTCGGCGTCATCGCGCTTAGGGGCCGCTTGCCGGGCTCGACCGCGTTGGCGGTGCCGCCGATCAGGCCGAATGGATCGGGCTCGCCGGGCTTGGCGGAAAAGTCGGCCATCTCGTTGTTCAGCAGAAAGCCGGCGCCGGGCACGACCACGCCGTTGCCGAAGGAAAAGTTCAGGGTGTAGGTGGTGGCGACCGCGTTGCCCTGTGCATCCATGACAGAGTAGTGCGTGGTGTCCTCAGAGTCCGGTGCCGGCGGAGTGCCCGGCGCGATGTCTGCAGCCGGGGTTGCGCGCTGCGGATCGATGCGCTGCGCCAGCGCTGCGGCGTAGCGGTTGCTGGTCAGCCAGCGCTCCGGGACCGCGTAGTAGTCCGGATCGCCCAGATGCACGCTACGGTCGGCGTAGGCCAACTTCATGGCTTCCGCCAGGGTGTGATAGCGCGCGGCCGTGCGCGGGCCCATGTCCGCTAGGGGGAAGTGGCTGAGAATGTTCAGCATCTGCACCAGATGCACGCCACCGGAGCTGGGGGGCGGCATTGTGTGGACGTCATAGCCCAGATAACGGCCGCGGGTGACGGGTCGGGTGGCCACTTCATAGGCGGCCAGATCGGCTTCCGTGATGAGCCCATCATTCGCCGCCATGTCTTCCGCGATCAGCCGGGCAACCGTTCCCTTGTAGAAACCGTCGCGACCTGCGGCGGCGATGCGGCGCAGGGTTTGCGCCAGGTCAGGCTGCTGCCAGCGCTCTCCAGCGCGCAGCATCGTGCCGTCCGGATGAAAAAACAGCGCCCGCGATGCCGGGGTGCGGGACAGCAGTTCCCGGCGCGCGGCCATGGCCGAGGCGATGTCGTAGTCGAGCTCGAAGCCCTTCTCCGCCAGGGTGATCGCCGGCGCGAGCACGACGCCCCGCGGCAGCGTCCCATAGCGCGACAGCGCCAGCAGCAGACCGGCGACGCTGCCGGGCACACCGGCAGCGCGATGACTGAAGCGATAGCGGTCCTGATCGATGTTGCCGTCCGCATCGAGGAACATCGTTCGTGTGGCACCGGCTGGCGCCCGCTCGCGAAAATCGAGCGCGACCGTCTCGCCGGTTTCGGCCAGGTGGACGAGCATGAAGCCGCCGCCGCCGAGATTGCCGGCGCGTGGCAGGACCACAGCCAGGGCAAAGCCCACCGCGACCGCCGCATCCACGGCGTTGCCCCCCTGCGCGAGGATCTCGGCGCCCACCTGGCTGGCCAGCGCCTTCTGGCTCACGACCATGCCCCGGGTGCCCACCACCGGGTGGTAGGGGCTTTCGTAGCGAATGATCGGCTGCAGATCCTGCGTTCCAGCGGCGGTTGCGGTGGCATTCAGTGCCAGGGTGAGCAGCGCAGAGACAAGCATCGAGAGGACGCGATCAGCCATGCTGGGGAGCCTCAGCGGCAAAAGAGCCGGCAACGGTCGTGGGACGGGAGTCGTTCACCAGCGCGCAGACCCGCGCAGCGCTGCCGGCGGCCAGAGTCCAGCCGAGCATGCCATGACCGAGGTTGATGAACAGCCCTGGGGTGGCCGTCGCTCCAATGTGCGGCAGGCTGCTCGGCGTCATAGGGCGATGCCCGATCCAGCGTTGCGGCTCATCTTCCCAGCGCGCGAGAGACGGGCCCAGGCGCCGGGCATGCTGCAGCAGCGCATCGCAGCGGCGCCGCTGCCGGTTAGGCGGCAGGTTGATGTCCGCGTAGCCGGCAATGCGCACGTCCTCACCCAGGCGGCTGAACACGAGCTTGGCGCTTAAGTCCGTGACGCTGACCCGGGTGCTCTGATCGGTCGCCGGTAACGTCAGGCTGTAGCCGGTCACCGGGTACACCGGAAACGGTTTCCGCAGCCGAGGCCCGAGTGACCGCGGTACTTGCGCGGTGCAGAGCACCGCGCGATCAAACCGCTCCGCGAACCCCGGGCCCGCGATTTCCAGCTGATCGCCGGCGGTTGCCGTCACGCGTTCCACGGCCTGTTGCCAGCGCAGCTCGACGCCTTGCGCTTCGAGCTGCGTGAGCAGGGTACTGGCGAAGGCTTGCGCATCGCCGACCTCATCGCCAGGGGCGTACAGCGCGGCGGCGAAAGCGCCCTGCCACTGCGCGAGCGCGGGCTCCCGGTCGATGGTGCCGGGCACATCAAGCACATCGATGAAGATGCCGCTGCGCTGCTTGCGCGCCAGCCGTGCCTGTTCGTCTCGCCCCGGCAGCGCTGGCAGCAGCACCAGCTTGCCGGCCCGCCGGTAGCGGTAGGCGCTGCCGAAGCGCTCGTGATAGCCGGCCATGATCTCGGCAGATGCTCGCGCGAGCGCGTGCAGCGCATCGGTATGGCGCTGGAAGTGACGGCTGCTGGCGGCAAAGGCCAGGCCCCAGCGCAAAAAATCCCCGTTCAGACGCAGGCGCGCACGCATGGCGCGATCGCGGCCGAGTAGCGCGCTGGGCAAACGCAGCAGCAGGGCGGGGCTCGCCATGGCATCGCAGTAGCTGTAGGACAGCTGCGCGCCGTTGGCCTGGCTGGCGCCCTGACCGGCGCTGGCGGCGCGCTCGAAGACGGTAACGCGGTGACCGGCGCGCTGCAGCGCATCGGCAGTGGTTGCGCCTGCGACTCCGGCCCCGATGACGGCGATGTGCAAGGCGCGACCTCAAAGCCAAGTGGACGATCATGCTAGGTCATCGGGCCGGGGCTCGAACAATCACCATCTTTAGCCGGCACATAACCTGACGCTATGCGCTTTGATGGGGCGCCCGCTGCGGCAGGATCGCCCGTAGCTGTTCTGCGAAGCGCTGGCAGAGCTGCGGCAGCGGCTGGTTTTCCAGGCTCAGCAGGTCGACGCTGAAGCTGATCTCCGGCTCGAAGGGCAGCACGCGCACATCGCCCCCGGCGAGTCCGCGCGCCGTGAGCTCATCGACGATGGCGAGCCCCAGCCCCTGGGCGACCAGGCGTCGGGCGACCTGGTAGGTTTCACACACGGCCACTTCCTGCAGCGCGACG
Organism: Pseudomonadota bacterium; assembly: GCA_038749065.1. Classification (GTDB taxonomy): domain Bacteria; phylum Pseudomonadota; class Gammaproteobacteria; order Pseudomonadales; family Azotimanducaceae; genus CALHVX01. The sequence continues at coordinate 267 of JBCDIK010000132.1, read as the reverse complement.
TCGGTGGCCTCGAGATGGGAGCTGAGCAGCTGACCCAGGGGGCCGCGCTGGTTCAGGCGTACAAAGGGCCGCCCCTCGAGATCCTTCAGCGTTGCCTTGCCCTGGGGTAACCCACTCGCCTCCGGCGGCGCGATCAGGACCATGGCACCGCGCAGCAGGGACTCCCGATTCAGGCCCGGCTGTGAGGGCGCATCGAAAGCCAGCGCCAGATCGATCCGGGACTCGGCCAGGGCGGTAGTCAGTTCCGCCAGATGCAGCGTCTCGATT
>JBCDIK010000131.1:0-11520 GCA_038749065.1 Pseudomonadota bacterium | reverse complement strand
CGCCGCGGGACTCGGCGTCGATCTGCCGGGCCTCGGTGAGCTCAGCCTCGAGCGCAGACCAGCCGTTGGCATCGGCGCCGCCACTGGCAGGATCCTGAGGCGCCGGCGCCGGGTGATCGCGGGCACCGCATACCGGACAGGGTGCCCCGGGTGCCAGCGCAGCGGCCAGGGCACCTGCGGCGTCCGCCCGGAATGCTGCTCGCGCGCTCGCCGCAGAGCGCTCCAGCGCCGCCACCGCCTGCTGCTGCGCGGCGACCTGCGCGTCTAGGCGAGTGACCTCGCGGGTCGCGGCCGCGTGGCTCGCACGCAGCTCATCGAGCCGCTGTGCCGCCGCGCGCGCGCTCTCCACCCGGCTGCGCAAAAGCGCCAGACGGTCGGGCAGTGCAACGAGGGTCTGTTCACCCGCCTGTTGCCCACGCTGCAGGCTTTCCAGCTGATCGCGCAGCGCCGCCAGGCGCGCAGCCCACTGCTGCTCATCCGTCTCCCGCGCTCGCGCGGCAGCGCTCAGCGTCGCGAGTTCCTCCCGGGCTGCGGCGCGCTGCACGAGCCGCGGCTGTGCCAGGCGCAAGGCGGACAACCGCTCGCGCGCAGCGTCGCGTGCCTGCTCCAGGGCGGGCACCTGCGCAGCTGCCCGCTCGCTGGCATCAGCGTCGGCCTGCGCGCTCGTGAGCGCTACGTCCGCCGCGGCAACCTCCGCAGCCGCCGTGGCGTGCTCTTCGGCTGCGCGCTGCTGCTCAAGCCAGGGCTCGGCCAGCGCCAGCGCGGCGTCAATGGCCGCAACCCGAGCGGCGAGCGCACGCATCTTGTCCGCTTCCCGCCCGTGCATCTCCCGCTGCTCAAGGGCGCTATCGAGGTTGCGGTAGTGCTCGGCCAGCCGCTGCGCCGCGGCCACCTGCCCGGCCAGACGCTCCAGCGCATCGGCGTGCGTGCGCTGCTCTGCCTCTGCTTCCTTAAGAGCCTGGACCGCGTCGGTGTCCGCCTGCGCCAGCGCTGCGGAATCCTCGCAGCCCGCCGCTTCGAGCTGAGCGCTCACCCGCTCGCGACACTGATCGAGCGCCTGTGCCAGGGAACGGGCCTCACCTTTCAGCGCTTCGCTCAAGCGTCGGTAGCGATCCGTCGCAAAAAGCGACTCAAAGATCTTCTCCCGCTCCGCCGTACCCGCGAACAGAAAGCGCTGAAAGGCCCCCTGCGGCAGCACGATGACCTGACGAAACTGCTCGAGGCTGAGGCCGAGCAGCGCATTGATCTGCGCGTTGACCTCCGAGGGCTTCTCGCACAGCAGGGTCCTGCTGTGCGGCGCCTCGAGACGATAGAGCACCGCCGCTGGGGCCGCGGTCGTGAACCCCTCGCCCCGGGCTTTCGGCCGCCGCTGGGCGGGTCGCCGCTCCACCTCATAGCGCTGCTTCCCAAGCGCAAAGCGGAGACTGACTTCCGTGCGCCGATCCGTCGGCGCAAAATCGCTGCGCAGGTGCCGCGCCTCGCGGTACTCACCGGTCGCCTCGCCGTAGAGCGCAAAGCACAGGGCATCGAGCAACGATGTTTTACCGGCGCCCGTGTCCCCATGAATCAGGAACAGCGGCGCCTGCCCAAGGCTTGCGAAGTCGAGCTCGACGGTCCCGGCAAACGGCCCGAACGCGGTGGCCCGCAGTCGCTCCGGCCTCACGGGGTCTCCGGCTCATCGAGGCCCGCCAGCGCCGTCGCCAGGACCGCCTGCTCAGCTGCGTTCGGTACCCGACCGGCACTGAAACGATAGAAGTCCTCGAACAACGCCAGCTCACCGCGCTGCACCCGGGCCAGGGCCGCCGCGCGATCCGGCTGCGCGGCGGTGACCCCGGGGCGCAGCACCTGCAAGCGGTTCGGATAGACCCGGGCCAGTTGCCCATGCACATCGTGGAGCGCCTGGGTATCCGTGAGCAGAATCTGCACGTAGTCGTCGGCCGCCGGATCACTGGCACCCGCTTGCAGGATCTGCGCGAGCGATCCCGTCAGCACGCGCAGATCACGGCGCGGTGCCAGCGCCAGGGTCTGCAGATTGCGAACGCCGTCGCCGGTCAGGTCAAAGAGCACGACGCCCTTGTCGTGGCCCGCCTCCGACGCCGAGTACTTCAGGAGCGAGCCGCTGTAGCGAAGCGTCTCCCTTGTCTGCTGATGCGGCCGATGCAGGTGCCCGAGCGCGACATAGTCAAAGCCATCGAAGTGCGCAGCCGCCACCTGGTCGCTACCGCCCACCGACAATGGCCGCTCCGAGTCGCTGACCAGCCCCCCGGCAACAAAGCAGTGAGCGAGCAGGATCTGCCGGGCACCCGGCTCGCAGCGCGCCCGCACGCGATCGAGCAGGAAGGCCATGGCGTCATCGGCGGTCCGCACCGCCGCCTCGGGAAAGACGCTGCGCACGCGCTCCGGGCTCGCGTAGGGCAAACCGAAGAGCTGCACGCGCTGTCCGTCCACCGCGAGATCCACGCTGCGATCGCAGCGGGCCAGGTCCGTCAGCAGATGCAGCCCCGAGCCGGCGAGCAGCGACGCTCCAAAGCCCAGTCGCAGCGCGCTGTCGTGATTGCCCGGAATGACTACGGCCTGCACTCCGGCCGCGCCAACCAGCTCGGCGAGAAAGTCGTTGAAGAGTTCGACGGCGCCATCGGGCGGCACGCTACGATCGTAGACGTCGCCCGCCAGCAACAGCAGCTCGACATTTTCGCGCCGTATCAGCGCCAGCAGCTGCTCCAGCACGTACTGCTGATCGTCGAGCAGGCTGTGGCCATGCAGGCTCCGACCGAGATGCCAATCCGAGGTATGAAGTACGCGCACCCCTGCGAAAGTATCACGCCGGTTGCCATCCGCGTAGCGCTCCCCGATCATGCCGCGGTCGCGCCGCGGGAACCGGGATATGCACGTTTACGAGAACGTTCTGGACATGATCGGGCGCACCCCGCTGCTGCGCCTGTCGCAGTTCGATACGGGCCCCTGCGAGCTGTACCTGAAACTGGAACTGCTCAACCCCGGCGGCTCCATCAAGGATCGCATCGGCCGCTCCATGATCGAGGAAGCCGAGCGCCGCGGCGACCTCACGCCCGGCACCACGATCGTCGAGGCAACCGCGGGCAACACGGGCCTGGGACTGGCGCTGGTCGCAACGCAGAAAGGCTACCCGATGGTGCTCGTGGTTCCGGATAAGATGAGCCAGGAAAAGATTTTCAATCTTAAGGCCATCGGCGCCGAGGTCGTGCTGACACGCAGCGACGTCGGCAAGGGACACCCGGAGTACTACCAGGACCTGGGCAAACGCATCGCGCAGGAGCGCGGCGGCTACTTCATCAATCAGTTCGAGAACCCCGACAACCCGCAGGCCCACGTTGACACCACCGGACCGGAGATCTGGGAACAGATGGGAGGCTCGGTCGATGCCGTGGTGGTCGGCGTCGGCTCCAGCGGGACCATCAGCGGGCTGACCCGCTACTTCCGCAGTATCGACGCGCCGGTGGAGCTGGTGGTGGCGGATCCGGAAGGCTCCATCCTGGCCGATTACATCAACAAGGGCGAGATTGGCGAGGGCGGCTCCTGGCTGGTCGAAGGCATCGGCGAGGACTTCCTGCCCAGCATCAGCGATTTCAGCGGCGCGCAGTCGGCCTATGCCATCTCCGACGCCGAGTCCTTTTCGCTGGCGCGGGAACTGCTCACTCGCGAGGGCATCATGGCGGGCTCGTCCACGGGCACGCTGCTTGGCGCGGCCCTCAAGTACTGCCAGGCGCAGAGCGAACCCAGGCGCGTGGTGACCTTTGCCTGCGACACTGGCAATCGCTACCTCTCAAAGCTCTACAGCGATTTCTGGATGGTCGATCAGGGCTTCATCCAGCGCGAGCAGTTCGGCGATCTGCGCGATCTGATCGGCCGCCCGCACCTGGATCAGGCGACGACCACCGTGGGGCCCGAAGACCGCATCTCGACCGCCCACAATCGCCTGCGGAACGCCGGGTTCTCGCAGCTGCCGGTGATCGAAAACGCGCGACTGATCGGCATCATCAACGAAGACGACATCATGCGACACGCGTACGGTGATCCGTCGCGCTTTGCCGACCCCGTGCGCGCAGCGATGCACGCAACCTTCCTGAAAGTCGATCGGACCACCACCGTCAACAATCTGGTCGCGCTGCTGGAGTTTCAGCCCTGCGCCGCGGTGATGGAGGGCGACGGGCGCGGCTTTCTGGGGCTGATCACGCGCTCCGACGTACTCAACTACCTGCGCCGCCAGGTCGCTTGAGAAACCGCTAGAACGCGGGCCCCCGGGGCCGGTAGGGCGCTTCGAGCCGTGCCTTCTCAGCGGCGCTGAGCGTGACGTCGAGGGCGGCGATGGCATCAACCAGGTGCGAGCGCTTGCTCGGCCCGATAATGGGCGCGGTAATCACCGGGTTCGACAGGACCCAGGCGAGCGCAATCTGCGCTCGCGGCAGATCACGCTCCGCGGCCAGCGCCGCCACCTCATCGACGATCACCCGATCCCGCGCCTCGTCGAAGCGCGCATCGATCAATCGATCGGTGCCGGAGCGCGCCGTTTGCGCATCCCAGTCCCGGGTCAAAAGCCCCCGGGCCAGCGGGCTCCAGGGAATCACGCCGACGCCCTGATCCGCGCACAGCGGCAACATCTCCCGCTCTTCTTCGCGCTGCAGCAAGCTGTACTGGTTCTGCATGGACACGAAGCGATGCCAGCCGTTGCGCTCACTGGCATAGAGCGCCTTGCTGAACTGCCAGGCCCACATGGAGGAAGCACCGATGTAGCGGACCTTGCCGGCGCTGATCGCATCATCGAGCGCGCGCAGTGTTTCCTCGATGGGCGTGCGGTCATCCCAGCGGTGGATCTGGTAGAGGTCGATGTAGTCGGTGCCCAGGCGGCGCAGGCTCTCATCGAGCTCCGTCATGATCGCCTTGCGGGACAACCCACGTGCGTTCCGCGCCTTGCGCATCGGGAAGTACACCTTGGTCGCGAGCACCAGGTCTTCCCGTGGCGCCATCTCCTGGAGCAGCTTGCCGACCATGCGCTCGCTCGTGCCGACGGAGTAGGCGTTCGCCGTATCGAAGAAGTTGATGCCGGCCTCAAGCGCGTGCTCCAGGATGGGGCGGGTCGCCGCCTCATCCAGCGACCAGTCGTGCACACCGGGCGTCACGTCGCCAAAGTTCATACAGCCAACGCAGATTCGCGACACTTCCAGGCCGGTTCTACCGAGCTTGACGTAGTCCATCAGGGTTCTTCCGCTGTGTTGTTCTCGACGCCTTCCGGCGGCGGTGCCTGCACGAGGACCCCATCCGGCGCTGTCGATTCGGCCGCTTCCTCGAGTTCCGCTGCCGCATTGATCCACGGCTTGGCCCAGCGATCAAAGGCGATGAACGCCGCGATCAGAACGACAATGCCCCAGCTGCCGATCCAGTCCAGGAACAGCGCCGGCCACAGGAAGGACAGCAGGAAGTTAATGAAGGTATCGCTGAGGAAGCGCAGCACACCCTCGACAAGCTGGGAGGTAACAAAGTCCATGGCCGTCGAGGCCTCGGCCGCATCGCCGACGATCGAGGCGATCTGCAGCACGACGAAAGTCACCACAAAGCCCAGACCGTAGAAACCGCCCCCCCGCACCCGCCACATGCGCAGCAGGGCTCGACGCGTCCAGACCCAGATCAGGCTCGGGTCGTCACTGGCGGCAGCAAACTGCCGGGCACGGGTGTCGGCCCGGTCTTTCAATCGCTGGGTCAGGGGCGGTTTTTTGGCTGATCGCTTGCGCGCCGCGTTCATCCGCTCATTATAAGGCAGCTTTAAAGACGGCAGAGCGCGCGCTACCGCGCGTTGCACGGGCTGCGCAGAGGGAGAACGCGATGGGTCAGGGCAAACTCGAGGGACAGGTTGCGGTCGTCACCGGCGGCGCCAGCGGCATTGGCAAGGCCTGCGCGCTGCGCTTCGCCGCGGAAGGCGCCGAGATCGTATTGGCGGACCTGCGCGGGGAGCGCCTTGAGGCCGCCGCCGAGGAGCTGCGGCGTACGACCAACGGCCGCGTCCTGGCCATGCCCGTGAACGTCACCGAAGAGGAAGACGTCGAGGCCATGGCCCAGCGGGCGCTGACCGACTGCGGGCGACTGGACGTGCTGCTGGCTGCCGCTGGCATCTCCCATGCCGGCTACGTCAGCGGCAGCAGCGCCGGCGAGCGCGGCGACACGGTCGGCGCCACGAACGGCGGTCTGCTCGATGTGCCGCTGGCGAACTGGAACCGAGTGCTCGCGGTGAATCTGACCGGGGTCATGCTCAGCAATCGGGCCGCCGCACGCTGCATGATCGCCGCCGGCAACGGTGGCCGCATCGTCAATATTGCCTCCAGTGCCGCCAGGATTCCGCTGGTCGGCGCCGGCGACTACAGCGTCTCCAAAGCGGGCGTCGCCATGCTGACCCAGGTGCTTGCCCAGGAACTCGTCGAGCACGGGATCCGCGTGAACGGAATCGGACCGGGATTCATTGGTACGCCCATGACCCAAGGTATGCAGGACGATGAGGAGGGCCGGGCGAACATGCTGGCCATGACCCCCATGGGGCGTCTGGGCACCGTCGATGAAATGGCGGCGACCGCGCTGTTTCTGGCGAGCGACGACAGCTCCTATACCACCGGCCAGACGCTCTACCCCAACGGCGGGATGTTCGTAGGCTAGCGCGGGCGACCGACCAGGTCGCCCGAAAGGTCAGACCACCCGAAGGGTCCGTTCGCGCCCTCAGGCGCTGGCGAGCGCGGCCAGCAGGCGGGCGGCGCCGGCACCGTCCAGATACTCGCGCATGGCCGTGATCTGTTCGCCGCGGGTCTCGGCGACCACACACACCGGCAGTCGGAAGGGGCCATCGGCCAGATCGCACACGACGTCGTGCTCCTCCACAAAGCCCGTTCCGGTATTGCTGCTGACGATGTTCTCGTACCGAAAGTTCACGACCGCACGATGCACGACCGCTGTAAAGCGCAGCAGCGCCTTGCGATCCATCGCCGGGCCGCCGTTCTGTTGGCCTTGAAAGTCCTCCGTGCACAGGGCCTCGAGCGCCTCGAGATCGGCCGCTGCCGTAGCAGTGAAAAACTTCGTCGCCAGCGCGATGCCATCGCTCATGACCATCTCCTGGTAAAGGCGAGAGCATAGCAACTCGATGCGCGGACACAGAACCGCCAACGACACTGGATTCCCCAGAGCGCAGCGAGCAGCGCATGGCCAAGAGCCGCAGTGCGGGCGGTCACGCGCTTGTCTGGATCCCCCACATTGCCCAGACTTGATGCGAAGAGGAGCAGACCCAATGAACAAAGTGGCACTCACCGCCATTCTGATGAGCTTCTGCCTTGCAGCGGGAGCAGGCTCGGATCACAGCGCGTCCGAACCCCACGCCTACAGCGCCGAGAAGATGTACGCACCGACACCCATGCCGGACCGGATCGTACTGACCTGGAATGGCGATCCAGCGACATCGCAAGCCATCACCTGGCGCACGGATCCGACCGTGACGCGAGCCGTCGCCGAGATCGCGCCTGCTAACGCGAACGGTTTTGCGCTGTCGCCAGAACGATTCGAAGCCACGACCGAGTTGTTCAAGAGCGACCTGAACGATGCGCACTACCACTCACTGACCTTTAAGGATCTGACGCCTAGTACGCTCTATGCCTACCGGGTTGGGGATGGCGTGAACTGGAGCGAGTACTTCCATTTTCAAACGGCGAGCAAGCGGCCAGCGCCGTTCAGTTTCATCTATTTTGGAGACGCTCAGAATGACGTTCGCATGCACTGGTCGCGGGTATTCAGGGAAGCGTTCAGGGACGCGCCCCGTGCGGCCTTCACGCTGCACGCGGGCGATTTGATCAACATTCACTCGCGCGATGCCGAGTGGGGTGGCTGGCATCGCGGGCCCGCCTGGGTCAACGGCACCCTGCCCGTGATCGCGACCCCGGGAAACCACGAGTATTACCAAGCAGGTGCCGGGCCGCGAAACGAGCGCTACTGGACGAACAAGCGCGGCAACCAGGTCGCGGTCGATGTTACCGTCAAGGAAATCACCAACCCTGCCGGAAAGCTGCGCTGGCAGATCACGGCGCAAGACGACTCTGGAAACAGCGCCCTGCTCGAATACGACGGCGGGGAGATCACCAGCGCGGAAGGAACCGAGTCAATCGTCGACTTCTCGAGCGATGAGCTCACTGGGACCGACCTGCAGAAGGCGCCGCTGTACGATCAGCGCCGCGTCGCCGGTGAACCCACCGTCAGCGCTCATTGGCGACCGCAGTTCGCTTTTCCGGTGCAGAAGCCGCCCAAAGGCTTTGAAGAAACCGTTTTCTATACCGACTACCAGGGCACCCGGTTTATCGCGCTCGACTCGAACAAGGACCCCGAGGCGCAGATACCCTGGCTCAAGCGAGCCCTGCGCAAGAACCCAAACCGCTGGACGATCGTCACGTTCCACCACCCGATCTTCTCGCCGGCCTTCGATCGTGACAACGCTGCTCTGCGCGCGCTCTGGAAGCCGCTCCTCGATGAGTATCGGGTCGACCTCGTTCTGAACGGGCACGACCATACCTATGCCCGCACCGGTGTATTGGATGATCGCAGCACGCTGAATGCGCCCAGCGACTATGAACAGGCCTACGATCCAGAGATTGGAACGGTCTACGTGGTGTCGGTCAGTGGACCGAAGATGTACCCGATCGGCAAGGGAAACTATGCCAAACGCGTGGCTGAAAACACTCAGCTGTATCAGATCATTGAGATCGACGATCGCGAGCTTCGATTCAAGGCCTTCACCGCAACGGGCGAGCTGTACGATGCATTCACGTTGGAAAAGCGCGAAGGGCAACCGAATCGCCTCCGGGAGCTGTTGCCGCGAGAGCGGCGCAAAAGCTAACGCCCACCGCCTGACACAGCTGCTACAATAGCGGTGAAACGCCATGCGGCCTTGCGTCAGGGCCGCCACTGAAAGTGAGCACCATCATGCCCCAGATTTCTCTTCCCGACGGCTCGTCGCGCGAGTTCACAGAGCCCGTCACCGTTCACGACGTCGCAGCAGCGATTGGCCCAGGACTAGCCAAGGCGGCATTGGCAGGAAAGGTGGAGGGCGCGCTCGTCGATACCTCCTTCCTGCTGGAGACGAACGCCACGCTTGAGATCATTACCGCCAAGAGCGACGAGTCGCTGGAGCTCATTCGTCACGATGCCGCTCACGTCATGGCTCAGGCCGTCCAGGAGCTGTATCCGGGCACCCAGGTGACGATCGGGCCTGCGATCGAAAACGGGTTCTACTATGACTTCGCGCGCCAGGAGCCCTTTACCCCGGAGGATCTGGAGCGGATCGAAGACCGCATGCGCGACATTGTTGCGCGCGACCTTGCCATTGAACGGGAAGTGTGGAGCCGTGAACAAGCCATCCAGACCTTCGACGATCTCGGAGAGCACTACAAGGTAGAGATCATCGAAGACATCATTCCCGAAGGCGAGCCGGTCACCGTCTACCGGCAGGGTGATTGGTTTGATGTCTGCCGGGGACCGCACCTGCCCAGCACCGGAAGGTTGCCAAAGGCATTCAAGCTGATGTCGCTGGCCGGAGCGTACTGGCGCGGCAACTCCGATCGCGAGATGCTCCAGCGAATTTACGGCACCGCGTGGAACAGCGAAAAGGAACTCAAGGCTTACCTTCATCGACTGGAAGAAGCCGACAAGCGCGACCATCGGAAGCTCGGACGCAAGCTTGATCTGTTTCACTTCAGCGACGAAGCACCCGGCTCGGTGTTCTGGCATCCGAAGGGCTGGACCCTGTTCCTGGAGCTATTGGCCTACATGCGCAGGCGTCAGCAGGACGCCGGCTACGTCGAGGTCAACACCCCCGACGTCATGGATCGAAGCCTTTGGGAAACCTCTGGTCACTGGTTCAACTACCGGGAGCACATGTTCTCGACCCAAACAGAAGATGACCGGATTTTCGCCCTCAAGCCCATGAACTGCCCGGGCTCGGTCTCGATGTTTGCGCAGGGTCTGAAGAGCTATCGCGATCTGCCACTGCGCATGGCGGAGTTCGGCAAAGTCCACCGCTACGAGCCCTCCGGAGCACTGCATGGCCTGATGCGGGTGCGGCACTTTACCCAGGACGATGCACACATCTACTGCACCGAAGAACAGATGGAGCAGGAGTGCATCGAGGTCGTCAAACTGGTGCTCGACATCTACCGCGACTTTGGCTTCGACGAGGTCACGATCAAACTGTCCACCAGACCAGAGCAGCGTATCGGCAGCGACGAAATCTGGGACAAGCTGGAGGGTGCACTGAGCAGCGCACTCGGATTCATGAACCTGGCGTACGAACTGTATCCGGGGGAAGGCGCATTCTACGGGCCAAAGCTTGAATTCGTTCTGAATGACGCGATCGGACGCGATTGGCAATGCGGCACGCTGCAGGTCGACATGAATCTGCCGGAGCGCTTTGACATCAGCTATGTCGACGAATCCGGTGCACGCGACAAGCGACCGGTGATGTTGCACCGGGCGCTGTTTGGATCACTGGAGCGATTCACCGGCATCCTGATCGAACACTACGAAGGCAAGCTACCCACCTGGCTTGCGCCCACACAGGCGGTCCTGATGAATATCACCGAGCGACAGGAGCCGTACCTGCTGGACGTAGAGCAGCGTCTCAAGAAAGCAGGGGTTCGAGTGGCATCGGACCTGCGGAACGAGAAGATCGGATTCAAGATCCGTGAGCATACGATCGCAGCTACTCCCTATCTGCTCATTGCAGGGGATCGTGAAATGGCATCCGGGGAAGTCGCTGTGCGCACTCGCAGCGGAAAGGACCTGGGCGCGATGCCCGTCGATCGGTTCATCCAGAATCTCAAGGATGAAGTCGGCAAGCTAGGCTAGCGACGAGCCGGTGCGGCCCCAGGGTCATCGCGAAGTCGTAGGACCAGGACACCACGCAAACGCGCACCGCGCGCTGATCACACGGCTGACACAGGCCACTCGCTACCGGTATGGTATCCGTTCCAGCGCGAGGGAGTAACGAAGTGCGAGCGGCAGTGTTTACCGGGCCCGGGGCGCCTCTATCCATCCAGGAAGTCAGCAAGCCGCAGATTGCCGAAGACGAGATACTGGTGCGCGTCTCCCATTGCGGCATCTGCGGTACCGACATTCACGCCTCCCGGGAAGGCCCATTCATGGCGCCGCCCAACACCATCTTCGGCCATGAGTTCTCCGGCGAGGTGGTTGAGCTGGGCAGTGCGCTGGGTGATGGCTCACTCGCCGTCGGCGACCGCGTCACGTCGCTGCCCTTCATCAAGGGCGAGACCATCGGCCTCGGCGCCGTCACCGGCGCCTATGCGGAGTTCATCAAGGTCGACCCTGCCAGCGTGGTGCGGATCCCGGAAGCGCTCGACGACCGCAATGGTGCACTGGTGGAACCGCTCGCCATTGGGCTGCACTCGGTCAAGATGGCGGGTAGCGTCAGCGAGCAACGGATTCTCATCATTGGCGCTGGACCCATCG
>JBCDIK010000130.1:0-11524 GCA_038749065.1 Pseudomonadota bacterium | reverse complement strand
TCTTCGACATCGATCGTCACGACCGCCGCGCCGCCGCCACGGCCAAGCAGCGCCTCGCGATACAGCGTCGGCACCGGCATGCGGCCTTTAGCGTCTAGGGTCGCGCTGGCGATTCCTCGGAACATGGACCCTCGAAGTTGAGACGCTCTGAAACGCCACAGGATGAACAAGGCCCGTGCCGCAGGGACGGCGCGACACAGGCAAACTGGTGCAAAAAGCGCACACGGCGCGTATGACCCCTCCCCGACGGCCTTTAGGCCGTCAAAGGGCCGGTTTACGGGCAGTTCGGGGGTCGCCCGAGGCGCTGACGGTAAGGCCAGACCCCTCTAGGCATCTGGAGACCAGAAATTCCCACTACTGCTCACGATTACCCACCGATGGGATCTTAGGACGGGCCGGAGGTCAGTCAAGGGTCTGACACCCCCCGGGGGCTACTTAACTGTCGGAAATTAAACAGTTTTTCGAAAAGCAGGTCGATTTGAGGGTGGCAATAGCGAGCGAAAACATCACATAGCCGGGCGCTTCTCGAAACCGCCTGAGGAATTAGACTATTTGGCTATATTAATCGCTCTGGTTATAGCAAATAGTAAGAATTAGTTGAGCCGACCATAAGCCGGGTTCTGTGCGCGGCGCACCCGAAGGCACATCGCCGACAGTCATTCATCTGGGATCGCCGTCACCGACGACCTCAAGCAGCCTACCCGGACTCTTCACGCGGACCGCGCTCGAACGAGCCCCTATTTGGCCTTGCTCCGGGTGGGGTTTACCGTGCCACCGAGTGTTACCACCGGCGCGGTGCGCTCTTACCGCACCCTTTCACCCTTGCCGTTCGCGCCAAGCGGCGCGCCTTAGGCGGTTTGCTTTCTGCTGCACTTTCCGTGGGCTCACACCCCCCAGGCGTTACCTGGCACCCTGTCCTGCGGAGCCCGGACTTTCCTCAATGCCGCAGTCACACGCCTTGCGGCGAATCACTGGATGACACTGCGACTGCCCGGTCGACTCCCGCACACAATACTCCCGGGCAACGCCCCTGCACAGGCCCTAGGCATCCTTCCCGGCACCGCGCAGGCGCAGCGCCTCATCGTAGAGCTCGCTGCGGGAGCGCTCGCTGAGCTTGGCCATCAGCTTGGCGGCACGGCTTGGCCCCAGTTCCTGCACCAGCAGCTTAAAGACCTCGTGCTGCGCAGGGTCGACGGGCCCGTCCGATTCAAGCGCAGCGCTGATCAGCAGCGCGAACTCGCCGCGCGCGGCATCCGCGGCCTGCAGCTGGGCCGCAAGCTCCGTCGCCGTTCCCAGATAGAAATGTTCGTAGCGCTTGGTCAGCTCGCGTCCCAGGAACAACGGGCGCTCTGGTGCCAGCTCCGCAAGATCCTCGAGGGTCTGCAGGATCCGGTGCGGACTCTCGAACAGCACCGTTGCTTCCGGGCGCGCCAGCAACTGCGAAAGCTGACTGCGCCGCCGACCGCCACGCGTCGGCAGAAAGCCATGAAAGGCCCAGGGCATCGCCGGCAACGGGCACGCGGACAGCAGGGTGAGCACCGCCGATGGCCCGGGCACCGGGACCACTCGCAGCGCGGCCTGCCAGGCGGCCTTCACCAGCAGGTGACCGGGATCGCTGAGCAGTGGAGTCCCTGCGTCACTGACCAGGGCAACGTCCGCCCCGCTCTGCAGAGCCTCGATGAGTTGCGGCACCACGCCCGCTTCGCTGTGTTCGTGACAGGCGACAAGACGCTGGCCGGCAGGCCCGGTTAGACCCAGCAAGCTCATCAGCTTACGCAGGCGTCTGGTATCCTCGCAGGCGATGATCGCAGTCTCAGAGAGGGTCGTTCGCCCTCGCGGCGTCAGGTCCGCAAGGTTTCCAATAGGCGTCGCAACGACGTATAGAGTGCCAGCCATGTTCCGCCGAGTTTCTCCCTTCCGCCGCGCAGCACTGTTACTGGCGCTGCTGATCAGCGCAACCGCCTGTGAGACATCGCCGGTGCGCAGCGGTCCGGTCGCGCCGCTGCCGGGCGCAGGCCAGGATAGCGCCGCCCAGCAGCGCAGCGGCACCGAGCTGATGCTGGCCGCATCGCGCCTGCGCGGTGCTGCGGCAGATCGCGCCTATCTTGCTGCCGGTGCAGCGTTCCTGGCAGAACACCAGTTCGCAGGGCTCGTGCAGGCCCTGCAACGGGTGCAGGCGGCTCCGGCAAACGCCGCAGACTACCTGCTCTACGGTTATCTGGAAGCGGCGCGAGCGCTGGCGGCGAACGATGTCGCCGCGGCGCTGGCCTGGTTGGACAATCGCGAGCCCGCGCTGCGCGCCTGGGGCCGCGCCGATCCGCAGCAGGAGCCGGTCGCTGTGCTCCGCGCCGCAGCCTGCGAGGCGCTGGCACGCTATGGCTGCACGGCGAGCGCACTGATGCAGCTCACCAGCCCGGAAGCCTTCGAGCAGGCGCCGTGGTTTCCCGCCGCGTCCGCGGTTCCGACCCGGCGGGTACCGGGCGCGCCAGAGGCGGCCGGGCAGCCGCTGGCCAACAGCGGGTCGCCCGACGCGGAGACTCCGTCGGGCGACATCGGTCGCACCGATCCGGCGCCCACTCGCCGCGACCCAGGACTCGACTCATTCACCGCCGCGGCTGCTGACAGCCTGGCGACGAAACCGACCGGCCTTGGCGCGCAGCGTCTGCACGATGTGCTGTGGCGTGCCGTCACGCGGACCGCACTGGACGATGCGCGGGCGCGGGCCGCTGCGGCACCGTCGCGACAGGCACGCGGCTGGTGGGACTTGCGAGAATCCATGGCCGCGATCCCGACGCTCGCGCAATCCTCAGCGGGTCTCGCTGCGTGGCAGCAGCGCTATCCCGACCACCCCGCCGCAGCGCCCTGGCCCACGGCGCTGGCGGCGCTCTCCCAGGCGCAGCCGCTGAGCCGCGTGGCGGTGCTGCTGCCCCTCTCCGGACCACTGGCAAGTGCTGGTGAAGCGGTGCGGAACGGGTTTGTGGCTGCCGCCCTCGCCAACGAGAACACTCTAGACGTGCGCTTTTTCGACAGCGCCGCACGTCCCATCGCCGCAAGTTACGAAGCGATCCTGGCGGCGGGCGCACAGGCCATCATCGGCCCGCTGGCTAAAACCGACGTCGCCGCCATGGCTGCACTGGTGCCGGAAGTGCCTGTGCTGACGCTCAACTACCTGCCGGATGCTGACGCCGCGGGAGCGGACGCCAGCGGCGCACCAGCAGCTCCGGCCTCATCGCAGGCCGCTGGCGCTGAGCAAGGCGGAGCCGAGACCGATACGCTGCGCGCAAGCCCGGCACCGGATCTTGTGCCGCCGCTGGTCTCGCCCCGCTTGGCATCCGTGCGAGCCACCCGCGCTGCGACAACCCCGGTGCAGTTCGGCCTGGCGATCGAAGATGAAGCAGAGTCCCTGATCAGCCACCTGGAGACCCTTGGGCTGGAGCGAATCCTTGTGCTGCACAGCGAGCAGCGCTGGTCTCAGCGCGCTGCCGCGCGCCTTCAGGCGCACTTCCAGGATCGGGCAACGGTGGAGACCTTCGCCAGTGCCAAGACCGTGACCGAAGCGGTCGGGCGCGGCATGTTCATTGACGACAGTCACCTGCGATCGCAGCAGATTTTCCGGGAGATCGGCACGCACATCGAGTTCAGCCCGCGGGCCCGCGACGACCTCGACGCCGTCGTGGCCCTGGTGGATGGCACCGAAGCCCAGGTGCTGGTCCCGGCGCTCAAATTCCATTTCGGGGAGCATCTGCCAGTGTTCGTGACCGGCCAGGCGGTCCGCAGCAAGGATCCGCAGGATCTGGCGGCGCTCAAGGGGTTCCGGGTCGCAACCCTGCCCTGGCAGCTCGCAAGCAGCGCCTTCGCCCGGGAAACACGGGGGGCTTTCGCGATCGACAACAGTCCGCTGGCGGCGTTGTACGCGCTCGGCAGCGATGCCTACCGGCTGGCCGCGTCCCTGCCCTGGCTCGCCACCTACCGGACTTTCAACCTGCGCGGCGAGAGCGGTGCCCTGAGCATGCGCGCGAACGGCCACATCCGGCGGGACCTGGCGTGGGGCGTTGTCAGCAACGGCACCCTCCAGGGCGGTCGGTAGGCCCCCGCGGGCAACACCAGGGCCGCTGGCGCGGCGGCAGAGGCCGCCGCCGCGCGCTATCTGGAACTGCGCGGCCTGCAGATCGTCGCACGCAATTTCTCGGTGCGGGTCGGGGAGATTGATCTGATCGCTCGGGACCCGGGCGCCGGTGAGCCTTGCGAGCTGGTCTTCGTGGAAGTGCGTATGCGCAACAGCCGCCGCCATGGCAGCGGCGCGGACACGGTCGGCCCGCGCAAACAGCTCAGGCTGCGCCGCGCGGCCCGCGCCTATCTGGTCCAACAGGTGCCGCCGGGCGCGCCAGAGCCCCTCTGCCGGTTTGACGTGATCTCGCTACGACGGTCAAATGCCGCCGACAGACCTCGCTGGCAGATCCAATGGATTCGCGATGCCTTCTACTGATGCTGTGCTGCGCGCTGCTGACCCTCGGCGGCGGATGCGCGCTGCTCAGCGACGATCCACGGTTGCGGGCGCCGGGCGCAGTCATTGGTGACCAGCGCATCGAAGGGCGGCTGCGCCGGCAGATCCGGCGGGCCGATGCCGGCTTTCTCAGCGCGCACCTGAACATCGTAAGCTACAACGGCATTGTCCTGCTGGCAGGGCAGGTTGGCTCGCAGACGCTACTGTAACAGGCCGGCACGGTCGCGCGCAGCAGCCGTGGCGTTCGGCAGGTCTACAACGCGCTGACCGTGGGCGGCCCGACCTCGTACCTGGCCCGAACCAACGATGGCTGGCTGACCGCCAAGGCAAAGACGCGCCTGCTCGCTGCCAGGGACGTGCCAGGCCAACGCGTCAAGGTAGTGACGGAAAACGGTACGCTGTACCTGCTCGGCATTCTGCCCAGGGAGCAGGCGGACGCGGCTGTCACCGCCGTGCGCCAGGTCTACGGCCTGCAGAGAATCGTGAAGGTCTTCGAGTACCTGGACGAACCGTCGCTCGCGCACGGCTCGCCCTGATCACGCGGTTACTTGATCAGTTTCAGGTGCGGTGCGGTGCGACGCCCACTGCGCGGGGCCGAGTCGCGATCACCCTGCTCGACCGCTTCCAGGGTGACCGTGCTGTCACCGCCGGTAGCGCTGTCTGATGCCTGACCCGCTTCCGCGCCGGAAGCATGGTCAGCCTCGTTCCCGGAATCGGTTTCGAAGAGCATGCCGTCGCCGGTTTCCCGCGCGTAGATCGCGCCGATCGAAGTGAGCGGCAGCGAGACCTGAAAGGCACGCCCGGCAAAGCGGCCCGCAAAGGCCATGTACTGGTCGTCGATCGCGAGATCGCGAACCGCAGTCGGCGCGATGTTCAGAGTAATCTGACCATCGGTGACGTACTCCGGCGGCACAACAACGTCTTTGCTGTTGACCTTGACGAGGATGAAAGGGGTGGTGTCGCTGTCGACGATCCATTGATACAGCGCTCGGATCAGATAAGGGCGACGTGACTTCATTCGCGCATTTCCAGTTCAGCTTCAGTAAGGCTCGCGCGGAAGGAGTCCCGCTCGAACATCATCTGCATGTACTTTTGCAGCGGTCGGGTCGACCTTTCCGGCAGGCTGATGCCCACCTCGTCCAGGCGCCACAGGATCGGCGCCACGCAGCAATCCACCAGAGTGAATTCCTCGTTCATGAAAAAGGGTTTCTCGGCAAAGATCGGCGCAATGCTGATGATGCTTTCCCGCAGCTCCTTACGAGCCTTGGTGATCACCGTTTCGCGTCCTTTGCCTGCCATGAGAACGTCCAGGCGAGTGGCCCATTCTTTCTCGACCCGCGTGATCCACAGACGCGACAGCGCCCGCTGGACCGGGTACACCGGCAGTAGGGGGGGATGGGGGAAGCGCTCGTCCAGATACTCCATGATCACGTTGGCTTCGTAGAGCACAAGATCGCGGTCGAGCAGCGTTGGCAGGCTGTTGTACGGATTGACGGCCGCAAGGTCTTCCGGCTTGTTCGCCGGATCGACATCTACGATGTCGATAGTCACACCTTTCTCCGCCAGGACCATGCGGACCCGGTGGGAATAGTGATCGCGGGCGTCAGAGTACAGTGTCATATGGTGACTCGCTTATTGGCGGCAAGACGCCAACGTCATATTGGCGCAAGTTGCGTTCGACCTGACGATTCGCCCTCGCAATGCGAGGCCCCCGCCGTCAAAGCCGTTGCCCTTATGGCGCACGAGTCCCCTCAGACCAGTGCGCCCCCCTCAATCTGTGGCAATCAGTGTATGCCTTTCCAGATCTCGCGGTTCAGCAGGTAAGTGCATCCACCGAGAATGATCAGAAACAGCAACACGAAAATGCCAATCCGGTGCCGCTCCATCCGGGACGGATCACCGACGTAATACAAAAAGTTCGTCAGGTCGTACATCGCCGCATCGTATTCCTCCGGCGTATAGACCCCACTGCCTTCTTCGACATAGAGCAGGCCGCACTGTTCTTCAGTGACCGCCTTGCCCTGCTCCAGAGGATCCCTCTGCTCACCGCCGTTGGCCGCAATCTTGGGCACCTGCAGGCAGCCCTCGCGCTGCACACCCTGCAGGTCCGCCAGGACATGCGGCATGCCGACGTTGGGGAACACTTTATTGTTTACGCCCAGGGGACGTGTCTCGTCGACGTAAAAGGTCTTGAGGTAGTTGTAGATCCACTCGGTGCCGCGCACCCGAGCGACCATCGTCAGATCCGGCGGCGGCGCGCCAAACCAGTTCTTGGCCTTCTCGGGGTCCATCGCGCTGGTCATGAGGCCACCGATCTTCTGGCCGGTAAAGACGAGGTTCTCTAGCACGATCTCGTGGGGAATCTCCAGGTCATCCGCCGTCCGCTCATAGCGCTGGAACTGCAGCGAATGGCACCCGATGCAGTAGTTCATATACAGCTTGAAGCCGTTCTGCAGCGACGGTAAGTCTTTGAGATCGGTCTCGATGGACTCCATGTCCCAGTCGATCTCGGTCGCCGACTGAGCCACAGGCATCCAGGCGAACGCCGCCGCCAGCAGCAGGGCCAGCAGGCCCGCGGAGCGCGCCTTGCGCGCGCGAATCATTGCCACGTTCATGCTGCTGTGCTCCCTAACCTGTCACCCGGTCAGGAACCGGCTTGGTTGCCTCGACCCTGGTGTACCAGGGCATGAGCACGAAGTAGGCGAAATAGAGCACCGTGCAGATCTGCGCCAGTACCGTCGCCCAGGTCGCAGGCGGAATGGTGCCGAGGTAGCCCAGGATCAGGAAGCTGACCACGAAGATGCCGAGCATGACCTTGGAGCCCATGCCCTTGTAGCGGATCGACTTGACTTTACTCCGGTCGAGCCAGGGCAGCACTGCGGGTACCACAATGGCGGCGACCATCACCACAAAGCCCCAGAACTTCGCGTCGAGCCCCAGGAACGGGTAAGTCGCGGCACGCAACATGGCGTAGTACGGCGTGTAGTACCAGACCGGCGCGATGTGCTCCGGCGTCTTCAGCGGATTCGCGGCCTCGAAGTTGGGCTTCTCGAGGAAGTAGCCACCCATCTCCGGCGCGAAGAACACCACGGCGCAGAAAATGAACAGGAAGATCACCGTCGCGTGGACGTCATGCGTCACCGTGTAGGGCCAAAACGGCAGCCCGTCTTTCGGCACGCCGTTCTCGTCCTTGTTGGCCTTGATCTCAATGCCGTCGGGATTGTTCGATCCCACGTGATGCAGCGCCACGAAGTGCACGAAGACCAGCATCACGAGCACCAGCGGCAGTGCCACAACGTGCAGCGCAAAGAAGCGGTTGAGAGTGATATCCGACATGAGGAAATCACCGCGCACCCACTCCATCATGTCCGCGCCGATCACGGGAATCGCTCCGACCAGCGACACGATGACCTGAGCGCCCCAGAAGGACATGTTGCCCCAGGGCAGCAGGTAGCCGAAGAACCCTTCGGCCATGAGCACAACGAAGATCGCCATACCGATCAGCCACAACAGCTCGCGCGGTGCTCGGTAGCTGCCGTACATCAGGCCACGGAACATATGCAGATAGACCACTACGAAAAACGCCGAGGCACCGGTCGAGTGCAAATAGCGCAGCAGCCAGCCGAACTCCACGTCCCGCATGATGTACTCGACGGAAGCGAAGGCCCCGTCGCCACTGGGAACGTAGCTCATGGTGAGCCAGATCCCGGTTAGAAGCTGATTGACGAGCACGATCGTGGCGATCCAGCCCATCAGGTACCAGAAGTTGTGATTCTTCGGCGCGTAGTACTTGGAAAGGTGGTACTCCCAGGTCTCCGTTGCCGGGAACCGGGCATCCAGCCACCCCATGA
Organism: Pseudomonadota bacterium; assembly: GCA_038749065.1. Lineage (GTDB taxonomy): Bacteria > Pseudomonadota > Gammaproteobacteria > Pseudomonadales > Azotimanducaceae > CALHVX01. The sequence goes on along the minus strand of JBCDIK010000130.1, from coordinate 3,169 downwards.
ATTTGGTGAACGCGTTCGGGTCCTGGTTTGACTCGGCCATCAGGCTGCCCCCCCTTCTTCACCGACAATGATGACGTTCTCGCCTTCGAAGCGATAAGGAGGCACGAGCAGGTTGCTGGGAGCCGGCACCGCCTTGGCGACCCGGCCTGCCAGATCGAAACGACTGCCATGGCAGGGGCAGAAGAAGCTGCCCGTCCACTCGGAGCCGGCCGCCGTCGTGACCGTGGGCTGGTACTTGGGCGAGCAGCCCAGATGCGTGCACAGCCCCAGGTAGACGCCGATCTCCGCCCGCCGGGATCGGTAGGTATTTTTGGCGTACTCAGGGGTCTGCGACTCGACGTCGGAATCGGGGTCGGCCAGGTCACCGCCGATGGTCTCGAGATTCTCGAGGACCTCGGGCGTACGGTAGAGCACGAACACCGGCTGACCGCGCCAGGCTGGCGTCGGGCCGAGCATCTCGCCCGGCTGCAGCTTCGAAATGTCGATCCGTACCGGGGCACCGGCTGCGCGCGCCTTGGCGCTGGGCACCCAGCTCTGAACGAACGGCACCGCGGCGCCAACCGCGCCGAGTGCACCCACGGTCGACGTCAGGCCGACCAGAAAATACCGACGCTGCGCGTTGGGCGGCGCTGCGCTTGCTACCGCGCTTGGCGCATCGTCTGCGGAAATATCTGCGCTACTCACCGAAGCTCCTCTTTGTCTAAACCGGCCTACCCGCCAGCTCATCCGTCCTGACACGACTCGAAGCTCGACGCTGACCCGATGCGAACAGACATTGCCTGGCAGGCTGCCTATCTCGCGCGCGATACTAACGGAGCACGTGTCAAAGCACCGTACAGCATCAAGTCTAGCACCGGCCCGGCCCAGAGCCGGGGCGGGGGAAGCGCTAGCGCTTGGAGAATTGCGGCCGCTTGCGGGCTTTGCGCAGACCGACTTTCTTGCGCTCGACGGCACGGGCATCCCGGGTCAGGAACCCGGCCCGGCGCAGCGGCACCCGATAGCTTTCGTCGTGATCGACCAGCGCGCGGGCGATCCCGTGCCGAATCGCGCCGGCCTGGCCCGAGCCGCCACCGCCGGTCACGGTAACCCGGACGTCGAAGCGGTCTGTGGCTTCCGCCACCTGCAGCGCCTGTCGCACGACCATGCGCGCGGTCTCGCGCCCGAAGTACTCGTCCAGCGGGCGCCCATTCACCAGAATGCGGCCGGTGCCCGACGTGATGAAAACGCGCGCGCTGGAGGTTTTGCGACGGCCCGTGCCATAGCTGTTGGATCCAACCATCGGTTTAGAGCTCCAGAGGTTGCGGTTGCTGGGCAGCGTGCGGGTGCTCGCTACCGCCGTAGACTTTGAGTTTGCGGAACATGGCCCGGCCCAGAGGGTTCTTCGGCAACATGCCCTTGACCGCTTTCTCGATGATGCGCTCCGGGTGAGTATCGCGCAGCTTCTCGAAATTGACCGACTTGATGCCGCCGGGGTAGCCGCTGTGCCGGTAGTACTGCTTATCCGTCGTCTTGTTGCCGGTCACCCGGATCTTGTCGGCATTGACCACGATCACGAAATCGCCGGTATCCACGTGCGGGGTGAAGGCGGGCTTGTGCTTGCCGCGCAGTCGATGTGCCACTTCGGTCGCGAGGCGTCCCAGCACCTGGTCCGCGGCATCGATCACCACCCAGGCGCGCTCGACGTCCTGCGCACGAACACTGACAGTTTTCATGCAGTACTCCAAAAAAGCTTTGAAATCAGGCCGTTAGCGTTCAGAAAGAGTCTCTGACGTGGGCCTGAAGGCCACTTGCACGGCGCCCGGCACATCACTGAGCTCCCGACCTGCAAGCGACCCGGAAATTTTCAGGGCGCGAATGGTAGCCAAGTGCCCGCAAAGGCGCAACGGCGGGGTGCGATCAGGCCTTGTGCGTGCGCGCCAGGTAGCTCTCCGAGCGCATCTCGATGAGCCGGCTGGCGGTCCGCTCGAACTCGAATCGCAGGCGCTCACCCTGATAGAGCTCCGTGACTGGCACGGCGGCCGAGAGCATCAGCTTGACGTTGCGATCGTAGAACTCGTCCACCAGGGCGATGAAGCGCCGGGCGGCGTCCTCGTTGGCCGTGGTGAACGCCGGCACATCACTCACGACCACCGCGTGGAACTCCCGGGACAGCTCGATATAGTCCACCTGGCTGCGCGGCCCCTCGCACACCGCGGCAAAGTCGAACCAGGCGACATCGTCCGCCAGCCAGCGCGCCCTGATCTCCCGCCCCTCGACCATCAGGACCTGGTCGTGCTTGAGGGCCTGCGGCGCCAGCGCCGCCAGGCTGCGCTCCAGATGCGCGGTTGCCGCCGGGTCGGCGGGCGACTGATAGATCTCCGCCTGCTTGAGCACCCGCAATCGGTAGTCCGTGGGGCTTGCCAGCTCCAGAACGGCGCAGTGACGGTTCAGCAGATCAATGGCGGGCAGAAAGCGGCGCCGCTGCAGCCCGTTGGCGTAGAGGCCGTCGGGCACGACGTTCGAGGTCGCAACCAGGGTCACGCCGGACTCGAACAGGTAGCGCAGGGTTTCCGCAAGGATCATCGCGTCGCCGATGTCCGACACGAAGAACTCATCGAAGCAGAGCACGCGCGCGTCGCCCAGTAACCGCCCGGTGACCTCCGCCAGCGGGTCACTGCGGCCGGCCACGGCAGCCAGCTCGCCGTGCACGGCGTGCATGAAGCGGTGAAAGTGCATGCGCCGTACCAGCGGCTCCGGCAGGCACTCGGCGAACAGATCCATGAGCATGGTCTTACCGCGCCCGACGCTGCCCCAGACGTACAGACCGCGAACCGGCTCGGGCGATCGAAAGCGGCGGCGCAGACGATCGATGAAGCCACGCTCGCCCTGTTGCGCCAGCAGCGCACTGCGGACTTCATCGAAGGCGTCGACGACCGCCTGTTGCGCCGGATCGGCAAAGAACCCTGGCTGCTCGAGCAGCTGGGCGTAGCGTTCTGAGGGCTTGGGCAAGGACACGGCGGGCGCAAGCATGGGGCAGTTGAGGGGTACCGGGCAAGCTGCCATCCTTCACGCGAGCTCAGGTCGGGCCCGGCCTGCGGCACCCGCCCAAAACCTTCAAACTTCGCTCCGGTCTGCCACTGAGGCCTTTCATGCGCGATCTGTTTCGCTACATTCTGTTGCCCGCGGGCGT
>JBCDIK010000129.1:0-11527 GCA_038749065.1 Pseudomonadota bacterium | reverse complement strand
GGGCCAGCACAAAGGCGAGGCTGGCGCCGGCGATTCCGGCCCCGACGATGGTGATGCCGTCACTTTCGACGCGTTGTCGCGCAGCGGCCAGACCGATGGGCAGCGGGGCCGGTCGGTGGGCTCGCAGGACGCCGGCCAGCGTCTCCCGCTTGTGCGGCCGTTGATCGACGCGGCGCATCTCGAAGCCGCTCTCGCTCAGCGCCCGGCGCACGCGCCCCGCCGCGGTAAAGGTTGTCACCGTCGCCCCCGGTGCGCTGAGCGGTGCGAGCCGGGCCAGCAACTCGGGCGTCCACAGATCCGGATTCAGATCGGGCGCGAAACCGTCCAGCCACCAGGCGTCCACGGCGCGGAAACCCTGTGCTTCCAGCTCCCCCATCGCCTGGGTCGCGTCCCCGAAGTACAGATGCAGGGACAGGCCCAGCTCCGGCAGCCGCCGGTGGTGCCAGCCGCTCACCGTCGGTGGATAGATTCCGGCGAGCTGCGCGTAGGCGGGCAGGGCGTGCTGCCGCGCGCTGCACAGACGCTGCCACTGAGCGTGGCTCAGTGGATGGCGCTCGATGGAGATGTACTGCAGCATGTCGCCGCGTTGCGCGCGCCAGGCTTCGAGCAGGACGGCAAGATTGAGGCCGGTCCCGAAGCCGAGCTCCGCCACGGTGAATCGATCGGTCGCATGCCAGCGGCGTGGCAGGTCTGCCGGTGCCATGAAGACCCGTCGGGTCTCCGCTGCGCCATCTGCCGCGTGATAGATGTCGTTAAAGTCCGCTGCCCGCGGCTGATCACCGTCCCAGCGCAATCGCGGCGCGGCCAGGGGCGTCCCTGAGCTCAAAGTGGGATCGCTCACGGGCGGAGCAGCATCGTCGTGATGGGCTGAGTGAGTGCCCGATGCCACAGGCGGTCTTCACCAGCAGAACGTTGGTCGATTTGTTATCCGCCCTGGCCTGAGGAGGCCCCGCCCCGGGGGCGATCGGGATCGCGGATCCAGTCGCTCCAGGACCCGACGTAGAGGGCTGGCTCGGCCAGGCCCGCGTGCACCGCGGCCAGGATGTTGTGCGTCGCGGTGACGCCGGAGCCGCAGTAGCAGATCAGAGGTTCGGGCAGTGCTGCGAAGGCGGTGGCCAGCGCTGGTGGCTCGAGAAAGTGCCCGTCGCTGTCGAGGTTCTCCGTAAAGGGCCTGCATAAGGCCCCGTCAATGTGCCCGGCGACCGGGTCGATCGGTTCGACCTCGCCGGCAAAGCGCGCCTGCGCGCGGGCATCGAGCAATGTCGGCGCGGATGCTTGTGGCTGGGGGGCCTGTGCCTTTGCGCTCACCGCGGCCATGACCGCGTCGACGTCGGCGGTCCGCGTCCGTGCTGGCCGGACCGAAAAGTCGCCGGTCGTCGCGACCTCTTCCTCGCCTCCGCGGAGTTGTTCCTGCGCTAGCGCTGCAAAGCTGGCCAGGCCGCCATCGAGCACGGCAACGGCTTCGTGCCCAAGCCACCGTAAGCACCACCAGGCGCGGGCAGCAAAGGCGCTATCGCGGTCGTCGTAGACGATGAGCTGTTGATCGTTGTGCGCACCGAGCTCGCGCAGTCGCCGTGTCAGCCGCTCCGGGTCCGGCAGCGGGTGGCGGCCCCCGGGGCGCGGATCCGCGGCTGCCGGCGTCGTCAGCGGAGGCCCCGCCAGGTCGACCTCCAGATCGAGTCGCTGGGCCCCCTGAATGTGCGATTCCAGGTAGGCTGCGGCCCCCCACTGTGCATCACCCAGGCTGGCCCGGCAGTCGAGCACCAGGGGCGCCCGGGTGCTGGTCTCCGAAAGCAGGGGGATCAGGTCCGATGCGGACAGAAGCGTACGATATATTGTCAATTCTCTTCCCTGAGCACACGGCAGGCGGCCATCAGCGCCTTGATTTTAACCGCGGCGGGCCCAGGGTAGGAGGGCGGACCCCAAAGCGCCGGCGAAACTGAGCAGCGCATGACGCCGCCGTCCGCCGGACGACGGTAGTATTCCGCCAGGCGCACTGGTTAAATCGCGCCGCGTCCTGCACACCCTAGGGAGACAGCAATCTCGTGACTTTCCTCGATTGGCTCAGCAACGGTTTCTGGGATCTGTCCGCCTGGGGCAAGGTGACCTACACCCTGCTGCTGACCCACATCACCATCGTGACGGTGACCGTCTATCTGCACCGCAGTGCCGCGCACCGTGCGCTCGATCTGCACCCGGCCCTGGCGCACTTTTTCCGCTTCTGGAGCTGGCTGACCACGGGGATGAACACCACCGAGTGGGTGTCCATCCACCGCAAGCACCACGCGACCTGCGAAACCGAAGAGGATCCGCACAGCCCACAGGTGAAGGGCCTGGGCGAGATCTTCTGGCGCGGCACTGAGGCCTATCAGGCGGCGGCCACGGAGGAGACGACCGCACGCTACGGCGCGGGCACCCCGGATGACTGGATGGAGCGCAACGTCTATCGGCGCTTCACCTATCACGGCATCACGCTTATGGCGCTGATCGATGTGGCGCTGTTCGGTGCCATCGGCCTCACCATCTGGGCCGTGCAGATGCTCTGGATTCCCGTCACCGCCGCCGGCGTGATCAACGGCATCGGCCACTACTGGGGCTATCGCAATTACGAGTGCGGCGACGCCGCGCGGAACATCCTGCCCTGGGGCATCCTGATCGGCGGCGAAGAACTCCACAACAACCACCATACCTACCCCAACTCGGCAAAGCTGTCGCAGAAGCCCTGGGAGTTCGACATCGGCTGGTTCTGGATCTCGCTGTTCAAGGCCCTGGGCCTGGCGACGGTGCGCAGTACCGGGCCGGTCTCTGCTCAGGTTCCCGGTAAGCGCACGCTCGATTCCGATACGGCCTGGGCCGTGGTCAATGATCGTTTCCGGGTCATGGCCTGCTATGCGGAGCGGGTCATTGCGCCGCAGGTGCGCAAGGAGCGCGCCGCTGCAGCGGACCCGTCGGTTTTTCGTCGCGCGCGAGCGCTGCTGGCGCGTGATGAGTCCATCATGGACGACGCCGGCCGCACGCGTATCGGCGAGCTGATCGACGACAGCCCGTCCCTGAAGGTCGTGTACGAGATGCGGCTGCAGCTGCAGGCCATCTGGAGCAAGCGCAGCGCCGGCGCTGAAGCGTTACTCGCGGAGCTGAAGCAGTGGTGCAGCGATGCGGAAGCGACGGGCGTCGCGACCCTGGCGGAGTTCGCCGAGCACCTGCGCTCCTACGCCATGCCGCGGGCGGCGACCACCTCCGCCTAGAGGAGCGCCTGACGGCGTTCCTACATCCGCTCGATGGTCCCGATGCCCAGCAGCTCGAGGCCCCGTGCCAGCGTTTGCCCGGTGCGCTGGCAGAGCAGCAGGCGACTCGCGCGGGTCGGGCCATCCGCTTTCAGCACCGGGCACTGCTCGTAAAACTGCGAGTAGCGCGTTGCGAGCTCATAGAGATAGCCCGTGAGATAGTGCGGAAAGCCTTCCGCCGTCGCATTCTCCAGTACTTCCTGAAACTGCAGCAGTGTCAGCGCCAGGGACCGTTCCGCCGGTTCACTGATCGTACAAGGCCCGGTCATGGCACCGAACGTTTCGCCAGCGCGCCGGAACAGACTGCGCACCCGTGTGTACGCGTACTGCAGATAGGGCGCCGTATCGCCTTCAAAGGCGATCATCTGGTCCCAGTCGAAGACGTAGTCGCTGGTCCGGTTCTTAGACAGGTCGGAGTACTTCACGGCGCCGATGCCGATGATGGCGCTGGCCGCAGCGCGCTCGGTCTCGCTCAGCGCTGTGTCGTCGTCCTGGCTCCGCTGCGCCAGCAGCGCTGCGGCTCGGCTTTGCGCTTCATCGAGCAGATCTGACAGCTTGACGACACCACCGGTGCGGGTCTTGAAGGGCTTGCCATCTTTGCCGAGCATCGTGCCGAAGGGGAGGTGTTCGAAACTGACGGCGTCCCGCACCAGGCCTGCTTTGCGTGCGACCGCGAAGACCTGCTTGAAGTGCAGGCTCTGCCGTACGTCCACGAGATACAGCACGCGATCGGCTTCGAGGGTCTCGCTACGGTACTCGCAGGCCGCCAGGTCTGTGGTGGCGTAAAGGTAGCCACCGCCGGTTTTCTGCACGATCACCGGCAGCGGATCACCCTTTTTGTTGCTGAACTCTTCAAGGAACACACACTGCGCCCCGTCGGACTCCGTGAGCAGGTTCTCGGTGCGCAGGTGTTCGACGATCCCGGGCAAGCGCGCGTTGTAGGCGCTCTCCGGCATGACATCGTCGGGGCCGAGCGAGACGCCCAGCCGGTCGTATTGCGACTGCCCGTGCGCGAGCGACAGATCGACGAACTGCTGCCAGAGCGTGCGCATGTAGTCGTCGCCCTGCTGCAGGGCGACCACCGCTTCCCGGGAGCGTCTGGCGAAGTCTTCGTCGGCATCGAAGTGTCGCTTGGCCTGCTGGTAGAACGCCTCCAGATCATGCAGCTCGATGGCCTGGTCGCTGGCGTTCTGCTGCTGCTCCAGCTCGGTGATCAGCATGCCGAACTGGGTGCCCCAGTCGCCCACATGATTCTGCCGGATCACCCTGTGGCCAACCGCTTCCAGCATCCGTGCCAGCGCATCGCCAATGATCGTGCTGCGCAGGTTGCCGACGTGCATTTCCTTAGCCAGGTTCGGGCTACTGTAGTCGACGACCACGCGCTGTGTATCGGTGACCGGACTCAACAGCGGCGCATCCTGTACCTGCGCCGCCAGCCAGTCCGGACGAAGGTGCAGGTTGATGAAGCCGGGCCCTGCCACTTCCGCTTTCTCCAGCAGCGGGGGCTGGGCCTGCGCATCCAGGGTCAGCAGCGCATCGCACACGATCTCGGCCAGTTCCCGGGGGTTGCGGCGAGCGCGCTTGGCGGCGGCCATGATCCCGTTCGCCTGGTAGTCGCCAAACTCGGGCCTGGAAGCCGTGCGGAGCAGAGGTGCGCCGGCAACGTCGCACTGCTCGAGTGCCGCAGCCACTCGAGCGTTGAGTGCATTGCGCAGGTTCATGAGGGTTGCCCGCGCTCCGGTACCACGTCCTCGGCCTGGTCGCCGCGCTCGCGCTGGGCGACGACGAAGGACACCGTCTCACCGTCCTTGAGCGCCGGTCGACCGCCGCTGTCACCGGCCCGTATCGAGCGCTGGTGAACGAAGATCTCTTCGCCGTTGGGCCGGATCACGAACCCGAAACCCTTCGAGCGGTTGAACCATTTCACCTCCCCGGTTTCCCGGGGGCCGTCGGCAGGTGTTTGGGTGGCTGCCGCTGGCCGTGAGGCCGGACCCGCTGTGCGGTTCGTAGACTTTCGGTCCTGGCCGCGGCTGCGGCGCCGCTCAGAAGCGGGCTGCCGCTGCCGGTCGGGCGTACTCTGGCGATTGGGCGAGGGTTGGCGGTCGCCGGGCGCTGGCGCTGTGCTGTGGGCATGACGGACCTGACGGGCGTTGAACAGGCCGCTGATGAGCAGCGCCAGAAAACACAGCAGCAGGAGAGCCAGCCGGCTGTCGGGCCAGATCCGCTGCGTCAGCTCAGTGACTGCCACGGCCAGGAGCAGCGCGCTGGCGACGGCAACGACGATGGGCTTCATAGGGATCGCGAGGCCTCAAATGGAAAAAAACCGGCGCGATCATACACAGGGCGCACTGGCCTTGTCTGCGGCTCGCGGGCGCCGGGGCCTGGGTCAGTCGCCGGCGTCGAGGCGACGCACAGATTCAATCACGATCGACTGCTCCGGAACCCCGGCCAGGCCGTTGCGACGGCCCGTATCGACGAGCTCGATCTGCGTGACGGTGCGCCAGCCGTCGATGACGCGCCCAAATACGGTGTAGCCCGGTCTGCCGCGGGCCGCATCCAGATGGGCGTTATCCACCACGTTGATATAGAACTGGCTGTTGGCAGAGTCTGGATGATTGAGCCGAGCCATAGCGACCATGCCCTTGCGGTTGCGCAGCCCGTTGTCGGATTCGTTCACCACGTTGGCGCCAGGCTCACGCAGGTTGAGCTCGCTGTCATAGCCGCCTGCCTGCACCATGAAGCCGGGAATCACCCGGTGAAAGATCAGGCCGTCGTAAAACTGCGCTTCCACCAGACCGAGAAAGTTGCGCACCGAGTAAGGCGCTTGCTTCGGATACAGCTCGATGGTGAAGGCGCCAACGTTCGTTTGCACCTGTACCTGTGGGCGATCCTCCGCCAGGGCGAAGGTGCTGAACGCCAGTGATGACAAGGCGATCGCGAGCATCCGCAGGACTCCAGCCCGTGCCGACGTGCGATTGATCATGCGGTGACTCCAGGTTTGCGTCGCTGACCGCTGTCAGCGCCGTTGATGGCGACCAGAAAATCCTTCACGGTCTGCGTAAGCCCGCGTTCGAGTGCCCGGGCGATCAGCGCGTGGCCGATAGATAGCTCGAGCAGGCCGGGGATGGTGCAAAACAGCGGCAGGTTCGGCAGGTCCAGATCGTGCCCCGCGTTGACCCCAAGGCCCACCGACACCGCGTGCTCTGCGGCCTGCTGGAACTGGTCCCGGAGGGTGCGCGCCTGCCCAGATTCCGCGCCATACTCGGTGACCGCATCGGCGAAGGGGCCGGTGAACAGCTCAATCCGCTCGACGCCAAGGTCGCGGGCGCGGCTGATCTGGCCGATGTCGGGGTCCATGAACAGACTCACGCGTGCGCCGGCGCGCTGATAGCGGTGGATCTTGTCCTGCAGCGCCGACTGGTCGCCGCGAAGGTCGAAGCCGTGATCGGAGGTGAGCTGGTTGTCACCATCAGGCACCAGCGTCGCCTGCGCCGGGCGCGCCTGTTCGATGAGGGCATCAAAGCCGGGGTAGCCATTGGGCCGAGCGCCCGCAAACGGGTTGCCTTCGACATTCAGCTCGATGGCCTCTAAAGCCTCATCGCTGTGCTGTGAGCCCAGATACTGGGCGAGGTCGAGAACGTCGTCCGGGCGGATGTGACGCTGATCCGGTCGCGGGTGCACGGTGATGCCTTCAGCGCCGGCCCCGAGGACCGTGCGCGCGGCATCCAGCACGTTCGGCACGACGCCGCCGCGGGCGTTGCGCAGCAGTGCCACCTTGTTCAGATTGACACTCAGGACCGGCACCGGTCTTAAGTCCAGGCGCTCGCGCTGCGCCGCGGCCGCGCCTTGATGATCACCCCGAGCAGCAGCCCGAGCAGGACCAGCCCGCCGCCGATCATCAGCCAGCGTTGCTGGGCATTCGAGCGCAGCATGTCGCGCTCGTCGGCCAGGTCCTGCACCTCGCCCCGCAGTCGGTCATTCAGTTCTTTCAGTTTGCGGTTCTCGGCGTAGTTCGCGACCGCACCCTTGGAGATGGCCTTCAGGTCTTCGAGCTCCTTGGTCAGGCTCGCGACCTGGGTCTCGAGCGCCGATGCCGTTTTCTCGGCCGTGCCCTTGCCAGCGGTGGCTGAGGCCAGGCGTTGCCGTTGCTCCTGCAGATTGCCGCGCAGTCTGGCCAGTTCCTGCTGAGCGCTCGCCAGGCGCGCCTTGGCGATGGGTTGGCTGTCGAGATACTGCGACTCCAGCCAGCCCTCAGTGCCGCGCGCGGTGCGGATCCGGACATAGCCGTTCTCGCCCTCTTCGAGGACGCTCAGCTGCGTGCCCGCGGGCAGGCCTCGATGGGTAATGCGATGGCCGTTGGTCGGCCCCGAGCGCAGGGGCACGGTCAATCGGTCGGAGATGTAGCGCGTGTTGCTGTCCGCAGCGCTCGCCTGGGCCGGTCCGAGCAGGGAGAGCAGCAGGGCCAGGAGCGGTGCCGCCAGTAACCGGCGTTGCGGGAAGATCGTGGGCACAGGGAGTTCAGTCTTGGGAGGCATGATCCGTCCTGGATGGCGTCGCAGAGTCAGTAGGCTGCGCGGGCTCCAGCTGAGCCAGATACCCACCCCGCGAGAGATACACCATGGTGATGATCAGATACGTGAACGTCAGCGCAAATCCGCCGAAGAGCTTGTAGTTGATCCAGAAATCCATGGAGAAGTTATAGGCGATCACCAGGTTCAGGGCGCCCGCGAGGGCGAACCCGGCGGCCCAGCCCAGGTTCAGGCGATTCCAGACCGGATCCGGTAGCTTGAGCTGCGCGCCGAGCAGCTTCTTCAGCAGCGATCCGCGGCCCAGCATCTGGGTAATGAGCAGGGTGGCGGCCAGGGCCCAGTTGACGACCGTGGGCTTCCACTGGATGAAGGTCTCGTCGCGCAGCACGATGGTCAGTGTGCCGAAGATGAGGCTGACCCAGAAGGTGAGTTTCAGCTCGTTGCCGATCGGTCGTTTCAGCAGGTAGTAGCAGCCGACCTGCAGCGTCACGGCGATCATCAGGGCACCGGTCGCGTAGTAGATGTCGGCCAGGTAGTAGACCGCGACGAATAGCGCGATCGGCAGAAAATCGAGCAACTGCGACATAGGTGAAAGGCTCTCCCTTTAACGGGCCGTGCGGCAGCCGCCGGTCGGGCATACCGGTCCGGGCCGCTCGTCGCTGCGCATCATAATGAAAGGCCCGCTGATTGGAACCGCGGCACAGCGGTAATCAGGCAGGTATCATGCGCGCTGCGTGTCTGACCTTCGAACTCGTGAGCCAGTACTTCGCCATTCATCCTACGAACCCGCAGCAGCGGCTGATCCGCCGTGCAGCGGAGCTGATCGGTACCGGCGGGCTCGCGGTCCTGCCGACCGATACGGTGTACACGCTCGCCTGCCGCGTGGGCGACCCGAAAGCGGTGGCTGCGGTGCGCCGCCTGCGGCGGCTAAGCGATCGGCACCTGCTCACGCTTATGTGTCAGGACCTGTCGGACCTGGCGACCTACGCTCGGGTCGACAACAGCCACTACCGGATCCTTAAGGCCTACACCCCGGGGCCCTTCACCTTCATCCTGCAGGCGACGCGGGAGATGCCGCGCAAGCTCGTGCATCCCAAGCGCAAGACCGTGGGGATCCGGGTGCCCGATCACCCGATCTGTCAGCAGCTGCTCGACACGCTCGGCGAGCCACTGCTGGTCACCACCATGCAGCTGCCGGAAGACGACGAGGCCATTACGGATCCGGAGCTGGCCCGTGATCGGCTGATGGGGCGAGTCGACGTCATCATCGACGGCGGTCCCTGTGGCTTTGTCCATACAACGGTGGTGGATCTTACCGAGCCGGTGCCCGAGGTGTTGCGGCCTGGGCTTGGGGAATTTCCCTGACGATCCCCCCACGGCCACTTATACTGTCATCCTCACTCCAGCAAGGACTGCCCCTTGAGCAGCAGCGACCCGAGCCAACGGGTGTTATCGGGCATGCGCCCAACCGGAAAACTCCATCTGGGCCACCTCCACGGCGTGCTGAACAACTGGACCCGGCTGCAACACGAGTACGACTGCTTTTTCTTTGTTGCCGACTGGCACGCACTGACGACCGCATACGACGACGCGCAGGACATCGAGGGCGATGCGCTGGACATGGTGGTGAGCTGGCTGGCGGCGGGTGTCAACCCGGGCTCGGCAACGCTGTTCCTGCAGTCCAAGGTTCCGGAGCACGCGGAGCTGCATCTGCTGCTGTCGATGATCACGCCCCTGGCATGGCTTGAGCGCGTGCCCAGCTATAAGGACATGCAGCTCAAGCTCAACGACAAGGATCTGGCGACCTACGGCTTTCTCGGCTACCCGCTGCTGCAGGCGGCGGACATCCTGGTGTACCGGGCCGGGCATGTCCCGGTCGGAGCGGACCAGGTGGCCCACGTTGAGCTGACCCGTGAGGTCGCGCGCCGGTTCAACAGCGTCTACGGACGGGAGCCGGGGTTTGAGGAACTGGCCGAGGCTGCGGCGAAGAAAATGGGCAAGAAGGCCGCGCGGCTGTATCGAGACCTGCGCCGCGGCTATGTGGAGCAGGGCGACGCCGACGCGCTGGCGCGCGCTCAGGCGCTGGTCAGCGAACAGCAGAACATTTCGATCGGGGACCAGGAGCGGCTGCTCGGTTACCTGGAAGGCACCGGCCGCATCGTTCTGCCGGAGCCCCAGGCGCTGTTAACGGAGCAGGCCAAGATGCCGGGGCTCGATGGCGAGAAGATGTCGAAGTCCTACGGCAACACCATCGCTCTGCGCGAAAGCCCGGACAGCGTGGATCAGAAGATCCGCACCATGCAGACCGATCCTCAGCGGGTTCGGCGCACTGATCCGGGTAACCCGGAGGTCTGTCCGGTTTTCGCGATGCATCAGGTCTACAGCGACGAGCAGACCCTTGGCTGGGCGGCCGATGGCTGCCGCAGTGCGGGGATTGGTTGCATCGACTGCAAAAAACCTCTCATCGAGGCCGTGAACGCGGAACAGGCGGTGCTGATCGAGCGGGCGCGGCAGTACGAAGAGCAGCCCGACCTGGTGCAGAGCATCCTTCAGGAAGGCTCCGAAAAGGCGCGGGATGCGGCCAAGGATACGCTGGAGGAAGTCCGCGCGGCGGTGGGCATCGAGCACCGATGACAGGCCCCCGCCGGGCAGGCATAGTAGCGCCGAACGCGGCTGCCGACCCGGCGTCAGCCCAGCCGCACGCGAGGTAGCCGTGACCGAAGACACCGACACCCCGACGCCCGTGAGCGAAGCGGAGCAACCGCGCCTGCACGTCCTCCGCCAGGGGCCGCAGCCGCCGCTGGCGCTGGTGCAGGGCGAATCCGTGACGGAACTGCCCACGGACCTGTACATCCCGCCCGATGCGCTTGAGGTCTTCCTCGAGACCTTCGAAGGTCCCCTGGACTTGCTGCTGTATCTCATCCGCCGCGAGAACCTCGACATTCTCAACGTGTCCGTGGCGGCGATCACCGAGCAATACATGCAGTACATCGAGCTGATGAGCGCACTGCAGCTCGAGCTGGCCGGCGAGTACCTGCTCATGGCCGCAATGCTGGCGGAGATCAAGTCGCGAATGCTGCTGCCCAAGCCGGTGGCGGAAGGCGAGGAAGAAGAGGATCCGCGCGCGGAGCTGATCCGCCGCCTGCAGGAGTACGAGCAGCTCAAGACCGCAGCGGAGAACATTGACCAGCTGCCGCGCATGGAGCGGGAACTCTATCCGGCCGCTGCCGAGCGCCCCAAACTCGTACGCGAACATGCGGACCCGACGGTGGACATAAAGGAGCTGATGGTCGCCCTGGCCAATGTGCTGCGGCGCTCGGAAATGTTCGCCCGGCACGCCGTGCAGCTGGAGCCGTTGTCCGTTCGCGAGCGTATGACCGGCGTGCTCGATCGGGTTCGGACCTCGACGGAGTTTCTGCCCTTTGCGGAGCTGTTCACCGTGGCTGAGGGTCGCCAGGGCGTGATCGTGACTTTTTTGGCGATCATGGAACTGGTGCGTGAGCAGTTGCTCGACCTCGTGCAGCAGGAAGCATTCGCCCCGATCTATGTCCGCAGTGCCAGCGCCCGTGCCGATGCTGCAACCGAACCGACCGAGGTCAGCCCAGCGGCTGACGACGGCGCCTAACCCTTACGGAGTTCGCGATGGCGAAGAAACCCCCGCAGGAAGAGCCGCAGACGGGCCCTGACGACACCGCCGAGAGCGAGACAACGGCG
>JBCDIK010000128.1:0-11529 GCA_038749065.1 Pseudomonadota bacterium | reverse complement strand
GGGACGGGCCCGGGTCGCGCTGCTGCTCCTGCTGGCAGCGGCCCTGGTGATGGCCTGGCTGTGGCTGCGTCCCCAGAACGATCTGTCGGCGGCGCGTGCGCCCTGGGCCAGCTGGCCTCTGCTTCCGTGCTTCGCGTTGCTGCTCGCCGTACTTTCGGCGCTGAACCCCTGGTACCTGATCTGGCTGCTGCCGCTCGCGCTGCTGCGCGAGGGCCCGGTGCTGGTGGCGCCCTGGGTTGCGGCCGCAGCGGTCGCACTGAGCTATGTGAGCGGGATCAACCTTCCGGGCGTCACACTCGGTCTGTACCAGATCCCTGGGCCGGTCCTGGCGGTGGAATACGCGGTGATCGCGTTGGCCCTTTTGTCTGACGCGTGGCGTTGTCGGACGAGGCCTACTGGAGATTAAGCTTGTAGCGCTTGTTCAGGTAGTACAGGACAAACCGCACCTGCTCCGGCTGCAGCGCAGCGAGCACCTGTTGCTCCGGAGCATCGCATCGCACCAGTGCGCGGGCAAAGTCGCCGGCTTTACCGCCGCGGAACGGCTTGAGCGTGCGCCGCTTGAGTTTCTCGGCCGCGCCATCCTGCTGCAGGCAGTAGTCGTAGCGCGTGGTGCCCGGTTCGCGGCCCAGGTAAACCGATTTGCCGTACTCATAGCGCTCATCGATGACGCGGCGCTGGGCATCGCCCTGGGTGCTCAGGGTGCCGGACGCGAACGCAGGCGCAGTCGGAAGGCTCGCTGCGAGCGCGAGAACGGCCAGGGAGAAAGCAGAGCGAACGGTTCGGGACATGGCGGAACGCCTGTGTTGCACAGTTGTCTGTAGGAGTACCGCGTGGGCGGAAAGTTCAGCCATTGCGTCGTGGCATGATCGACGCAGCCCGGAGGCCCGCAGCGATGCAGTTACGAGACCCATTCCGCCCGAACCGACGAGGCAGTCTGCTCGCCTGGCTGTGGCTGGCCATGGCCATGGCCGTTGTGCCAACCACGCCGGCTGCCGAGGTGCACGAGGACCCTGCCGTGCTGCGGCTGCAGGCGCTCAAGGCCGAGATTCGCGAGGACTACCCTCGCGTGACCCATCGCAGTATCGATTCACTGTTGGCCGCGCCGGCTGCACCGCTGCTGGTGGATGTACGCTCGGCGGCGGAGTACGCCGTCAGTCACCTGCCCGGGGCGCGGCATCTGGATGATCGCGACGCCCTGCTGGCGCTGGCGCGGGCCAACCCGGACCGCACGCTGCTGCTGTACTGTTCTGTGGGCGTGCGCTCATCGAAGGCGGCACGTTGGCTTAAGGGCCAGGGGGTGTCCAACGTGGCGAACCTCGCCGGCTCGATCTTCGAGTGGCATAACCGGGGCCTGCCGCTGGAAAACGCGGAGGGCCCAACCATGCAGGTGCACGGCTATAACCGCTTCTGGCGGTCACGCTACCTCAGAAAGCCGGCTGCGCGCGCCGCCACGGGCGAAGTCAACCGCTAGCTAGCGGTCGGCCAGCAGCGCGTCCAGGTAGCGGCCGCTTTCAAGCTCGAGGGCCGTCAGCGCATCCATCGCCGCGCTGTGTTCCGGGTAGGCGGCCTTCATGTTCTGCCAGGCCTGGGACCCCTGCTTTTCCGCATCCGCCTGAATGAACATCTGCTCGAAGGGGTCATGGCCCTCGAACACGTCGTAGTAGGTCTGTTTGGCCGCAGGCATCACAGCCTCGACCATGGCCTTGTCGTCGGCGCTGGGCGGGAACAGCGCCTGCACCCGATCGGCGATCTCGTCCTCGCGGCCCGCGCAGGCCAGCAAGCCGTCCCGATGTTCCGGTACGGCCTCGGCCCAGCCGCGATACCGCTGCGCTGCCGTTCGTTCCAGGCACGACAGCAGGTACGGGTAAGCGGAGCGGGGTACGCCGTCGAGGTGTTCGCGCAGCAGATCGCCAAAGGTGGGCACGGTCACGGTGGTCATCGTCGGGCTCCCTTGCCAGGACGGCCGCCGGCGCCGGCGCACGGGCGCCCCGCTGCGGTCGTCGAATCCAAACCGCAAGCATGCCACGGGGACTCCTGCCCGTCTCGGTCTCCGTCCAGTGCGCCGGCGCGCTTGGCTATAGCGCGCCGATAGCGCGGGTCGCGGCCCGGACTTCCCGATGGCGCTCGCGCACGGCAGCTGCTGGCGCGGGCTGCGCCAGGCTCACTGCCAGGGACGCGATGAGAGCCAGCAGGAACCCCGGCACGATTTCGTAGAGCTCATCTGACAGGGTCCGGCCACCATCGAGCACGGGAATGTAGACGCAGAACAGCACCGTCCCGGCGCCGGTGAGCATACCGGCCAGCGCGCCGCCGCGCGTCAGGCGCTCCCAGTACAGGGTGAGCAGAACCAGAGGTCCGAACGCGGCTCCGAATCCCGCCCAGGCGTTGCTGACGAGCGACAGAATGGTCGCGTCCGGATCGAGGGCGAGAAGGCTTGCGGCCCCGGCGACCAGCAGAACGCTGCTGCGTCCCACCCGCACGAGTTCGCGATCGCTCGCGCCGCGGCGCAGGAAGGCGCGATAGAAATCCTCCGTCAGCGAGCTGGAGGACACCAGGAGCTGGGAGGAGATCGTGCTCATGATGGCCGCCAGAATCGCGGCCAGCAGAAAGCCGGCAATCAGCGGGTGAAAGAGGACCTGGGCGAGCACAATGAAGATGGTCTCCGGTTCCAGGGGACCACCGCCGCGGGCCTGGTGCCAGGCGTAGCCAATCAGCCCCGTGGCCACGGCGCCGATCACCGTGACCAGCATCCACCCCATGCCGATCCGCCGGGCGACTGGCATATCCGCGGCGCTGCGAATGGCCATGAACCGCACAATGATGTGGGGCTGGCCGAAGTATCCCAGGCCCCAGGCCAGCGCGGACAGCAGGCCAATGCCGGTCAGCGCTCCCATCAGGCTGCTGCGGGCGGGCTCCGTGTTCGCGAGCGTCGCGGTCAGCTCGGCCGGCCCACCGAGTGCGATGAGGGCGGCGATGGGCACGAGCAGCAGGGCGCAGAACATGATGGTCCCCTGCACGAAGTCTGTGAGGCTGACGGCCAGAAAGCCCCCGATCAGCGTGTAGAGCACGACCACGCTAGCGGTGATAGCGAGGCCCGTGCTGTACGACGTCGCGAATGCGGTCTCGAACAGGCGCCCGCCGGCGACCATGCCCGAGGATGTGTAGAGCGTGAAGAAGATAACGATAATGACTGACGCAACGACCCGGAGCGTGCGCGTACCACCGTCGAAGCGCTGGGCGAAAAAGTCCGGGAGGGTCAGCGCATCGTTCGCCTGCGCTGTGTAAATGCGCAACCGGGGCGCGACCAGCAGGTAGTTGAGATAGGCGCCGATGCACAGTCCGACGGCAATCCAGGCAGCGGACAGCCCGGAGACGAACACGGCGCCCGGCAATCCCATGAGCATCCAGCCGCTCATGTCCGAAGCCCCGGCGGACAAGGCGCCCACGGCGGGGTGCAGCCTCCGCCCACCGAGCATGTAGTCCGCCAGGTCCGCGCTGGCGGTGCGATAACCGTACACGCCAATGGCGAGCATGAGCAGCAGGTACAAGCCCAGGCTGAGAAAGGTCACAGGTGTGGTCCGCGGCGTCTTGTGGCCAGTATGCCAGCGCGCAGCGGGTGGGGCGCGGCTCTGCGAGCGTGCCCGCTCAGGCGAGCGTGCCCGCTCAGGCGAGCGTGCCCGCTCAGGCGGGCAGGGCCCCGGGGCTCTGGGGGGGTAACGGCGCCCGATCTTCAATCGCCGCTTCCAGCGCCGTCCGCAGGGTCGCAAGTGTGAGCGGCTTCGACAGGTGCAGGTTCATGCCGGCGTTCAGGCACTCCTCCCGATCCATCATGCTGGCGTTGGCGGTGCAGGCGATGATGGGGATGGGCACCAGGGCCTGGGTGGCTTCGATCTCCCGGATCGCGATGGTCGCTTCCAGACCGTCCATTTGCGGCATCTGGCAGTCCATGAGCACGACCTGAAAATCGCCCAAGCGCCACTGTGCGACGGCCTGTTCGCCGTTCTCAACGACCGTCGCTGACGTGATGCCCAGCTTGTCGAGCATGCGCTGCACCACACTGCGGTTCACGGGGTTGTCCTCCGCGACCAGCACCCGCAGCTGCGAGAGGTCGCGGTGCGGCGCGCTGCTCGTGGTCACCGACACCGGCGCATCGTCGTGCACCACAGTGACCGGCAGTCGCGCGGTGAAACAGGCACCCTGACCGGGCGTGGACTTGAGCGTCAGTTCCCCGTCCATGAGTTCCACCAGATCGCGGGTGAGCGTTAGGCCGAGCCCTGTCCCGCCGTAGCGCCGGGTGGTACTTGAGTCCGCCTGCTTGAAACGGTCGAAGATGGCTTCCTGCGCCTTGGGGTCGATGCCCGGTCCCGAGTCGTGCACGGCGAGCTGCAGCATGCACTGGTCCTCAGCATCGTCCCACAGGCAGCTGATCTGGATCATCACCTCCCCCTCGCCGGTGAACTTGAGCGCGTTGCCGACCAGGTTGAGCAGGATCTGTTTGACGCGGGTGGGGTCCAACAGGGCTCGAGACGGGA
Source organism: Pseudomonadota bacterium (assembly GCA_038749065.1). GTDB lineage: Bacteria > Pseudomonadota > Gammaproteobacteria > Pseudomonadales > Azotimanducaceae > CALHVX01. The sequence continues at coordinate 6,997 of JBCDIK010000128.1, read as the reverse complement.
CGTCCGGCGCGACTTTCAGAGTGAGTGCGAGACCCTTCTGCGCGGCGATGTGCGCGACCGTTTCCTGGACTTCACGGGCGAGCTCGCGGATGTTTACGGGCAGCAGCTCGAGCTCGATCTCGCCGGCTTCGAACTTGGCCACGTCCAGCAGATCGTTGATCAGCTTCAGCAGGTGCTCGCCAGAGTTGCGGGCCATGGTCAGGCTGGAAGCCATCTCCGCTTCCAGCGGGTCATCGAGCACCGTATCGAGGGTGCCAATCACGCCGTTAAGCGGCGTGCGCAGCTCGTGGCTCATGTTCGCAAGGAACGCCGTCTTGGCGTCATTGGCGGCGTCAGCACGTGCTTTCGCGCGCTGCGCCAGCACCCGTGCGCGCTCCGATGCTTCAAGCTGCGCATCGAGCTGTAGCCAGGCGTTGTTGGCGCCGTGCTCACTGCGATCGAGCCCCTGTTCTTCCTGCCTGGGCTTGCACCGCAGGGGGCAGAGGCGATTGATGATCCCCACCAGCAGCGTGCCGGCGCCGAGGATCCACAGCACGCAAGCGCCGACCCCCAACAACTGGACCTTGAGCTGTTCTATGGCGTTCAGTCCCGTGTCCAGCCGCAGCGGATCAGCCAGCGCCGGGAACAGCACGGTGCCGACGATGCCCGCGCAGGCGTGTACGGCCACTGCGCCGATCACATCGTCGATACCAGCGCGGGCGAGGGCGTGATTCGCGTAGAGCGCGACCAGACCGCAGAGACTGCCGAGCAGCAGCGCAGGGGCCACATCCAGCGCGTGCGCACCGGCGGTGATTCCCACCAGCCCACCCAGCAGCCCACTGGAGATCTCTTCGACCCGCAGCGGTTGTCCACTCAGTCCCAGCTGGGCGGTGACCGCCATGGCACCGCCGATCGCTCCGGCTGCGGTGACCAGCAGGACGGTGACCGCACCACCGTCGAAGCGCAGGTAGCTCCCGCCGTTAAAGCCAAACCAGCCGATCCAGATCAGGAGCGTGCCGAATGCGGTGAGTGTCAGGTTGCTCGCGGGCATGGTCGTGTCCTGACGGAAGCGACCCCGGCGGGGCCCGACGAAGATGCAGGCGATGAGCGCCATCAGGCCGCCGGACACGTGAACGACCGTGGCCCCGGCGAAATCCACGAAGCCCCGCTGTGCGAGCCAGCCGTCTTCGGACCACACCCAATGTGCGACAACGGGAAAGATCGCCGTGGCGATGACCGCAGAGAGCAGCAGGTAGCCCAGTAGCCGGGCCCGCTCGGCGATCGCGCCGGAAACGATGGTGACCGCGGTGCCGCAGAACATGAGCAGATAGATGAAGCGGACCTGGTCCTCGACCGCAAGGCCGGGGCCGGGGGTCGCGGAGAAGCCGATCCAGCCACCGAGTGCACCGGTAGGCGCAGTGCCGTAGATCAGCCCGTAGCCCAGGAGCCAGAACAGCAGCCCGCTCAAGCACAGATCCAGCAGGTTTTTGACCGCGACGCTGACGCTGTTCTTGGGCCGTACGGCGCCGCTTTCCAGGCACAGAAAGCCCGCCTGCATCAGCGCTACCAGCACCGTGCACAGCAACAGCCAGACGAGGTCGAGATCGCGCAACTCGCTCATAGGCTGAGTGTAGTCAGCGCGCACGCTGCGGCTGGGCGAGGGCAACAGAGCGTGAACTGTGCAGTGACTGTGGCACTTCCGTGAAGGGTGCCGGACAATGGCGCTCGCCCAGCGTCAGGAAGCAATCATGTCCAGCAGCGGAAGCGACAATAATTTGGCTCTGTTCTGCGATTTCGAGAACGTGGCCCTTGGCGTGCGCGACGACAAGCTGCCGAAGCTCGATATCGGCGTGATCCTCGAGCGCCTCCTCGTGAAAGGCAACGTGGTAGTCAAGAAGGCCTACTGCGACTGGCAGCGTTACAAAGAGTACAAGCCCGCCATGCACGATGCGGCATTCGAGCTGATCGAGATCCCGCACACGCGCCAGTCCGGCAAAAACTCCGCCGACATTCGCATGGTCGTGGACGCGCTCGACCTGTGCTACACCAAAGATCACATCGATACCTTTGTGATTATCTCGGGCGATTCGGATTTCTCGCCGCTGGTGAGCAAGCTCCGGGAAAATGCCAAGGTGGTCATCGGCGTCGGCATTCGCAGCAGCACCTCGGACCTGCTCATGAGCAACTGCGATGAGTTTCTGTTCTACGACGACCTGGTCCAGGCTCAGAGCAGCAAACGCAAGCGCAAGCGCCCGGCCAAGAAGAAAGCGGCGGACGGCAAGGGCTCGAAGCGCGCAGCGGAGCCGGCTGAGAACGACGCCGTGGCCGATGGTGTCGAGCTGGTGCTGGAAACCGCCGAGGCGCTGATCGCAGAGCGCGGCGATGCGGTCTGGGGCTCCATGGTGAAGCAGACCCTGAAGCGCCGACGACCGGGCTTCAACGAAACAGCCTACGGCTTCGGATCGTTCAACGACCTGCTCGAAGAAGCCGCGCAGCAGGGGCTGCTGCGTATGGAGGCGGACGAGCGCTCCGGTGGCTATGTGATCCGGTCTGTGGAGCGGGGCTGAGAATCGGGCGCCGCGCGCCCGAACAGCTTGAGCTCGGGAATCGGCCAGCCAGCGGCAACCGCGATGGCAATGGGCACCTCAAACACCAGCGTCAGTGTGGCCAGCACCAGCGCGCCGTTGCACGCCAGCGCCGTGCCAGGGTGGGAGTCCGGCAGCAACAGGAAGTAGGCGACCAGGAATACCCCGGTTGCCGCGAAGCCGGCCACGGAGGTGATGAGAAACTGACGCCGGTTGTTCTGTTGTGCATCAAAGTTGTACAGGAACGGGGACGCGAGGGTGGCGGGCAAGCTGATCCGGGATCGGCTCCAGCGAGCGCCCAGCCAGTGTCCCCACTCATGCAGGAGAAACGCGCTGAGGATCGCCAGTCCCCCGGCCAGACGCCCGGGCAGCGCGCTGTCGGTCGCCGTGTGGGTCAGCAACCAACAGGTCAGCGTCAGAGCGATGATCACCAGGTCGCGCCGCGCGAAGCGCCACCAGGTTGGCGGCCCGGTGCTGTCGAGAAGGGTCTCGTGCATGAAGCCTTGCGCGATGCATCCCGTACTAGCCTTCGGACGATTGTATCCGGAAGTGGTTCTTCGCTTCGAACCTCACCATTCACCGGCCTCGGGGCTGGCCCAGACAGCGCTGGCTGAGCCGTTCTATGAGGCAGGCGGCGATCCTGTGTCGGCGTCGCGGCGCAGGAATGGCTTCCAGGGACCGGTGGGTTCCCAGATCGCCTGCAGGTCGGCCCGTGCCTGGGCCTCATCCTCTCCGAGCACGTCCCGGCGGTAACGATAGGTGAATGTGGACACGCGCATGTTGGCGGCGCAGTGGACCCACAGGCGATCCGCCGGGGCGTCGCGAACCAGCGCGACGAAACGATCGAAATCCGCGTCGGTCGGATTCGTGAAGTCGATGGGTAGATGGGTGTAGCGGGCGCCCAGCTGCTGCAGTATCTCCGCTTCGTTGACGACTGCGTTCTCAAGCACGCTGTTGGGCGCGAGGTTGATGATCTGATCAAAGCCGCTGTGGACGATCTGCTGGAGCTGCGCTTCGTTCGGCTGCCCGGATGTGCTGTAGACCCCCGGGATCTTTCGGTAGTTGTAAATCTGCTCGACGCCGGCCGAGCGTGTGCGAAGTATCGGTAGGCGCCGCTGCAGCACACTGCGCAGAAAGCCGAAGACCGTTCTGATCGTGTTGCGATGCATGAGGGCTACGCTCTCCCGTAGTCGGTGCTGTACTCGATGCGCTGGCGCAGCTGACCGGCGGCGCCGCGCACGGTGGTGAGCTCGCCGGGCTCGGTGAGCAGGGCCTGCAGGCAGAACGTTGCTGTGGCAGCGGCGGTGGTCCGTGCTCTCATTCGCTCCATCGCCGGCCCTGCGATGATGCGGGTCTCCGTCAGCTGGAAGACCTGTTCCGCAGCAAGGCCCAGATGGGGTGCGCTGATGGTGCCAGCACGTGCTCCTGCGCGGAGCAGACGTTCATAGTGCGCGACCATGCGCGCACGGACGCTTTGCGCGGGTCCGAAGGCCGCAGTGCGCAGCTCGGGCAGGTAGAACAGGGCGACATAGTTCCGATCAGCGGCGTTCACCACCAGGGCCTCTTCGTACAGGCTTTTGTACAGCTTGACTGCCGGCGGTGCGTCGACGGCCGCAAGGGCCTTGTAGAACCTCAGCGACGGCCCGGCAGCCCAGGCGATGAGCTCGTTCAGGATCGCATCCTTTGACCCGAACAGATTGAAGATCGACGCCGGTGACGCATCCAGCGTCTGCGCCATCATGCGGATACCGGTACCCGCATAGCCATGTTCAGCGATCAGCTGTGCGCAGGCGGCGAAGACTCGTTCACGGGTGAGGTGTGGTTTGCCGTCGCTGCGCGGCCGGCCCACGGGGCGCCGAGCACTGGGACTGGATTTGCTCATGCCGCATTGTAGCCTGGAGAGCCTTTGCTCTAATATATACCAGTCGTTCTAAATTATGAGTCTCCTCTGGCATCCTGCGACGACCCGCAGGCGCCCATTGGGGCAAGGGCAACCTGGTGAAGGGCCGCATTGGGCGCCGGAGGGTAGGGTGGTACAGCGTAAGCGTCGTGATGATGAGGTGCTTCCGGGGATCACAAAGGCCGCGCTGAATCGGGCGCGAGCGCCTCTGGCCGAAGCGTTAACGCTGCCCCCAGCCGCCTACACGGATCGGGAAATCTTCGCGTTGGAACGTGAGCGAATCCTGCGCCGCAGCTGGTGGCCGGTCGCCCGCCTGGATCAGCTTCCGGAACCGGGCAGCTACCTGACCGTTGACCTGCTCGACCAGCCGTTGCTGGTCGTCCACGGACGGGACGGACAGATCCGGGCCCTATCGAGCGTGTGTCTGCACCGCGGTGCACCGGTGGCCGAGGACTGCGGACGTCGCCATCTGTTCACCTGTCCGTACCACGCCTGGAGCTACGACACGACCGGGACGCTCCTGCGCGCGCCGCTCATGGAGGGCGTTCAGGCCTTTGCCACCGAGCAGCAGCGCCTGCCTGAATTCCGCTGCGAGCTGTGGCAAGGGTTTGTGCTCGTCAATCTGGACGACGCCGCGGCGCCCTTTGCGCCTCAGGTCGAAGACTATCGCCGCTATTTCGAGAATTTCCGGCTGCCGGAGATGGTCGTCGCCAACACCCTGTCGTATCCAGCGCACTGGAACTGGAAGGTGCTGGTCGAGAACTTCATGGAGGCCTATCACCATCTGGCGACGCATGGGAAAAGCCTCGAGCCGGTCTATCACGCCCGGGACTCGAAGGTACCGGACAACACCGGGCCCTGGTCCATCCTGCACATGCCCGCCGCGCCGGCGGTGTCCGACGCTGCGGCGCAAGCCCTGCCAGCCATCGAGTCCCTGGCGCCCTGGCAGATGCAGGCGCTGTTTGCGACAGTGCTGTATCCCTGCTTTCTGCTCGCGCCCCACGCGCACGGCGCGGCCTGGTATCAGCTGTTCCCGGAGTCCGTGGATCAGCTCTCCCTGCGTATTCATATTCTGGTGCCCGCAGGCTACCGCGAGCTGCCGGCATACGATGACATCGTTGCCACGCTGTCCGGTCAGGTTGCTGCGGTCCATGAAGAAGACATCGTCGCCAATGACCTGGTCTGGCGGGGGCTGCAGGCACCGCGGACGGTTCAGGGTCGCCTGTCGCCGCTCGAGAAATCCATCTGGCAGGGCAATCAGTGGTGGCTTGCGCAGATGGGCCTGTGAGATCGCTCAGGGCGCCGCGTGGTAGCGGAAGTCACAGTAGGCGCCACCTTCCATGCGCGACAGATCTGTCTCGCGCTCCACCTCGGCGGTGGCGAGCTTGCGCCGCAGCCGCTCTTTCAGCGCCTCTTCGATGACCTCCGCGCCGAGGATCTCCTACAGATCGCGCAGTAACGGCACGGCGTAGCTCATCTGCGTCCGGCGCAGCTCCAACTGGGTCATGGTGGTCATCGGTATCCCTAAGGTCTGGTTCACCGAGTCTAGCGCGTTGGCCAGACCATCTGCGAAGGGGGCACGATTGACCCTCTTTCTGAATCAAGGCTTACTTGCGTCCGTGTCCGGTATGCCCCAAAAGCTGCACTTCACGCTGGGTGCGCTGCTGCTGTTTGCAGCAGGGCAAGGGCTTGCGTTTGCCCATGAGCTCGAGTTCGGTCCGGAGCCGCACGATCACCATGGGGCTCCCTGCATCCTTCTGTACGCCGAAGATGAGCCGGATCTGATCCACCCCCCGGTGCGCCGGACCCGTTCGATGTATCCCCGCGAGCCCCGCATCGTTCCCCTGACACGGACGCGCGTGCCGCTGGCTGCGCCGCGCTTAAGGCCCCCCGCGGCGGGTCCCCCGAACCTGGGCTGAGTCCTTCTGTCCGGAGCCTGTCACCACCCCCTTTCGGTGGGACAGGTGTGATGTGCGAGACGGCTGCGCTTGATTGCAGCGACTGACCAAGGATTTCGGATGAATGTTTCTGTAGTGCGTCGCCAGCGGTGCACCCGATGAGTGCGCCCGCTGTATTGACGGCCGAACAGCTGACGGTTGCGCGCGGTGGCCACAGCGTGCTCGACGGCATGAGCTTTACCGTGGCTCAGGGCGATGTATTTGCACTACTCGGCGGCAACGGTGCCGGTAAGTCGACGACGCTCCTGACCTTTCTGGGTTTCATTGCGCCAACCCGTGGTCGTGCCCTGGTCTTCGGCGAAGATGTGCAGGCGAATCGGGCGGAAGTGCATCGCCGAAGTGCCTATCTGCCGGAGACGGCCAGCCTCTATGCCCACCTGAGTGCTCGGGAGAATCTGGCTTACTTCCTGAGCCTCTCCGGGACCCAGCGCGCGGCGGCTGAGCAGGAGGCTGCCCTGGATGAAGTCGGGCTGGCGACGGGCGCGCGCGGGCAGGCGCTCGACCGCTACTCCAAGGGCATGCGCCAGAAGGTCGCCATCGCCCTGGCGATCCTGCGGGAAACCCCGCTGTTGCTG
>JBCDIK010000127.1:0-11555 GCA_038749065.1 Pseudomonadota bacterium | reverse complement strand
CTGCTCGACCCGGGCATTGACCGTCTCGGCGATACCGCTCTGGGCTTGCGCCTGCTGCTCGAGCTGCGCACGCAGGGCAGCGATCTCGCTCTCGTAGCCGTCGGTTTTCTGTTCGAACTCGTGCTGAATGCGCTTAATTGTGCCGCGCAGGTTGCGCACGGTCAGGTGCAGCTCGCGCCGCACCGCTTTCAGGGCACCGCCCATCAGGATCTCGCGAACCGCTGCCAGCTCCGGGCTCTCGGGACCGGCCGGCGGCTCGGCGGGCAGTTCGCCCTCACCGTCATCCGCCCGATCGAGGATCAGCGGCGGCAGATTGACATCGTCCTCTGCCTCGGTCGACGGCAGAGGAGCAGGCGGAGCAGAAGGAGCGGTATTCATGGCGTTTGATTGTCCTGAAGCAGTAAAGCGGTCGTTCCGTGACGCGCTGCGGGGCCAGCAGCCGTGCGAGCCCATTCGTCGCAACGGTACCGCAGCGCAAGCGACGCTTTCTGGACCGGATTCACGGGCACACTGTGACGGGTCGCTCAAATCCGTGGCGCTACCGGCCACCGGCCCCTCGCCGACACCAGTGATGGCGCGAAGACGTGCGCGTCCCCGCGCGCAGGGCTGGGGACGGGCACGCAAGTTGACGGGCTACCGGGGGGTCGCTTTAATACGCCGCTCGCCGTGGCCGGGGTCCCAGAAAAAGGGGCCGCTCAGGCTCGCGCGGACCGGCCAGGTAGCTCAGTTGGTAGAGCAGTGGATTGAAAATCCTCGTGTCGGCAGTTCGATTCTGCCCCTGGCCACCATCTCACCGCTCATACCAGTCCCACCATCGAGCACCGTGCACTGGCGCGCAAACCAGTGCCCTGCTGATCCTCAAGGCATCAGAAACACATCGTCCTGCAGCTCATCACCAATCTCCGTGTTCGCCCGGATGACCGAAGCCAGTGTCGTGCCCCGCACCAACGAGCGTTCACCGCTGGTGAGATCGCGCTCGTACCAGAACCGGTCACCGTCGCGCAGCGCCGTGAACTGGCGGGTCACGATCTCCTGAAACACCGGGCCGAGCTGTGATCCGGGCACCGCGTCTTCAGCCAGCCCACCAGTCCACAGATCCACGTCATCGACACTGGTGTAGCTTGCCGCCAGCGCCGCCGCGAGCTGCGTATCGTCAGTGATCTGCGAAAAGGTGGACACCGAGCCCAGGCCGAGCGCCTCCCGCATGGCGTTGTAGCCGGGCACCCCGTGATCGCGGCCGCGCTGAATGTTCAGAGAGACCAGATCCAGCCCACCATCGCCCGGCTGGCCGAACAGGAAGTTGCGCAGCGTGCTGATGACACCGGGATCCAGTTGCTGGTGCCTTTGGCTCGCCAGGCCACGCAGCAGTGGATCTAAATCGTCGCGGGACCGCAGCAGCATCGGCGCGGTGAAGAAGGCCTGGGCAACGGCAACATGACCGGCATCGATGGGCGCACCCTCCGCGTCCAGACGCAGCAGCTGCTCATTGACGAGTGAGTGGCCGAGGCGAAATGCCGCCACGCTGAACTCGTTGAAGATGCTGGGGTTCACCGAGTCGTCGTAGCCCTCATAGGGCGCGATCGCATCGGCCCCGACCAGCACCGGTAACCATTCCTCGAAGGTAATGATCTGCAGCTTGGCGATGACTAAGCGGCGAGCGGCCTCAAATACCTCATCCGCGCTTCGCCCCGGGTTGTCAGCCTGCAGCAGCGCCGCGATACGATTGTGTTCGCGAACAAACAGGGTGTGCATCACCGCGAGGCCTAACTGCTCGTTGGCACGCACATCGCCAGCCAGGAACAGTGTCGAAGCATCGGTGATGAAGCCGTTGGCATTGACCAGCCCATCGATGTTGAACGGCAGCAGATCACCATCGCTCGTCGCCAGGAAAGGGCTGTCAGGGCCAACACGCAGCGCCGCTGCGCGGTCGGCATCCCAGCCGTAGATCATGGAGCCGTCGATCCAAGCGGTGATCTCGTTGTCCTGCTCCCGCGGATTGTCGATGGTGAAGCCCGTCTCGGGATCAAACAGCGCGCGATTGAAGGGCAATTCGACGGTGCCCGTCCCCGTCGGGTCAAAGAAGACATCGCCCGTGGGCACGGCGATGTTGGCGGCCTCTTCGGCCCCGTCGGTCAGATCGAGATCGTGATCGATGAACTGTCCCCACTGCCACAGGAAGTCCGTGGCGTCGAAGGCGTTGGGGACGGACACGCCAGCCGCCTGATCATGAACCTCGTTGGAGATGACCCGAGCACTTGGTCGCTGCGGGCCGGCCAGGTCGTCAATGCCGTCCGCGTAGTCCGAGGCGGCAAGCCGCTGCAGGTGCGTGAACGCCGCCCCCCAGTCGGGGTTCGCGAGGTTGTTGCTCGAGCCGTCGTAGCTGCGCACCTCGCGGCTGTCGACCATGCGTCGACTCGGTCGATCCCGGCGCGCGCGATCGCGCCGCTCCTTCGCGGTATTCGGAATGCCCTGCGGAGATGGCCCATCCGGACCGCTGCCAAGGTCTTCCACCCGCACCACCAGCTCATCGCTGAGCGTTTTGCCGGTGGTGTCTGTCACCGTCAGGCGCAATCGGAGCTCGGTCTCGCTGCGCACGCTGGGCGCGACAAAGGAGGTAGCGAGCGCGGCCGGGTCCGCCAGATCCACCAGCACCCCGGACACCTGGGTCCAGGCCAGCGTAGCCACGCTGCCATCACCTTGCATGACCCCGGTCAGGGAGACGACGCTGCGCTCGGCCACGGTCTGATCGGTGCCAGCGCTGATCGCGCTGAGCTGCGCTGCGGCCGCAGCCGTATCGCTACCGCCACTACCACCGCAACCGGACAGAAGCAAAGTCAAGCAAGCCGACATCTTTTTGAGATTCACCACCGCAGGTACCTCCGAAACAAACTGCGAGACTCAGCCTGAGGGAGAAATGAGGAGCTACGGTGGAGTGATGGAGAACTCTCTGCAGAGTCAGCAAACCGCGATTGGCGGGGGGACGACGGAGGAATCGACCGCGCAACGGCCAGTGCTCTCCGGCAAGCACCCGATCCTTAACGCGAATCCAATCGGAAGAACCAGATGTCGTCGGGCTTCGGTCCCGGATGGTCGTCGCCAGTGCCAGCGGCCCGTACCAACCAGACGCGCGCCAGTTCCTCCGGGTCGGTCACCTTCGTGGCAGTCACCGGGTAGATGGTCCCGTTGACGCGATACCGCGCTGCAGGTTGCGCCTCAAGTTGCGCAGACCAACGCCGGCCCGCGCAGCGACTGCAGCCCACATAGAGTTGGCCCCCCGCGACGATGCAGCGCACGGTGATGGTACGAGGTGCGGGGACCTGCGTCTCCAGCTGGGCGAACCGGGCACTCTTCGCGAATGACCAGTCCGCCACCGCTGCTGTGACGGTCTCGCCGCTCATCGCGCCTCCCGGTATGGGAGTGATGGGAGACAGCAAGATCCCCACGGCTGCTAGAAGCAGCAGGATCAGAATGGCCAGCAACCCGCGCTGAATCGCCTTAGGGACGGACTTAGCCATGCTAGCGGGCTCCTATCGAGAACGACCTCCACATTAATAATGACAGAACGTCATTATTAGACAATAAGTCATTTTCCGACTCGCAAAGACCGGTCATGCTCCCGCTGGCGATCTCATATTGGGACCCGGATCTATCGTGATGCGACGGGGTCTCTGTGAGCTGCGCGACAATCTAACCCGGAGCTACTCGAGCGGCCGCCACGGCGCGCTGTGCGGTGCGGTCCGCGACCCCGAGCACCCGCATCAGCACCAGAGTGGCTTCCTCGGTAACGGCATCCACCTCAGACGGCGTGCGTGCAAGGCGTTGCATGGCACCGGTAAACCCCCAGACGGAGAAGTCCTTGGCCATCGCAGGATCGCCGGGCAGATTGAAGTGACCGCTCCTCACGCCCGCCGCAACATCCTGAAAGGCGCTCGCAGCAATGGAGTCAAATATGATGCTTGCTACCAGATCGGGACGCTCCGCCAGCCACTGCAGCGCCGGCTCAGAGACAACGGCGCGAAACAGGCGGCGCGTCCCAATGGCGACTTGCAGCACCGGATCCGCAGCGACAGCAGGGGCTGACCCGATGTGGGCGTCGATCTCTTTCAGGACCTCCGCAACAATCGCGGTCGCGACCGAGCCAACTGAATCAAAGTAGTTGTAGAAAGTGCCGTGGGCGAGATCTGCAGCTTCAGTAATGTCCGTTACGCTGACACCGTCGACCCCCTTCTCCAGAAACACGCTGTTCGCTGCGGACAGCAAACGCCCGCGCGTTCTCTGCTTGCGTCGCGCTTGTCGATCGGGAGCACCCGGGGTGCCTGAAGCAGGCTTCCCGGCCATCATTTTGCTCATGTCCTTGCCTTGGCCTGTTACCCGCCGCGTTAACGGTCATCATGAACGTCGCGTCCGGAGCCTGTCACGGATTGTCCGCACCAGTCCCGCCAGAGGTGTCTGCGCAGCCAATGAAGACCGCGGAACGCTCAATCCTCCGAACTGGCGACAAGCCGATAAACGATGCTGCCCGCCGCGGCCCCGGCGATGGGCGCAAGCCAGAACAGCCACAGCTGGCTGATCGCCCAGCCACCCACAAACAGCGCCGGCCCCGTGCTCCGGGCCGGGTTCACCGAGGTATTGGTGACCGGGATGCTGATCAGGTGAATGAGCGTCAGCCCGAGACCGATCGCGATCGGTGCGAACCCCGCTGGCGCCCGGGTATCGGTCGCGCCCATGATGATGAAGAGGAACATGAAGGTCATGACGAACTCGGTGACGAGCGCCGCCGCCATGCTATAGCCCCCGGGAGAGTGTTCTCCGTACCCGTTCGAAGCGAAGCCGGCCGCGAGATCAAAACCCGCCTGCCCGCTGGCAATGGCGTACAGCACCGCCGCGCCCAGGAGCGCGCCGAGGACCTGCGCCACGATGTAAGGTCCCAACAGCTTCGCTTCAAAACGCCCGCCCAGCCACAGCCCGACGGATACGGCCGGATTCAGATGGCAGCCGGAAACATGGCCAATGGCATAGGCCATGGTGAGGACCGTCAGGCCGAAGGCGAAGGAGACTCCGAGCAAGCCAATCCCCACCTCCGGAAACGCCGCGGCGAGCACCGCGCTCCCGCAACCGCCCAGTACGAGCCAGGCCGTTCCTACAAATTCCGCACCAAGCGCCTTCAACATGAGACCGTCTCCAGTTGTTCGAGCACTCATCAAGCGTTGGATCGTCTGTTAAATCCAGCGAGACGCGAGATCGTTACCACAACGTTACACCAGGCGTGTATGGGCATCCGCATAGTTCCGACGCGGGCACCGGGCTATACTGGGGGGTACCGCGTGCCTGGCCTACCTTCAGCATTACTTACGATTACCTCATCGTCGGCGCCGGCTCCGCAGGCTGCGTGCTGGCTAACCGCTTAAGCGCCAGCGGCGCTTTCAGCGTTGCGCTGATCGAGGCAGGCGGCAGCGATCGGCACCCCTTCATCCGCATGCCCTCGGCGTTCTCCTTGCCGATCGGCTCCGCACGCTTCGACTGGCGCTTTGCCGCCCGAGCGGAGGCGCGGCTTGCCGACCGCGCACTCGCCTGCCCGCGCGGCAAGGTGCTCGGCGGCTCATCCTCGATCAACGGGATGGTGTACGTGCGCGGCAACCCGCTGGACTACGAGCGCTGGGAACGCCTGGGTGCCGCCGGCTGGGGCTACGCACAGGTACTCCCCTACTTCCGCCGGTCCGAGACGGCGCTTGGCGCCGCTCACGATGATCCGTACCGCGGCCATGACGGGCCGCTGCAGGTCAGCCGCGGCGAGCGCGCCAACCCCCTTTACGATGCGTTTCTGGAGGCCGCGGAACAGGCCGGTCATCAGCTGAACGACGACCTCAACGGCGCCCGCCAGGAAGGTTTTGGCCCGCTGGAAATGACCGTGGCCGGCGGTATTCGCTGCAGCGCGGCCCGGGCCTATCTGCAGCCCGCGCGTCGACGCAAGAACCTGACCGTGCACACCGGCGCCTTGGCGCAGGCGCTGCTGTTCGATGGGGAGCGCTGCACCGGGGTCCGTGTGCGGCGCTCTGGCAGCCGGCCGGGCAGCGGCCACACGGACCTGCATGCCCGCCGCGAGGTCCTGCTGGCCGCCGGTGCCATCGGCTCGCCGCAGCTTCTGCAGTGCTCGGGGATCGGGCCGCAGGCAGCGCTCGCGCAGGCCGGCGTGGACCTGCGCGCCGACGTGCCCGAGGTCGGCGCCAACCTGATGGATCACCTGGAGGTCTACCTGCAGCAGGGCAGCACGCCGGGCGTTTCGTTGAACCGGCATTTGAGCCTGTTCGGCAAGGGGCTGATCGGCGCCCGCTGGCTCCTGCGTCGCGACGGGCTTGGCGCTACGAATCACTTCGAAGTCGGGGGTTTCACCCGCAGCAGCGCCGACCAGCCCTGGCCGGACATTCAGTATCACTTTCTGCCAGCGGCGGTGTCCTACGACGGCAGCCGGGCGGCCGCTGGGCACGGCTTTCAGGTCCACGTGGGCCCCATGCTCAGCCCCAGTCGCGGCACCCTCACCATCCGCAGCGCCGATACCGCGGTGCCGCCCCTGCTCGACTTCAACTACATGAGCGATCCGCAGGACTGGCAGGTGTTTCGGGCCGCGATTCGCCAGGCCCGGGACATCTTTGCGCAGTCGGCCCTGACGCCCTACCGCACGCAGGAGCTTGCACCTGGCGAGACCGTCAGCAGTGACGATGCGCTGGACGCGTTCGTGAGCGCTCATGCTGAGAGTGCCTACCATCCCTGCGGCACCTGTCGGATGGGAAGTGATCACCGGGCCGTCGTCGATCCGCAGTGCCGGGTACAGGGCGTCACGGCGCTGCGCGTGATCGATGCGTCGGTGTTTCCACACATCACCAACGGCAACCTTAACGGCCCCACGATCATGCTGGCTGAGCGGGCAGCGGACCTGGTCCTGGAGACCAGCCTGCCGCGAGACCCGCTGCCCTACTACACCGCGGATACCTGACCGTATGCCAAAGCGCGAAGCGATCGCCGCCGGGCTGATCCTGTTGTTCTCCACCTTTACGCTCGCGAGCCCCGATAGGGCCAACGATCTGTTCATTGGCGCTAAGGACTGGATCGTTGCGAACCTCGATCAGTTCTTCACCCTCACCGCGAGCGGGGCGCTGCTCCTGGTGCTCGCGCTGCCACTGATCCCCCGCTTCAATGTGCGTCTCGGTGCGGACGATGAGCGGCCAGAGTTTTCGAAGCTGAGCTGGTTCGCCATGCTGCTCAGCGCCGGCCTCGCTTCCGGAGTGCTGTACTGGGCGACCGCAGAACCGCTGACTCACTTCCAGAACAGTCCGCACCTCTCCCGCGCAGGTCTTGCGCCCCTGTCCGATGCCGCTGCACGCAATGCGGTCACGCTGACGATTTTCCACTGGGGCCTCCACGGGTGGGGCTTCTATGCACTCACTGGGCTGAGCGTGTCGTTCTTCGCGTACCGGAAACAGCGGCCGCTCGCGCTCAGCGCCATGATCGTCGCCCCGACGCGCGCGCCACGCCTGGCCGTTGCGATCGATCTGCTGGGGGTCCTGGCCACCGTGTTTGGCGTGGCGACCTCCATGGGAATCGCCGTCGGCGGCATGAACGCGGCGGTGAGCGAGCTGTCATCTCTCTCTATCTCGCCCGGTGCGCAGCTCATGATCCTCGCGGTGGTCACCGTGCTGGCCGTGGTGTCGGTGCTGCTCGGCCTGCGCCGCGGCATCGCGCGTCTCAGCCAGCTCAACCTGCTGCTGAGCCTGCTTCTGCTGCTGGCCGTGCTGCTGCTGGGCCCCACCGGATTCATCCTGGGTTTTCTGGCCAGCACCGCCGGCGACTATCTTGTGCAGGCGATTCCGATGGGCTTCTGGACCGGCAGCAGCGCCGCGGATGTCGCCTGGCAGGGCGGCTGGACCGTTTTTTACTGGGGCTGGTGGCTGGCCTGGGCCCCCTTCGTGGGCCTGTTCATCGCGCGCATCAGCCGCGGCCGGACCCTGCGTGAGTTCGTGATCGGCGTCCTGGCGGTTCCGACCGTGGCCGTCATCTGCTGGATGGCCATATTCGGCGGCGCCGCGCTCGAGGGGGAGCTACGCGGTGGCGAGAGCATTCTGGCAGCGGTAAATGACGACTACGCGCTCGGCACGGTAGCGATGATCAAGCGCTTCGGCACCCTGACGGTGCCGCTGGTGGTCCTGATCACGGTCCTGCTGTTCAGCTGGCTCATTACCAGCCTCGACTCAGCGGCGCTGGTGCTCAGCACCACCCTGCGGGACCGGGAGGCCGACCGCAGCAACGCCCAGAAGGCAGCCTGGGGCATCGCGCTTGGCCTGGTGACCGCGGCGCTGCTCACCGCCGGCGGCCTCGACGCGCTGCAGGCCGCGTCCATCGTGGCCGGCCTGCCCGTGGGGGTATTGCTGATCATCTGCGGCCCCATCCTCGTGCGAGCGCTGCTTCAGGATACGGCCTCAGTGTCCGCGCAGCCCCGGTCAATCCCGTAGCCGCACACCGGTGGCGGCGCGGCGGCATTGCCGCGGCGGGGTTATGATGGTGTCAGACAGGGCACCGGGAGAGCCTCATGCACGACTATCTGATCAAGGGCGCCACCATCGTTGACGGGACCGGCAGCGCGCCCTACACCGGCGATGTGGCCATTACCGACAGCACCATCAGCGCCGTGGGGAAGGTGGACGGACTGGCCCGGGAGACCATCCAGGCCGACGGCGCACACCTCGCGCCCGGCTGGGTGGACGTTCACACGCACTACGATGGCCAGGTGAGCTGGGACGACGTCATCGACCCCTCCTTCAGCCACGGCGTGACCAGCGTCGTCATGGGCAACTGCGGCGTGGGCTTCGCGCCCTGCCCCCCGGGCGGCGAGCAACGCATGGTCGAGCTGATGGAGGGCGTTGAGGACATCCCCGGGACTGCGCTGACGGAAGGCATCGAGTGGGGGCGCTGGGAAACTTTTCCGGAGTACATCGACTATCTGGGTACCCGCGAGTTCACGCTCGACGTGGGCACCCAGGTCCCGCACTCCGCGCTGCGCAACTACGTCATGGGCGACCGCGCGCTGCGCCATGAAGATGCCACCGCCGAGGACCTGGCGCAGATGGCGCGCATCGTGGAGGAATCTCTACAGGCGGGCGCGCTGGGCTTCTCGACATCGCGCACCGTGGGTCATCGCAGCGTGCAGGGCGAACCCATTCCGGGCACCTTCGCAGAAAAGGATGAGTTGTTCGCCATCGCCGGCGCGCTGCGCAGCGCCGGCAAGGGCGTGTTTCAGGCGGTGCCGGCCGGAGTGGTTGGCGATCTGGCCGGCCCGGAGAAGTGGACGACGCAACAGGAAGTCGCGCTGTTTGCCGAGATCGCGAAGGCCGCGCAGGCCAACTGCACCTTCACCCTGGTACAGAACGGCAATCGCCCGGAGCAGTGGCGCGAGTGTCTGGACATTGTCGAGCAGGCCAACGCAGACGGCATCACCATCACGCCACAGATCACCACGCGACCCATCGGCTTCGTCACGAGCCTGAAGTCCTACCACATGTTCCAGTGCCGGGAGACGTACCTGAAGCTGCTGGAGCTGCCCTTCGAGCAGCGCCTGGCGGAGATGCGCAAACCGGAAGTGAAGCAGAAGATCATGACCGACCGGGACATCGTCCCTGCCGATGCGGGCCTCATGGCCAACGTGTTCGGCCTGCTCGCCGCGGCCGCGCCCGGCATGGTGCCGATCAGCCTGCCGATCAACTACGAGCCGGACATCAGCAACAACTTTGCGGCGCAGGCCGCCGCTGCCGGCAAGGACGTGCACGAGTTCGTCTACGACTACCTGGTGGGTGGTGACGGCGATCGGTTCGCGATCCTGCTCGGTGCCAACTACGCCGACGGGACCTTCTCGGTCATGGAGGAGATGATCGAGCACCCGAACACCACCATCGGCCTCTCCGACGCCGGCGCGCACGTCAACCTGATCTTCGACGCGGTGAACCCGACCTATCAGATCACGCACTGGGTGCGCGATCGCACCAAGGGCCGCCGCATGCCAATCGAGCTGATGGTGCACAAGCAGACGCAGCGCAATGCGCAGCTGTTCGGTCTGAGGGATCGCGGCGCGATTGCGCCCGGCAAACGGGCCGATCTGAACCTGTTCGATCTGTCGCGGCTGCAGCTCGGAGAAATGGCCGTGCACCATGACCTGCCCGCCGGAGGCTCGCGGATCCTGCAGAGCGCGGCCGGATATCTGAATACCTTCGTGAACGGCGTGATGACGCGCTCAAACGATCAGGACACGGGAGCGCGGCCGGGACGGGTCATCCGCGGCTAAGGTGCCGCATCTACCCGTTCAGCCGGTGAGATCGCCGTCCAGAAACTCCCGGCACAGGGTGGCCAGCCGCTGCGCACCGACATAGAAAAAGCTGCGCTCGATATCGGTCAGATCCTCGACCCGCACCGTTGGCAGCAGCCGACTCGCCGCTTCCGTATTGGCCTGCAGGCTGTCTGCAATCAGCGGGATCAGCACCGGCTGTCGCACCTGCGGCAGCCGCGCCTGCGCCGGGTAGCTGAACACGCCGTGATAGCCCCACCAGCCTCGATCAAGAGCCTGTAGCTGGTCGACGAAGTCCTGCGCGCCCCGCCGCAGCGGTACCGCCGGATCCCGTCTGCTGACCCAGAAATCCCACTCCTTGCGCACCTTAGTGCCCGCGTCGTCCAGGGGCGTGGCGCGCGCGTACTGGGCGTACTTCTCGCGCTGCACCTCCGGCTCGTAGTAGGGGATGCCCGGCAGCACCAGCCGATGCACCAGGTCCGGCCGCTCGATCGCCAGCTCCGTCGCGATGAAGACGCCGGTGTGAAAGCCAAGCAGGTCAGCAGCCCCATCAGAACCGCCCAGGCCCAGGGCGTCCATCGCCGCAGCGGCCGCTTCCGCCAACGCCGCCATGGATTGGGGCTCTTGCGGCGAATCCGAGCGCCCGTAACCCGGCGTGTCGGGCGCCACCACCACCCGGTCCTTGGCCATCTGCAGCATGAAGTCCCGGTAGTAGGCCCCGGAGACGGCGGTGGGATGAAAGCACACCATCGGTCGCTGCCGCACGGCACCGGCAGCGATCGGCTGCGCAATGTGCAGGTGCATCTGCCCGAAGGGGCCATCGACATAACGGCGGCGGATAATCACGCCGCCCTGCACCGCGCCTGCTGGCAGCGTCGCGGGCAACGGGGGCAGGCCTTCAAGGACACCGGTGCGAGCGCCCTGCTCAAGGCGACTCTGACAGGCGCCAAACACCGGCAGGGCCGTGCCCAGGGTCATGAACTGCAGCATCGCTCGTCGCTTCATTCGGTCCTCCTGTCAGGCGGCATCTGCGGCGGGCTTCGCCCGGTCCGCACGCCAAAGGTACAGGCCCGCAGCGACGATGAGCAAAGCGCCGATCAGGCTGAACGCATCGACGGGATCACCAAAGGCGAGCACGCTGATCGCGGTCGCCACGACGAGCTGCACATATACCAGCGGCGCCACGGCGGCGGCCGTGGCGCGGGTCGTCGCCAGATACAGCCAATAG
>JBCDIK010000126.1:0-11601 GCA_038749065.1 Pseudomonadota bacterium | reverse complement strand
TCGCCAAGAACTTCAATTTGAGCGGTGACCAGACCAGTGGCCTGCTCAAGCAGCTCGCGCCCATGATCGCCAAGGGCATGCAGAAGAACACGCAGTCAGCGAGCGGGCTGGACAGCCTGATCGGCGCGCTGAACAAGGGAAATCACGACCGCTACCTGGACAACCCCAGCGAGATTACCTCCGAAGCCGCCGTACAGGACGGCAACGGCATTCTGGGGCACCTGTTCGGAAGCAAGGACGTCAGCCGCGAGGTCGCCCGCCAGGCATCTGCCAATACCGGGATCAGCGACGGGATCATCAAAAAGATGCTGCCCATGGTCGCCGGGCTGGTCATGGGCTCCCTGCGCAAGCAGCAGCAGGCGGAGCCGAATTTCGCCGAGTCGCTGGGCAACAGTCTCAGCACCAAGACGCCGGGTGGCGGACTCCTGGGCTCACTGCTCGATCAGGACGGCGATGGCAGCGTGATGGACGATCTGCTGGGAATGGCCGGCAAGTTCCTGCGCTGACCACGCCACTCGCGTGCGGGTGCTGACCGGATTGCCAGCGCCCGCCGCAAGCCCTCACGCGCAGTTCCCGCGCGGAGTGCGCGCTCGTGTTGGACCTGTGCGTTCGCGCCCTTGCTACAGCGCGGGGATACGAATCTTCTGCCCCGGATAGATCTTGTCAGGGTCCTCGATCACCTCGCGGTTGGCTTCGAAGATCTCCGGATACTTCATGCCGTTACCGTAGAACTCCTTGGCGATGGCATAGAGCGTGTCACCCTTTTCGATCGTGTAGTACCGCGTACCCGGCAGAACGCCGCCAAAGCCGCCCTCGACCACCGGCGCATCAGCAGGCGCCTCCGGGATCGGTTGCTCTACGTCCAGCGCATCCGCGTTCACCGATTCAACGCCTTCTACATTGCCGGCCATCAGCACCGCTTTTTCCTTCGCTTCGGCCGTTGTCGCCAGACCACTTAAGGTGACCGCACCGTCGTCATACTGCACAGATAGCGGATTGACGCCGGGATTGTTGGCTTCGATGTGTTGCTGGATCGATAACGCCGCCTCGGCATCGCTGGTAAAGAGTTTCTTGCCCATGTCTTTGGCAAAGTCGAAAAGTGATCCCAACATGATTGGCTCCCCTAGGTCATTAAGATCGCGATGCTCACCATCGCTCGACGATTGTCAGTGGGGCCGCCGGCGAGCGCAAGGCGCTGACGCAAGGTGCAGACGCTACGGTCACCGACATCGGCCCGCAGCCCGGCTGCTAACCGCAGCGCCGCAGTAGCGCGCCACCCGCTCCATCCGTCAGCAGGTAGAGGCAGCCGTCGGGGCCACTGCGCACTTCGCGGACACGAGTGTCGAGGGAGACGAAATCGCGGCGCTCTTCGCCGCCATCGAGCGGGACCGCACGTACTTCCTGATCAACAAGCGCACCCACGAGCAGTGCGCCGCGCCACAGGGTCATGCCGGACGGGGCGATAGAGGGGGTCCAGACATGCATCGGGTCGGTGACGCCGGGCAGAGTCTGAAAGGGCGAGACATGCGCGCCGGTGTAGTCCATGCCCCAGGTGGCCGCAGGCCAGCCGTAATTCTGCCCACCGCTGAGCACGTTGATCTCGTCGCCGCCCATGGGGCCGTGTTCGTGCAGGTAAATGGTCTGCGCCTCGGCGTCGACCACCAGTCCCTGAGGGTTGCGATGTCCATAACTGAAGATGCGTGGATCAGCCCGATCGTCCCCTACAAAAGGATTATCTGGCGGCACGTCGCCGCTGTCCGTCACCCGCACGGTCTTACCGAGCAGCGACTTCAGGTCCTGCGCCGCCTCGCGATAGTTAAAGCCATCGCCAGTGGTGATGAGCAGAGTGCCGTCGGCCATAAAGGCCAAACGCCCGCCATAATGGACGGGTGTATCTTTCATGGGACTGACGGTAAACACCGGTTCGACCTCCGCAAGGCCGGTCGCCGTCAGGCGCCCGCGGATGACGCGCATCGCGTTGGCCTGCGCATCCCCATGTGCGTAGGAAAGGTAGACGAGCCCGTTGTCCTCGAACTGCGGGTGGAGCCGGACCTCCATCAGTCCGCCCTGGCCGGCGAAGTACACGGGCGGCACGCCATCCAACGGATCGCTGACGACGCCGTCGCGGCTGACCCGGCGCAGCGTGCCCGTGCGCTCCGTCACCAGAAAGTCACCCTCGGGCAGAAATGCGAGCGCCCAGGGATAGCTCAAGTCATCGGCGATGGTTTCCACCGGATCGGCAGCGGCGGG
The DNA here is from genome assembly GCA_038749065.1 of Pseudomonadota bacterium. Taxonomy (GTDB): domain Bacteria; phylum Pseudomonadota; class Gammaproteobacteria; order Pseudomonadales; family Azotimanducaceae; genus CALHVX01. The sequence continues at coordinate 9,351 of JBCDIK010000126.1, read as the reverse complement.
CATTGGCGCAAAGAGCGGCGCAAAGAGCGGGGCAACGAGCGCCGCTGCGGATAGTACACGGGCAATGAATGAAGACACGTCAGCGTTCCTTGAGGGTCCGCCCCGGATGGTAGGGCCTGTTCACAGGAATTTCGACGCCGGCTAAGCTTGCGCCTAAACGTATCCCCCACGCATCCACTACGCGCGCCTGGCGCGCCTGGGAACTTCCCTATGCCAACCGCTCCCCTGTCCCGCCGCCTGCTCGCCTTTGTGCTGGCGGTGCTCGGAACCTACGCCGTCGCCTGCATCAGCGCGACCCAGGGGGCGCTCGCAGCCCTGCCGGAGATCGCCCAGCCCATTTCCATGGGAGTCCGCCTGCAAACCACCATCGCTGATCTGGGTGGGATGGCCTTGCGCTTCGCGCCGCTGATCACGCTGGCGCTGGTGGCCGGTTTCGCCGTCGCGGCCGCCGTCATCCGTTGGCTGCCCAACCTGCGTACCCTGGGCTACGTCCTCGGGGGGGCCACCGCGTTAGTGGCCATGCACCTGATCATGAAGTCGACCTTCGACAACATCGCTCCCGTGGCAGCCACACGCACGGTCGTCGGGCTTGCGGCCCAGGGCGTCGCCGGCGCGTTCGGGGGCTGGCTGTTCGCGCGGATCAGCGCGCCAACCGCCGGGTAGACGCCGGTGCGCTGGCGGTTCGCGCTCTCGTTCACCGCTGCTGTGAGCCTGCTGCCCGCTGCCGGGCAGGCCGCGCCGCCACCAGACCTGACCGTGGATGGCTATCCCGTTGAGGCCCAGCTCACCGCTGCCTTCGCGCTCCCCGATCAGTCCCTGGGCCTACGCTACCTGCCCAGCTACCGGGCCCTGCGCGATGACGGCAGCGCGCCGATCGAGCTACACGCCGACCACGGCACGGTGGTCGCTCAGGGTGACAACGCCTGGCGCTACCTGCCGGCAAACCGCTTCTTTAGCGATCTGAAGATCACCGCAGAAGGACGCACACTGACGCTGCGGGTGTTTCAGCTAACGCCCTTGCCTGCCAACACCGCGCAGCTCTCGGGTATCCCGATTGGGACCTACCCGGAACCCGCCGGCCGTGGCGCCCAGGCCAACGCCTATCAACGTCCCCGGGGCCTGTTGCTGGTCCCCCGATCGCAGCGCGACACGGCCGTGAGCACGCATCTGACCCTGGGCCAGTTTGTGACCGGCGACCAGCGCGAGCGCGCGGTCGCGGCAACGCTCCTCACGACCCCGTTGGTCGAAGCCCTGGAACATCTGATGACGACCCTGAAGGAGCGACGCTGGCCCGGCCAGACGCTGACCATCTTAAGCGGCTGGCGCTCGCCCCGGCACAACGCCAATGTCGGGGGCGCACCCTACAGCCGCCACATCTATGGTGATGCCGTGGATCTGCTCGTGGATGCCGACGGCGACGGTCGCATGGACGATCTGGATGACAATGGCCGCAGCGATCGGGACGACGTGGAGTGGTTGATCGCCCGTTTCATGCGCCAGGCCCTGCCGGTGACCATGGGCGGCGCCGGGAGCTACGACAGCGCCGGGCCCGCGGCGGCGTTTCTGCACCTGGATACCCGCGGGGTGAGTCGCGCCTGGCAGCGCTGAGGGCTCATCGCCCCGTCACGCGGGAAAACGCTACACTGCGCCACCGTCAGCTCCGCAGCCGCTCTCAACCATGGCCGAAGCGCAAGACAGCAGTGCCCCAACCGGGCTGTTCAGCTATCGCAAATACTGGGCGAAACGCTTAACGCCCGCGCCCGTGCTGCCCATGTCCCGGGCCGAGATGGACGCGCTCGGCTGGGACAGCTGCGACATCATCATCGTGACCGGCGATGCCTATGTGGATCACCCCAGCTTCGGCATGGCCGTGGTCGGGCGCTTCCTCGAGGCACAGGGTTTTCGGGTCGGGATCATTTCCCAGCCGCGCTGGGACAGCGCTGACCCGTTCCGGGTGCTCGGCCCTCCGAATCTGTTCTTCGGCATTACCGCAGGCAACATGGACTCGATGGTCAACCGCTACACCTCGGACCGCAAAGTCCGTCGCGATGACGCCTACACCGCCGGGGGAGCCGGTGGCGAGCGCCCGGACCGGAGTGTGCTGGTCTACAGCCAGCGGGCGCGGGAAGCCTATCGCGATGTGCCCATCATCATCGGCGGAATCGAAGCCAGCCTGCGGCGCATCGCCCACTACGACTACTGGTCGGAAAAGGTCCGACGCTCCGCGCTGCTCGATGCCAAAGCAGACCTGCTCGTATTCGGCAATGGGGAACGGCAGATCGCCGAGATCGCCCATCGCCTGGCCGCCGGGGAGCCGATCGACGCCCTGACCGACATCCGCGGCACAGCGCTGATGCGGCCGCCGCCGCGCGGCTGGGTCGAGGTGGACTCGACCCACCTGGATACCCCGGGGCGCGTCGACCCGCATCCGGACCCCTACGCGATGGGGGCGAACCCGGGGACGGATTCGGGCTCGCCAACGGGCTTGCCAACAGGCTCGCCAGCGGGCTCAAACACGGACACTGCGGGCGCAGACACGGTCGATGACGGGGTCCAGACCGTGCGCTTCGTGCGCGACGTCGCGCCGGCCGATCGCGCCCGCAGCTACATCCGCCTGCCGAGCTTTGAACAGGTTCGGGGCGACCCGGTGCTCTATGCGCACGCGTCGCGCATCCTGCACATGGAGTCCAATCCCGGCAACGCCCGCCCGCTGGTGCAGCGGCACGGCCGGCGGGACGTCTGGCTGAACGCGCCACCGATTCCGCTGACCACCGCCGAGCTCGATGGCATTTACGAGCTGCCGTACACACGGGTGCCGCATCCCTTTTACGGCGATGCAAAGATCCCCGCCTACGAGATGATCCGCTTCAGCATCGCCATCCAGCGCGGCTGCTTTGGCGGGTGCACCTTCTGCTCCATCACCGAGCACGAAGGCCGCATCATCCAGAACCGCAGCGAAGCGTCAGTGCTGCGCGAGATCGAGACCATTCGCGACACGGTGCCCGGCTTTACGGGCGTCATCTCCGATCTAGGTGGCCCCACGGCCAACATGTATCGCCTCGCCTGCAAGAGCCGGGAGATCGAAGCGGCCTGCCGCCGACCGTCTTGCGTTTTTCCCGGGGTCTGCCCCAACCTGAATACCAGCCATCAGCCGCTCATCGAGCTGTACCGGAAAGCACGGGAGCTGCCGGGGGTAAAAAAGGTACTCATCGCCTCCGGCGTACGCTATGACCTCGCGATCGAGTCTCCGGAGTATGTGCGCGAACTGGCACAGCACCACACCGGCGGCTATCTGAAGATCGCTCCGGAAGCGCTCTCCGACGGCCCGCTCTCAAAGATGATGAAGCCGGGCATGGACACCTATTACCGGTTCAAGGAACTGTTCGACCGCTATTCGAAGGAAGCGGGCAAGGAGCAGTACCTGATCCCGTACTTCATTGCCGCGCACCCGGGCACCACGGACGAGGACATGCTGGAGCTGGCCCTGTGGCTAAAAGCCAATGGCTTCCGTGCGGACCAGGTGCAGGCGTTCCTGCCATCGCCCATGGCCACTGCCACAGCCATGTATCACAGCGGCAAGAACCCGCTGCGCAAGGTCACCCGCGACAGCGAATCGGTGGAGATTCCAAAAGGACTGAAAATCCGGCGACTGCACAAAGCATTCTTGCGCTATCACGACCCCGACAACTGGCCCATGCTGCGGGCGGCGCTGGAGCGCATGGGGCGCGCAGACCTGATCGGCAACGGCAAACGGCACCTGGTGCCGAGCTTCCAACCCCGGGGCACCGGCGGTGGCGCTGGTAGCGGCGGCGCCGGTAGCGGCGGCGCCGGTAGCGGCGGGGAAGGACAACGGCGCCGGGGCCAGGCGAAAGCCTTCCGCACGACGCATGCCCGTAGCGAAGGCAGCGACTACCGCCGGGGCCGGCCGGGAGGGAATCGCAAGCGCCCGCGGCCCAACAAGCCACGCTGATCGCGCCCCGGGTCTAGAAGCCGCCGCCGGTGCGAAAACCGCCGCGCGATCGGGAACCCCCGCTGCGAGGCAGGCGGAAGCCACCGCGTCCACTGGTACCCGGCCAGTGCCAGGGCCCACGGCGCCCACCGCGCTTGAAACCGCCGCTGCCGAAGTCGGGCCAGGCACCGCCCACGTCCTGGTAACGCTGCTGCCGGCGCAAGGTATCCCACACGCGCCCGCCGCTGATGGCGCCCCGCAGAAACTCGGCGATAACCGCCTGCACGATCTTGCCGTCGCGAAAACCGGAACGCAGGTCATCGTAGCGATTGCGCTTGAAGCGTCGCCGCAGATCTTCGATCTCGCTCAGCTTCTCCGCATGGCGATCCCGCGCCCGACGCTGCTCCTCGAGTTCCTCGAGCGCATCGTGACGCTCCTCCCGCAGATCTGACAGGGCGCGGACCAGCGCGTCATCCTCATCGCCCGGTGTGCTCCAGGCCATGGTCGTGAGTCGCTCGGTCTCCTGCTTGCTGTAGGCCGCAGCGAGTAGTTCCAGCGCCCGGCGGGTGTAGTCATCGTTACCGGCAGCAAACCTGCCGATGCTCTCCTCGATGGCGTGCAGCGCCACTTCGGTCGCATCGATCTCGTCATCGCACCGGTCCTGAGCCGCCTCGGCATCCGCCAGCGCCGCCTGCGCTGCCGGCACGCCGGCCGCATCCGCGGCGCGGGTTTCCCACTCGCTCAGCTTCTGCACCTGTGCTTCCGCCTGGTAGCGCACGGCGGTCGCGTGTTCCCGCAGGCGCCGCGGGATCTCGCCGAGCATGAAGTAGGCGGGGCGCGCCGACTCGTAGCGGCAGACGCGGGCCACCCACCCATCGAGCCAACGTGCCAGGAACCCGGCCCGATACTCCGGCGTGCCGTAGCCCCGCCCCGACAGGTAGCTGAACAGTGGATCCTTCTCGTAAGGCTCACCCTTCACTTTCCGATCTTCCTCGGCCTGTTCGGTTTTGCGCTCAGCGTGCTCAGCAATGCCCTCGGCTTCCCGTGCCAGTGCCAACTGAGCGCGATAACCCTCGTCCGCGTCGAGCGCCTGCTGCACCGCCGCCTCACACTCGGCCAGAGCCGCGGCTGCGGTGTCCACCGTCTCGTGCAGGGATTCGCGCTGCGCTTCGAGGGTCTCCAGCTCGGCGCGATGGCTGTGCGCCTGCGCGCGCGATCGTTCCTCTGCCAGCTCCCGGTCTTCCAGAAGCTGCAGTGCACCGTTCTCCGCGCGCGTAAGATCACCGCTCAAGGCCTGTGCCTCAAGGTCGTCAAGCCGCAGCGCGGCCAGCGAGCGCAGCAACCGGTTCTCTCGCAAGCGCAGGCCGTCAACGCGCGATCGCTCCCGCGCCAGATCGGCATCGAACACGCTCGCGCTGGTTCGTACTTCCGTGAGCGCGCGGTTCAGCGCTTTCAACGTGTCGCGACCGCTCAGCACCCTACCACTCCAGGATCTGGCCACCGAGGGTGGGAATCGCGAACTCCGGCTCAAGAGAGCCGCGGCGTTTGCGCCCTACCACGTTGTTCTGAATGATGCCGTCGTCCTGCTTGTCAGCGGCCACGGACTCGAAGGTGAGCTCGTCGACGCGTATGCCCCAGCGCCGCACGCTGCGGGTGACCCCATCTTCTTCGCTGCTGATCGACAGCGTCTCGCGCTCCCCGTCCGGCCGCACGGCTTCGATGATGAGATAGTAGTTGCGTGCCTGCGAGTTGACCGACGGCACCCGCCAGATCCCGGAGTTCTCCCGGGGATCGACCACGATACGCAGCTCGTACTCGGCGCCGAGCTGCTGTTGCAGGGCACGCAGCTCGTCGTAGCGGGCCGTCGCCGCCTCCGTATCACCGGCGGCAATGGCCGCCCTGGCATCGTCCAGCAGCCGCTGTGCGCGGCTTGTCGCCTCGGGATCCGAACTGAGGTTCACGACTTGAGCGAACGTATTGCTCAGGCGCGACGGTAGGGTCGCAATCTCCTGCGCCGCCGGGCGCACCGCCAGCAGGTAATAGAACGCGCCAATGACCAGGAGCAGCCCGAGCAGCAGCAGCATCGGCCGCAGCCAGAGGTCACGCCGCACGTAGGCAGTGGCCAGGGAACGCTGCAACGAGGGCGCGGTGGGCTCGTAGCGGAACCGCTCTTCCTCGAGGGTATCGACGCCCTGAGCCAGGATCTCATCGCTGACGGCAATGCCCTGAGCGCGATAGATACGGCGCAACCGATCGATCAGTGCCGTGCGGCGTTCCTGCGCGTTAAGCTCTTTGCTGACCAGCCCTTCCGCGTGGCGCAGCGTATCGACGACATCCATCGCCAGCATGACGTCAGCCAGGGGCTCACGGGTCAGGCTCGTGCTGTCAGCGGCGGCGCTCACGGGCGATTGCGGTTACACGCCGGTCGGCGGTGGCAGCGTACCGCCCTGGGCGATCAGTGCAGCCAGGCGCTGCTTGCCCGCTTCTACCGCGTCGCGAATCTCTGCCGCGTTATCCGTCGACAGCACCCGCATCTCCTCGATGATCGTGCGTGTGCGCGCCTGGAAGTTCACGACGGACTCCACCAGCTTTTTTACCGCGTCAGCACGAATTGTGGGCCCATAGCCCGCGCGTACCGCCGCTTCCTGCACCTGCCCGCCGATGTCCGCAAGGTCCTCGAGGCTTTTTGAGACGCCTTCCTTCATGGCCTCGAGCGTCTGGGTGCTCTCGTGCAGGCCGAACAGGCCGGTAAAGGAGGCGGACAGCGCGGTCAGAACGGTTTCGTTGGTCCCGAAGAAAGTGATCGCCTGCTTGTAGACACGCTCCTTCGCGCTGGTGGTCTGAAGCAACCGCGCCATGACCACCTCGCTGGTGTTGTAGCTCACGGTCAGGTTATCCGAGAGGTCCTTGGCGATCTGGTACCGGTCTTCCGTTTCCTGCAGCGCGCGCGTTTGCTCGTCACGAGCCAACTCCAGGCGCGCCCGCGCGGCGAGATCGGAGCCGTCGTCGGCCGTCACCGCTTCCATGGCGGCTTCCAGGTTGGCCTTAGCCGCCTCCCATTCGCGCTCACCGACCTGGAGCACATCGAGCGCCAGGATCTCCGCCTCTTTCAGCGCGCCCCGGAAGTCCTGGTAGGCGTTGAGGATCGTCTTCTCACGGTCGATCTGGTCTGCGCTGTCGCGCGCGACCTCGAGATAGGTTTCCTTAATCCCCTCGAAGCGGGTCGCGATGTCGCCCCGGGTGACTTTCATCCAGACGTTCCCGATTCGCTCAAAGGTATCGATCTTGCCGTCTTCGACCTGCTCGACCATGCGCTTGGCATCCTCACGGATGCTGTTAAACGCGTTCGTGATGTCCTCATAGCGCTCACCAATGCGCATGGCGCTGATCTGCTCACGCACCACCTCATTAAACAGCGAGGCCTGGCTTAAGGTGCGGGCAATGCTGAGGACCTTGTCTTCGTCGAGTTGCGCGAGGCGCTCCAGCAACGAAACGATCGGTGCCTCTTCCGTGTGTTCCGGCATCAGGCCCAGATCACGGAGCTGCCCGAGCGCGCGATCGAGGTACTTGAGCGATGAACCGGCAAGGGTGGATTCCGCCATGACGCAACGTCTCCTGTGAAGCAAAGCGCAGTGGTCATCATAGGCATTCGCTCTGCGTACCGAAAGCAACGCGGGTACACTGCGCGTCATGAAAGAAAGACACCGGCGCAATCAACTGCGATTTTCTCTGCCGCGGGGCGTGATCGCGACGCTGATGGTCGGGCTTGGCCTGTTTTGCGGACCCGCGTACAGCTACGAATATCCGTTCGAGGATCCCTTCCTGGCAACCATCGCCGGCACGCCAGAGGTCCTGAGAGCACCCCTGCCGGACACCCGACTGCGCAGCCGCCGACTGCCCCGGGATCCTGATCGCGCCATCCCCGAGCTCTTGAGCTATGGCGGCCGGGTGGACTACAGCACCGCCTGGCAGAAAGGCCCGGCGCCGCTGGTGTTCGTGATCGCCGGGACCGGCAGCGCCCACAACAGCGGGACCAACGTGGCGCTGCTCAAGGCCTATCATGCTGCCGGGCTGCACGTGGTCGGAATCAGCTCGCCCACGCATCCCAAGTTCCAGATCGCGGCCTCGCAAACGGGCGTACCCGGCAACATGGCGGACGACGCCCGCGATCTGCACGCGGTCATGGCGCAGATCTGGCAACGGCATCAGGACCGGATCGACGTGCAGGGCTTCTATCTGGCCGGCTACAGCCTCGGCGCCATGCACGCTGCCTTCGTCGCCCGCCATGACGACGAGGCGGGAACGTTCGGATTCGAGCGGGTGCTGCTGATTAACTCGCCCGTGTCCCTGTACAGCTCTATCTCTCGGCTCGACCGGATGCTCGAGAGCGTGCCGGGCGGCGTGGACAACTTCGATCGCTACTTCAACGGCATCATCGAGCGCATCGGCGGCATCTATACCCGCTCCACCACCGTGGAGTTCAGCCAGGACCTGGTGTTCGAGGCCTTCAAGGACCAGCCGCCCACCCGGGGAGAACTGGCCGCGGTGATCGGTGCGGCCTTTCGCCTCGCGGCCATGAATATGATTTTCACCGCCGATGTTCTGACCGATTTCGGCTTCATCAAACCTGCTGCCGTGCATCTGCCAGAGAACGCCAATCTGGATCCCTACCTGCAGGTGGCCCTGCGAATTGGCCTGACAGACTATTTTCACGAGTTCTTCTGGCCCTTTTTCGAAGCACGCTACCCGGGGCAGTCCCGAGCCGAGTTCGCCCGCGCGCAAAGCCTGCACGCAATCGCCGACCTGCTGTCGCAGCCGCGGTTCCGGGCAGTACACAACGCCGACGACGTGATCTTGAGCGCTGGCGAGATCGACTTCTTCCGCGAGACCTTTGGCGACCGGGCGCGTATCTATCCGCGCGGCGGACATCTGGGCAACATCACCCAGCGGCAGACCCTGAGCGATATCGTGCAACTCCTCGTGGGCGAGGCAGCAGGGACCGGACCATGACGCAGCGCATCGCTTTACGGATCGCCCTGCTGCTGACCTTAGGCCTTGGCGGCTGCGCCGGCACTGCCACCACCGCGCCCTGGCCGGCAGTCGGCGCAGAATCGAACGGCGGCGCCGTGCCGGAGGGGTTTGCAAACGCAGCGCGTACACTGGCTTCGGACGCAGCGCGTACACCGCCAAGGGGCCCGGAGCCCATCTTCAGCGCCAGCCGCGTCGTGCCTGAAGACATTGCTGCGCCCTTCATCGTCAACGATCCCTGGAACGGTGCTAATCGCGGCCTCTATCGATTCAACGCCGCTGTCGACGACGTCTTCCTGATGCCGCTGGTGCGCGGCTACCGTCGCTTCACCCCCGGTTTCGCGCGCACCGGGGTCACCAACTTCTTCGACAAC
>JBCDIK010000125.1:0-11679 GCA_038749065.1 Pseudomonadota bacterium | reverse complement strand
CCTGCGCGAAGAGATGCAGACCACGCTGTGGAACATGATTCGCGCCGGCACCCTGGCCTACCGCGAAGACGCCACCGATGGCCTGGCCCAGGCACCGGAGGCCTTCTGTCGCCTCATGGCCGGGCGGAACTTCGGCAAGACCATCGTTCGCACCTAGGGCGCAAAGGCGCGTGCGAGGCCCCGCTCGATCTGCCCGTGATCGAGGGCCGCGTAGCCGAGGACCACGCCCGTGCGCGCCCGATTCGCATGCTGGTACAGGTCGAGCGACGGGATCAGCACCTGCCGCTGGCGGGCCCGCGCCACGAAGCCCTGGGCATCCAGCCCCTGTACCGGCGCGTCGAACGCCACAGTGACATTCAGCCCGGACTGCGTGCCCAGCAATCGCAGCGGCAACGCAAGGCGCTCCAACGTCTCGACCACGAGCTGCCGCTTGGCGCTATAGCGCCGTCGCATCCGATGGATGTGACGCTCGTAGTGCCCTTCGGCGATGAACCAGGCCAGCGCCCGCTGCGCGATCCGGTTGCCGGTGTAATCGGTGCGGATGCGATAGCGCGCCAGCAGCTCGATCTGCTGCTCGTGCGCGGCGACGAATCCGAGGCGCAGATCGGGGAACAGCGTCTTGGAAAAGGACCCGCAATAGGCCACCTGCCCGGCGCCCACAGCCGCCAGTGGAGGCAGTGGCTCGACGTCGTAGCGGAACTCGCCGTCGTAGTCGTCCTCGACAATGAGCGCCCCGGCCTGGCGCGCCCAGGCGATGAGCGCCTGGCGACGGGACAGAGACAGGCGCACGCCGGTTGGAAACTGGTTCGCCGCAGTCACGTAGACCAGCCGCACATCCTGCGCGGCCTCCGGCAGGGCGTCGATGCGCAGGCCCTCATCGTCAACGGGCGCATCGTGGATCCGGGCTCCGGCGCCGGCGAACAGCTGGCGCGCCAGCGGAAATCCGGGATCCTCCATCACCGCGACCGGCGACTGCCGGGCACCCGCAGCCTCGGACGCGCCGGCCAGATAGACCTGCGCGATCACGTGCATGGCGTGCACGGCTCCGTTGGTGACCATGAGGTCGTCACTGGCGAGCGCCAGGCCGCGGGCCCGACGCAGGTAGTCGCTGAGCGCCTCACGCAGCAGCCCATCCCCCCGCGGATCCCCATAGTCTGAGCCCGGGCGCGAGCGCGCGGCCCAGCTTAAGGCCCGGCGCCACAGGTTCACCGGAAAGTCGGCGATGCCGGGGCGGCAGGGCCGAAAGTCCAGCGCGGCGAGGAGCGGCGCGTCCACCGCCGGCGCTGCCGGTACCTGCCGGGGTGCCTGCCAGGCAGCATGGCGGTCGATCCGGCTCTCCCTGCGGGCGAGCGCCGCAGCCGCCGCGATGAAGGTGCCGGAACCGACCACCGCGTCTACCAGCCCTTCCGCTGTCAGTTGCTCGAGCGCCGCCACCACCGTGCCGCGGGCCAGCGCCAGTTCCGCCGCGAGCTGGCGCGAGGGCGGCAGGCGATCACCCGGACGCAGGACGCCTGCCGCCAGCGCCTGGCGCAATTGCTCGGCCAGTTGGCTGGCGCGACTGCCCACGCCGCTGGGCGGAAAGCTCGCCAGCCACTGCGAACCAGGCGCTCGGCGGCGAGCTGAGTGACGAAGCGCATCGACCACAGGTCATCTCCTATTGGTCCATCGATCTTGATCTGAATTGGACCTTATCAGTAGACCAATAAGCCAGTGCAATACGCCCTCACTGAGACGGAGCCACCTATGACGGCACTGACCCTGATCATCGCCAACCAGAATTACTCGTCCTGGTCCCTGCGTCCCTGGCTGCTGATGCGCGTTCATGAGATCCCCTTTGAAGCACAGCTACGGCCCTTCGACGAGGCGAACAACATGCGCGACTTCTTCGAGTTTTCGCCCACGGGCAAGGTCCCGGTGCTCATCGCGGACGGGCAGACCATCTGGGAGTCGCTCGCGATCATGGAGTTTCTGGCGGAGCGCTTTCCGCAGCGGGCCCTGTGGCCGCGCGATCCCGCGGCGCGCGCCCAGGCCCGCTCCCTGGCCAGCGAGATGCACGCGGGGTTTCCGGGGCTGCGCGGGCATTGCCCCATGAACATGCGCCGCCCGCCAGCGCCGCTCAGTCTCGGCGCCGACGCCAAAGCGGCCGTGGCGCGCGATGTCGCGCGCATCGAGGCCATCTGGAGCGAAGCCCTCGCGCACTCGGGGGGGCCATTCCTGTTCGGCGAGTTCGGGATCGTGGACGCCATGTACGCGCCGGTGGTCAATCGCCTGGCGATCTACTGCTTGAGCGAACACCCGGCCGTCGCTGCCTACAGTGAAGCGATGCGCGCGCTCTCCGCCTGGCAGGAATGGGAGACCGCGGGCAAAGCGGAGCCATGGATCGTCGCCATGGATGAAGCCTGATCGAGAATACGTTGGAGCGCATCGATGAGCCGGACCGTTTACCTGTTGCTGTTGCTGCTCGCCCAGTGGCTGGCGCAGTCGAGCTGCAGCGCGCCGCCGGACCCCGTAGAACCGGCGGACGATGCCAATGAGCGCATGCTGCAGCTTGCAGAACACCATGCGGCGCGGGTGCTCGCCATCGCCCCGGAGTGGGCCTCGCAGCTGGGCGCGGCGGACACGCTGGCCGGTACAGGCTACAACCGCCGGCTGACCCGTTTCGACAGCGCGGGCCGGGCGCAGCAAATCGCACTGATCGAGTCGCTGCAGGCGGAACTCCTCAGCGTGGATCGGGCAGCGCTTGACGGCACGGCGGCTGTGACCTGGGACATCCTGCGCAATGCCTATGACCTGGCCGTGCGCGACAATCGCCTGAACACCGGCCTGCCCTCCTGGCTCGGCGTCGCCCCACCGTACGTGATCGACCAGCTCTTCGGGCCTCACATCGACCTACCACGCACCCTCATCACCGCGCACCGCATCCGCACCCGCGACGATGCCGAGGCGTTCCTCGCGCGCCTGGCGGGCATCGATCGGGCGCTGGACGATGTCGTTCTTGCCTTGCAGGAAGATGCGGACCGGGGCGTGATCCCACCGCGCTTCGCGCTCGCCGGTATCGCCGCAAGCGCCGCGCGCTTTCCCACCGACAGAGCCGACGAGCACCCCATCGCCCGCGCTTTCGCCGCCAAGCTGGACGCGGTCGACGCGCTTGAGCCAACCCAGCGCAAGACCCTGCAACAGCGCGCGCAGACTCTGCTCAAGCAGCGCGTCTTCCCCGCCTATACGCGGCTGGGCGATGCGGCCACGGCACTGACGGCGCGCAGCCCCGCGGGCGCAGGTATCTGGCGGCTTCCGGAAGGCGCAAAGATCTATCAGATCGCCCTCGAAGCCTACGGCGCCGGTAACCGCAGCGCCGAAGCGGTGCACCAGCTGGGCCTTTCGGAAGTCGCGCGTATTCACAAAGAGATGGACGTTATCCTCAAGCGCCTCGGGTATCGCGAGGGCAGCATCGCAAACCGGTTGCGCGCCCTAAGCCGGGCGCCGGGCATGCAGATCGAGGACAGTGCAGCCGGACGCGCGGAGATCATCGAAACCATGAACGGCTACGTGGCGGACGTGCTGGCTCTGGCCCCCCAGTGGTTTGGCACGCTGCCGGATGCGACCATCGAGGTGAAGCGGATTCCCGTCTACGAGCAGGACGCGGCCTCTGGGGCCTACTACCTGGCACCGTCGCTCGACGGCACCCGACCGGGCGCCATGATGATCAACCTCAAGGACACCGCGGACTGGCCGCGCTACACCCTGCCGTCGCTCGTGTACCACGAAGCCGTCCCCGGTCATCACTTTCAGGTCAGCATCAAGCAGTCCATCCCGAACATGCCAACGCTGCGGAACATGATGTTCTTCTCCGAGTTCGGCGAGGGCTGGGCGCTCTATGCGGAAGCGCTGGCGCAGGAAATGGGGCTCTACGACGATGACCCCTACGGCGATCTGGGCCGCCTGCGCGCGGAGGTCTACCGGGCAACGCGACTTGTGGTCGATACCGGTTTGCATCACAAGCGTTGGTCCAGGGAGCGCGCCATCGACTGGATGATCGAGGCCACCGGGGAAACGCGTCCAGCGGTGACGCGGGAAATCGAGCGTTACGCGGTCTGGCCCGGCCAGGCGACCAGCTACAAGCTCGGCATGATCAAGTTTCAGGAGTTGCGCGCGCAGGCCGAGGTTGCCCTGGGATCGCGCTTTTCTATCAGCGCGTTCCATGACCAGGTGCTCGCGGCGGGCTCGATGCCGATGCCGGTGCTCGAAGCCCGGGTGAACGCCTGGATTGCCGCGCAGCTGCGCCCGGCACCTTAAGCCGCGTTGGCTGACGCCGTCAGCGCGCGCTGTCAGCGCGCGCCGTCGGCGCGAATGCCCGCCACATTGGCTTCCCAGTTGCGACCATCAAAGGGCTCGATGTTCAGGGTATCGAGGTCGATACCGTCGATGCACCGTGCATTGATGCTGATGCCATCGGGGTGCGAGCGCGGGCGATAGAACGCCTTAACGCCGCAGGTCGGGCAGAACCAGTGGCGCGCGACCCCGCTGTTGAACTGGTAGAGCGCCAGATCCTCCCAGTCGCTGAGAAGCTCGAAGTTCTCTCTCGGCACAATCACGTGCAGAAAGCCAACGCTTAAGCAGATCGAGCAGTTGCAGGCGAGCACCCGGGCGTCAGGATCGACGCGGGCGCGAAAGCGGACCGCGCCACAGTGACAGCCACCGGTCATCGTCTGCAGGGTCACTGGGTGGGCTCCGCGATAGAGGTGGCCTTAGCTGAACATGACCGGCAAGACCGAGGCAACCAACAGCACCGCCATGGTCACGTTGAAGGTGCGCAGGCGTCGCGGCCCGTGCAACCAGCGACGGATGTTGACCCCGAGCAGTGCCCAGCTGCTGATGCAGGGCAGATTGACGAGCGCAAAGACCAGCGCGACGAGCAGCACGGAGCCCAGCGCGTTGTCGCTCAAGTACACGCTCATGGCCGTCAGCCCCATGGCCCAGGCCTTCGGGTTCACCCACTGGAACGCGGCGGCCTGGAGAAAGCTCAGCGGTCGGCCGCTCGCAACAGACGCGCCTGAGGGATCAGACGCGCTGTCGGCCGCCGGTGTTGCGTCCGTCTCAGACGTGCGAGACCCGGTGCGAGCCAACCGCCACGCCAGGTAGAGCAAGTACGCCAGACACACCAGCCGCAGGGTTTCCGCCACCACCGGGTAGCGCTCAAACAGCTCTCCGAGGCCAACCCCCACCAGGATCAGCATCAGGGCAAAGCCTAGAGCCACGCCACTCAGATGCGGCAGCGTGCGCCGGAAGCCGAAGTTGGTCCCCGATGCCATGAGCATCAGGTTGTTCGGCCCGGGGGTGATCGAGGCGGCGAAGGCGAAGCCGGCCAGACTCAGCAGTTCCTGAGGCACGGGGACCTCCTGTCGGGGTCCGTTAAGAGAGAACGCAATAATGCATCGCTCAGGCGCGCTACTATTTGCGTTCTTGACCTGATAAGCCCCATGATTCGCAATAAATGAATCTTTCAGACCGAAAAACGCAGCATATCTTGCAAACCCTTCGCCAGGACGCACGCATCAGCAACACGGCGCTGGCCGAGCGTGTCGGGCTGTCACCGTCGGCCTGCCTGCGCCGGGTGCAGGAACTGGAGCGCGAGGGCATCGTGCAGGGCTATCACGCGCGGCTGGATCGGTCGCGCCTGGGCCGGGGGTTCCTCGCCTACCTGACCGTGGGCCTGAACGATCACACCCGCGCCGCGCAGCGCGCCTTCGAGCAGGCCATGAGCGGCACCCGGGAAGTGGTCGAGTGCCACAACATCACCGGGGCCTTCGAGTATCTGCTCCGTGTGGAAGTGGCAGACATCCACGCCTACAAGCGCTTCCACACGGACGTGCTGGGCACGCTGCCGCAGGTCAACGCCATCTCCACCATGGTCGTGCTCGAATCCCCGAAGGACGATCGGGATTGAGGCGCAGCCCTAGGGCAGCGGGACTTCCTGAAACTGATCGATCGATGCCGGCGGGTCCTGCTGGATGAGGATCGCCTTGGTCCGCAGAAAGCGATGCAGACCGCTGGCGCCCATGCGCGAGCGGCCCACGCCGCTGGCGCCAAAGGATTCTTTTTCGACGTCGGAGACCAGGGTCGTCAGGCCACCATCGTTGACGCTGACCGCCCCGGCATCGATGCGGCGAGCGACATCCATAGCCTGCGCCTCATCAGGACCGATCACGGCGGCGGAGAGCCCGAAGTGGGTGTCGTTGGCAAGACCGACGGCCTGACCGATGCTCTCAAAGGGCATCACGGGCAACACCGGACCAAAGGTCTCTTCCTGGTAGAGCGCCATGCCATGATGCACGTCGGTCAGCACCGCAGGTAGACACCAGGCGCCGCCATCCTGACGCTGTATCCCGCCGCAGTGCAGCGTGGCGCCCGCGGCCACCGCGTCCTTGATCTGCGCCTCGACTTTGTCGGCCTGGCGTCGATCAATGAAGGGGCCCAGCTGCCCACGACTGATGTCTTCCATGTTGGTTGTGACCGCCCGGGCGCTGGCCACAAGGCGCTCGACGAAAGCGTCAAACAGGTCCTCGTGCACGTAGAAGCGCTCGATGGACTGACAGGCCTGCCCCGTGCTGATCACGGCCGACCGCAGGGCGGCACGGGTCGCCAGCTCAAGATCAGTGCCCGGGAGAATAATCATGGGATCCTTGCCGCCGAGCTCCAGAAAAGCCGGAATCAGCCGTTCGCCGGCAGCCCGTCCGACCTTGCGGCCGGTCTCAACACTGCCCGTAAAACAGACCGCGTCCACCTGGTCGAGCACAGCAGCGCCGACGTCTCCAGCGCCGGGAATGACCATGAACACCGACGCCAGATCCGGTACCGCGGCCACGCAATCCATGAGCGGCTCGATGAAGCGCGGGGTGATCTCGCTGGGCTTGGCCAGCACCGCGCAACCGGCCGCCAGTGCCGGGATCGCATCGGTCAGGGTCAGGAGCAGAGGGAAGTTCCAGGGGCTGACCACGCCAACCAGCGGGTACGGCAGCCACTGATGCTCGTAGCGGACGGAGGGCGCAGTCTCAGACACACCCGTGGAATCGCGATCCAGCAGCGCCGGGGCCCGCTGTGCCCAGTAGCTTAGACGGTTCATGGCACCAGCCACCTCGACACCGGCCAGCAGCGAGCGACCCGTGTCAGCCGCGAGCGCCCGTGTCAGCACGCCCTGGCGAGCTTCCATGGCCGCCCGGAACGCAAGAAGCACTTCACTGCGGCGCTGTGGCTCGAAGTTGGCCCATCGGTCCTGCTCGGAACGCAGAGTCCGCGCCAGCAGCTCGATCGAGGCGGGGCTTAAGGTCTCGATGGTGACGGAATCGGCACCACCGCGGGGGCTGGCTACGGTAATCGACATGGGGCCTGCGGGTTGCGACAGGAGGCGTTCATACTAATCTGCCGCCCCGCCGCTTGCACCCGCGTGCCCCGGTATCCCTTAAGGGATGTTGTACACCGCCCGCAGGTACCACATGCGACCGCGCGGATCGTGGACCTTGGTGTCGTAGCCGAACTCGTTGAGGTTGCCGGCCACTTCCGGCGGATCCTCATCGAACACGTTCAGCGCACCGACGGTGAGTGTGGCTTCGTTATCGCCGAACACCGTGAAGGTGTAGTTGTACTGCAGATCAACGACCGTCCAGTCATCAATGCTGCCGCCAGCGTCCTCCTCATACTCGTCGATATAGCGAACGATGACGTTGGCGAGCTGATTGGAGTTGTTCGACCAGGAGAACACGGTGTTTGAGCGGATCTCCGGAATCGACCGGGCCAGGATGTTCGACTCGTTCCGGAAACCGGCGCCATCGACCGTCGGGCCGCCTTCGACCTGCTGCACTTCGAAGCTCGCAACGTAGGTGGTGTTATTGGTGATCCCGAAGGTGCCGAAGTCCGTATCGAAGTTCCAGCGCGCCTCAAAGTCGAAGCCATCGGTCTCCGCCGACGCTGCATTGAAGCGGTTGACGAAGATGCGCGTCGGCGCGCCGCTGTTCGGGTTACGTAGAATATTCGGATTACGGACGGCCACACACTGCGGCTCGGTGATCGTCGCGGGCGTGCAGCCGGCACCGCCGAGCGCGACGCTCTCTGCGATCAGCAGATCCTGTCCGGACTCCTGCACCAGCCGATCGTCGTACTGCACGTTGTAGTAGTCGAGGCTGAACTGCAGATTGTCGATCGGCGACCAGGTCGCGCCAATGTTGAAGGTCTCCGCATCTTCCGGCAGCAGATCAGGGTTCGGCGAAGCCGTGTTGCCGATGAACACGAGACTCCCGGTGAGCGGATCGAACGATGCGTTCAAGGAGGTCACCTCGTTGTTCTGCTGGAACAACGTTGGTGCCCGGAACGCCGTGCCCCAGGTAAAGCGGGCCGAAAAGCGATCGCCGTAGCGATAGAGCAGGCCGATCTTCGGGTCCGTGGAGTCGAAGCCACTGTCGTAGTCTTCGTAGCGAATCGCCACCTGAGCCTCAAGCGAGGACTCGCCGCTGGCAAAGAACGGCAGGAACAGTTCTGCGAAGAACGCATCCACTTCCGACTCCCCACGCACGTCCGGGCCACCGACCAGGAAGGCAAGGTCCTCGCGCTCGGCATCTTCAGAGCGGTCGGTGACGCGCTTCTCTTCCCGGCGCTGGGCGCCGAAGGCGAGTCCCGCCGTGCCTCCGGGCATCTCGAAGAGGTTCCCGGAGAACACCAGGTCCCAGGTCACCAGATCCACTTCCGTGGCCGTGGGGTTGTTCGAGTTGATGAAGGCGAGCACTTCCGGCGTGTTGAAGGTCGGATCACCGGGCTGCGCCGTCAACGAGTTGCCGAAGGGGTTGAAGTACAGGCAGCCATTCTGTCCCGGCGTGTTGGCCAGCACGTTACAGCCGGTGCCGCCCAAGCCTGCCAGCGCGAGATTCAGCCGTGAGGACACCTGGTCGTTACCGGTCACGAGCGTTTCGTTCTCGGAGAAGGTGTAGGCAAAGTCATAGCCCCAGCCGCTGCCGCCGAATTCGCCGTTGGCCCCGAACACGAAACGCACCGTCTCGCTGACCACAGTATTCTCGACGCGCGATCCACCGGGCTCACCGGTCCCATCGCCCAGCGGGCGATAGACAGCAACCGCGGGCACGCCGAAGGGGTTGCCCGGATGCGTGGGCGAAATCACCGGGAAGTTGAACGCCGGGAACGACGGCGAGAAGCCCGCCAGCGCCTCGTTCTTGGCATAGCCGAACTCGGAGAACAGCGTGTGGTTTTCATTCACGTCGAAGTTCGCCACGGCGTATGCCGCCAGACGCTTCTCGTCCGGCACCAGCGTAAAGCTGGGACCGAAGTCGAATCGACAGGTTGAGCGGGTCGGCGAGTCCACCTGCAACCGGGAGCCCGTCCCGTCTTCGCAGTTCGGATCTGCGACCTGAGTGCCACCGCCAAAGGGCGCATCCGGGAACGTCGGCGACGGCCCGAGAAGCACGTAGGAACCGGGATTCCCGAAGCCAGACTCGGTCTTGCGCGGCAGGTTGTCCCGCTCGGTGATCGGCAACTCGTCGCGCTCGAAGTACTGCAGCGCCACCGACACATGGGTGCGATCGGTGCCGGCGCCGAACAGCGCAGAGATGTCCCGATCCTCATGGCTGTCGCTCTGCGAGGTCGCCTGATAGTTCGCCCGCAGCTCGAAGCCTTCGAAATCGGACCGGGTCTTGTAGTTCACCACACCGGCAACCGCGTCAGAGCCATACAGCGCCGCCGCGCCGTCCTTCAGCACTTCAATGTTCTCGACCATGATGAAGGGCATGAGGGAATTGATGTCGACGAAGGTGTCGCCGCCGTTCGCGACCTGCGAGGCCACCGTCTGACGCCGGCCATTGACCAGAATCAGCGTCGAGCCCAGACCCAGCCCCCGAAGATTGACGTTGGCCGTGCCGGTCGTACCGCCCTGGGTCAGAGAATCGGCCTGGTTCTCAGAGCCCGTGTTACTGGGCAGCCAGCGGAAAATTTCCTGACTGGTGAGAATGCCGCTGTCATCGATAGACGAACGATCGATATTGGTGATGGGCGAAACCGCATCCGCCTGATCCGTTCGCTTGATGAAGGAACCGGTGACGAGAATCTCTTCGATCTCGCCGTCGCCGGCGTAGCTGGGCGGCGCTGACAGCAAAGCTGCCAGGCACGCGAGTGTGAACAGCCGCATGGGCCGTAGTGACGTCAACATAGAACTCCCCTCTATGATGTGTGTTTACCTTTCCGATGACCTCCGTACATATGGAAAAGGTGGATAAAGAAAAGGCGCCGAATGGCGCCTTTTCAATGACTGCAATCTGTCTCAGTCAGACCCTTACTGGCTGCCGCCAAAGCGGTAGGTCAGCCCGGCCTTGATCATGCGACCAAAGGCACTGTGGGTATAGGGATCGTAGTTCAGGTCCGTCTGGGTGGCAGGCGGATCTTCATCAAGCAGATTGAACACAGAGAAGTTCAGCGTCAGCTGATCTTCCATAAGCGAGATGTTGTAGTTCAGATCAACGGTGAACATATCGTCGATCTCCTGCAACGCGGGGATCGCACCTGGATCGTCGTACTCACCCCAGTAGCGGCCAATGATCTGCGCGCGATGGTTACCAATGGCTACCTTCGCGAAGACACTCGCCTGCAGGTCGATGACCGGGGTCAGAGCATTGTTATTGTCGTTCAGGTTGCCAGCGAAATCGCCGCCCGACAGCAGGAACACACCGTCGATGCTCTCGAAGTCATCGACGTCGTATTCCAGCGTATGCGTGCCCTGGGTACCCACCGTCAGCGTGCCGCCGGCCAGGTCGAAGTCGTACTCCGCCAGCCAGTCGATCCCGTTCGTGGTGATGTCGGTACCGTTGATGTAGCTGACCTCTAGACGTTCGATGTCGGTCAGGTTGCCGGCAGAGCCCTGCTGGAAGACCAGCGAGGAACCCAACTGATTACACACGGTGGTGCCGACACCCGTTCCGCCTGGCGTACAGCCGTTGGCACCGAACGAGGAAAGGATGGCGTTGAAGTTCTCGATCTGGAACGGATCGGAGAAATCAAACTGCCAGAAGTCGATCGATCCGTAGAAACGGTCCGTGTCGAAAATCACACCGAAGTTGGTGGTCACAGCAGTCTCCGGATCTAGATCCGGGTTACCCACCGTATCGACCGCCTTAAACGCAACGACCGGCGCGATGAACTGCAGCGAGGTCGTGCGATCGTCCAGGAAGGGCTGCGGCGGACCACGGAATGTGGAGGAAACCGAAGCGCGGAACGCCAGGGAGTCGGTTGCCTGCCAGCGCAGCGCCAGCTTGGGATCGATGGTGTCACCCACGTTGCCACCGTAGTCCTCGTAGCGCACTGCCAGCTGCGCATCGAAGGTATCGCTGATCGGCAGTGCCAACTCAATGAATCCGCCGTACACGGTGCGCTCGGTCGACGTCGGCGAGCTACCGGACAGGAACGCGAACAGACCGGTCTGAGACTGGCAGTTCAGATCTGCGGTGAAGCCTCGATTGATCGACTCCTGCGACGTAAAGGGGCAGGGATTGATATCGAGGTTGTTGATGTCGTCGGGATCCCGCTCGAACTTTTCATTCCGAGCCTGAATGCCCGCGGCCCAGCCGATGTTGCCGCCGCCCAGCTCAACGCCGGTCTCGCCATTGAAGGTCAGATCCCATACGAGCAGCT
>JBCDIK010000124.1:0-11780 GCA_038749065.1 Pseudomonadota bacterium | reverse complement strand
CTGACGATGGTGCCGAGCTCGTCTGCCGCGGTGAGCAACCGGTCCGGGCCTTCCAGAGAAACACCATTGACGGCGCTGAGGTTGCCGGTGAGCGCGCCTTCATAGACGAGGGGCGAGCGCGTGCCACCGCCGCGAACCTGCAGGTGCCAGCGGCCGCTGCCATCACACTCGGACCACAGGAACGTACCCCGATCATCGCCCTGCAGCACAGGCTCGAAGCACGCCAGCGAAGATACCTCGCCGACGGCGATGGTCACCGTCGCGACCGCTTCGGCTGGCCCATCGCTCACGCCGAAGGTGAACCGGTCGCGCCCGCTGAAACCAGGCTGGGGGGTGTAGACCACGACCGGTGCGCCATCGGCATCGAGCAGGCCCGATTCCGGATCGGTCAAGATGCGGTACTGCAGCGGATCACCGTCCGGATCGGCGCCCTGAAGAGTGATGGTGAGGGGTGTCCCCGCCGCGGTGGACAGGGACTGCGGCTCCGCCACGGGTGGGCGGTTTGCAGGTGCAGGCGCGCGCTGGGCAATCAGAATATCCAGGTTGAACGTGCATTTTGGGACCAGATTCAGGGCACTGGACGCAAAGGCCACACGATCGCCGGCGGCATTGATACTCGCCTGTGTGCTGGGAAAGTCGCCATCGGTGATCTGCTCGAGCGCACCGGTCTGACGGTCATAGCGATAGATGTTCGCGAGCCCCGGCCGGCTGTCGGTCAGGTCTGTCGCACTGCCGAAGGTCGCTGGCAACACCAGGAAGCGACCGTCCGGGGTCGTGTCAGGCGCGCCCGCCCAAGCCATGGGCGGCAACGGCAGTCGCGCAAGCGCGCCAGCTTGCAGGTCATAGGCAAAGATACCGTACGCCCCTTCGGCGCGATCGGCAGTGAGATTGGTGGCTTGCGAGCGAAAGAACACCCAGCGACCATCGCCGCTCACCACGGGGCTCAGGCTGTGCGCATCGCCGGCAGGGGTCAGGATCCTGACCTCGTCACCGTCAAGATCCGCCGCATAGATTTGAAAAGTGTTCGCCGTACCCGGTGCGTTTAACTCGTCGCTGCTCGAGGCGAAGAGCAGCCAACGGCCCGCGGCGTCGAGGTCGCACGCCGGGTCGCTCAACGGTGCAGGGCGTTCCGCACGTACGCCCTGAAGGGTACGTGTGATACGGCGAACGGTTCCGGCGATGCGATCCGCCACAAAGTAATCCTCAAGCAGAGGATCTCCGCCAGTTGGCACAAGGTCATCGGCTCGAGACACAAAGGCGACGTAGCGGCCGTCCCCGCTGATACACGGGCCAGAGCTGTCGCCGTCTGCACTGTTAGTCACGGCCTCGATCGTGCCTGTCGCATCGATGGTATAGACCTGCTTTGGCGTGCGGTCGCCGCTCGCAGTACGGGAAAACGCACTGAAGGTCAGCAAGGCGCCATTGGCGCTGAGCCGTGGCGCAGAGGAAAACCCCTCCTCATCACCACTCCTGACGCTCACGCCTGCGGCCAGATCTGAAAGAAACGCCACAGCGCGCTGGCCACCACGCACCGGATCCAGCGCCAGGTTGTTGGCGCCAGAGAGAAACCCCAGAACACCGCCGTCATCACTTAAAGAAGGAAACGAACTACCGCCGTTGCCACCCCAGACGAAGCGCAGATCGGGGTTTCGGGGCGCCATCTGCGTTGTCGCTCCGTCTGGCACGCCCACTAGGTAGGGCACTTCCGAGAAAAGCCCGGGAGAAGGTTGGAGAGGTCGCTCCAGTCTCGAAAAGACAACGGTTCGGGCATCGCCACTCGCGACCAGACTGAGTCGGTCCTCAAGCGCTGGCTCGGTCTCGACCAGTGTCAGTCGTCGACTGGCTCTGTCGTAGGAGAAAATGTTGGCACGCGGATCGAGATCATCAGGCGTCAGATTGTTCGCCCGGCTGGAAAAAACGACCGTGCCGCCGTCGCGGCTGATGCGCGGTGTGAAGCTCGGACCATCCCCGCCCGCAGTTACGGTGGTGAAGGCCTCGGTCTGGCGGTCGTAAAGCACCACGTCAGCAGACGGCGTCGCAACCGCGAAGCTCCCATCGTCAGACAGATCGACGCTGTTCCGGAACCGTAGGCCTGGTCCGGGTTCGAAGGGCAGCCGCTGCGTGACCCCGCTATTGCGGTCATGCACAAACCAATCAGCGAGACTGTTGTCATCACCCGGGACGAGGTTCGAAGCCTCAGACCGGAACAGCACAAACCGGCCATTGCCACGAAGTTGAGGCAAGTCGCTGCGCCCGTTTCCTGCCAGCGTGATGAGTTCGATCGTTCCCAATTGCAGGTCCGCGACGAACACATCGCGCGTTCCGCCGTTGGGATCGCGTGCCACCAGGTTGGTCGCATTCGAGGCAAACGCCACAAAGCGACCCGTGCGGCTAAGCCCGGGATTGGTCAGGATGTTGTTGGCATCCGGGGCCAACTCCCGGATGTCGCCGGTCCGCGGATCCTGCAGATACACTCGTTCGGCAAGACCTGCTCCACCGTCGCTGAACGCAACCAGGCTGGCGTCGCCCGCGATCGCAACTGTCGGGCCCAGTTCGAAGAACGGCGTTCGGTTGCGTTCCAGATTGGTCAGCGTTCCCGTCGCGCGATCCAGCAGATACAGGCGAAACGATCTGCCAACAGAGATCTCGGGGCCGAGATCAAAAGCTGCTGAGGAGAACAGGGCGAAGCGCCCATCATCACTCAGAACCGGTAAGGAAACGCTGGCATCGGGCACGGTGCCTGTATCCCGCGGCGCGTTGACCCGTTCGGTGTGCAGCTCAATCGACCACCGCGCGTGCACCAGCGGCGCATAGGCTAAAACCAGCACCAGCGTCGCGATGAACTTCCCTGTGGAACCGCCAAACATGGACACACCGTATCCCCGGAAAGGCCCGACCCTAACACGGAAATATGTTCAGTATGTTGCCCTTGTGTGAGCCGCTGTGGTTGGCCTCAGGGCGCCCAGGCAGCAAAGGCAGCCCCGTCCGCGTACGCCGCGTGGGTGCCCTGGGCGGTCACGCTGTGAGCCGCGTAGCGCACCGCCGCGGCGATGGCGTCCTCGACCGCCTGGCCGGCCGTAAACTGCGCCGCGAAGCAGCCGACAAAGGCATCGCCGGCCCCGGTGGTGTCCACCACGGACACGGCAGGCGCCGGCACGAGCGTCGCGCCCGACGCATCCAGATGAAGCGCACCGGCGCTGCCCATGGTCACGATCACCTGCTTCAGGCCGCGCTCCAGCAGCGAGCGCGCCGCCGCTTCGATCTGCTCACGATTACCCACGGGTAGACCCGTCAACAGCTCGAGCTCGGTTTCATTCGGAACCACGAACTCACAGCGACAGGCGTAGTTGAGCTCAAGCTCGGGGCTCGCGGGCGCTGGATTCAGGAGCACCGGCACGCCGACGGCTTCGCCAATCTCGATCGCGCGGTAGATGGTCGGCAGCGGCACTTCGAGCTGCAGCACGATGAGCTGACACTGCGCAAGCTCATCCCGCAGCGCGTCCAGATCCGCCGGATGCAGTTCTGCGTTGGCACCGGCCACAATCAGGATGCGGTTTTCACCGGAGGCTTCCACGATGATCTGCGCGATGCCGCTCGGCACACCGCTGACCTTGCGCACCTGCGTTGTGTCGACACCGTAGCGTTCGAAGTTTGCAAGGCTGGTATCCGCAAAGGTGTCGTCACCCACGCGCGACACCATGAGCACGTCAGCGCCCAGCTTGGCGGCGGCCACCGCCTGATTGGCGCCCTTGCCGCCGCAGTGCATGGCAAAGTCGTCGGCGGGCAGGGTCTCTCCACCCCGGGGCGCGCGCTGCGCGTAGGCCACCAGATCGATGTTGGTCGAGCCGATGACCGCAACGCGTCCCATGACCCGCGCTAGGCTCCGAACTTCGCCTTGGCTTCGCGCCGCCGTGCGTGCAGCACCGGCTCCGTGTAGCCGTTCGGCTGCTCCGTGCCCTTGAACACCAGATCGCAGGCCGCCTGGAAGGCAACACTGTCCGCAAAGTCAGGCGCCATGTTGCGATAGGCCGCATCGCCCGCGTTCTGGCCATCGACCACCGCCGCCATACGCTCCATGGCCTCGCGCACCTGGTCCGCTGACACGATCCCGTGCTTAAGCCAGTTGGCGATGTGCTGGCTGGAGATCCGCAGCGTCGCGCGGTCTTCCATCAGGCCGACATCGTTGATGTCCGGCACCTTGGAGCAGCCGACGCCCTGATCGATCCACCGCACCACATAGCCGAGGATGCCCTGGGCGTTGTTATCGAGCTCGCGCTGCACCTCATCGCTCGACAGGTTGCGGCCGCCGAGCAGCGGCACCGTGAGGATATCGCTCAGCGCCGCGCGTTGACGGCTTTCGAGCGCTTCCTGCCGCGAGGCAACGGAGACCTGGTGATAGTGCAACGCATGCAGCGTGGCCGCCGTGGGCGACGGGACCCAGGCGGTGTTGGCGCCCGCTTCCGGATGCCCAGCCTTGGTTGCGAGCATGTCTTTCATCTCGTCAGGCTTCGGCCACATGCCCTTGCCGATCTGCGCAACCCCGCGGAAGCCGCTTGCCAGGCCCCAGTCGACGTTGGCCGCCTCGTAGGCGGTGATCCAGGGCTGTGCCTTGATCTCTTCCTTCGGCAGCACGGGCCCGGCCAGCATGCTGGTGTGAATCTCATCACCGGTGCGGTCGAGGAACCCGGTGTTGATGAACACCACGCGCTCGCGCGCTTCATAGATGCAGGCGCCCAGGTTGACGGTGGTCCGGCGCTCCTCGTCCATGATGCCGACCTTGAGCGTATTGGCCGGCAGGCCGAGCATGGCTTCGACACGGCCGAACAGCTCGACGGTAAAGGCGACCTCCTCCGGGCCGTGCATCTTCGGCTTGACGATGTAGACGCTGCCGGCGCGGGAGTTTTTCAGCAGCCCGTTGCCCTGCAGGTCGTGCATGGCAGCGAGGGATGTGACCGCCGCGTCCATGATGCCTTCCGGCACTTCCTCGCCGTCGGCGGTGAGGATCGCATCGTTCGTCATCAGATGACCAACGTTGCGCACGAGCATGACGCTGCGGCCATGGAGGGTCAGCTCGCTGCCGTCCAGCGCTTTGTAGGTGCGATCCGGGTTCAGGCGGCGGACGATGGTCTTGCCGCCCTTCTCCATGGACTCTTCCAGGTCGCCCTTCATGAGGCCGAGCCAGTTGCCGTAGACCACGCACTTGTCTTCCGCGTCCACCGCGGCGACGGAGTCCTCGCAATCCTGAATGGTGGTGACCGCGGACTCCATGAGCACGTCCTTCACGCCAGCCGCATGGGCACTACCGACGGGATGGCTGCGGTCGATCTGGATATCCAGGTGCAGGCCGTTGTGCCGCAGCAGCACGTTGGTCAGCTCGTTATCCGCTTCCAGGTAGCCGACGAACTGCGCCGGATCCGCAAGCCCTGTGTTGCCGCCATCGGCCAGCAGCACGCGTAGCTCCGGCGTTGCGCCGTCGCCCAGCAGGTAGCCGGTCGCGTCAGCGTGGCTGCCGCTCGCGAGCGGGGTTACGCCATCGAGCACCTTGGCGGCTTCCGCCACGACCAGTTCACCGCGGGCAGGGTTATAGCTGGTGCCTTTCTCCTTGCCCGGTGTCTCAGGCAGGATGTCCGTGCCGTAGAAAGCGTCGTACAGAGAGCCCCAGCGCGCGTTCGCGGCATTCAGGGCATAGCGCGCGTTCATGACCGGCACCACGAGCTGCGGACCGGCGATGCTCGCGATCTCTGCGTCCACATTGCTGGTGCTGATCTTGAAGGCGGGGGGCTCCGGGACCAGATAGCCGATCTCGGTCAGAAAGGCATGATACGTATCCGCATCGATTCCCTTGCCGGCGCGCTCGCCGTGCCAGGCATCGATCTGAACCTGAAGCTCGTCCCGGCGCGCCAGCAGGGCCTTGTTCTTCGGCATCAGGTCCGCAAAGAGGGCCGCGAGACTGCTCCAGAAATCGTCGGTGCCGACGCCGGTACCGGGCAGGATCTGCGCTTCGATGAGTTCTGCCAGCTCCGCTGCAACCTGCAGCCCGGCTCTGTTGACGCGTTCCGCCATAGTGTCCTCGAGTACTTCTGAAATTGGTCCGAAATTGGATGAGACCGGCGCTGGTCGCCCGGCCGAAAGCGCGCAAGTATACGCCCATCCGCGCGCCCTCGCCGCGGCAACCACCGGAGCTGTCCATGATTCGAGCCCTCTGCTGCACCCTCCTCCTGCTGGCGGTCAGCCCCCTCTACGCCGCTGAGGAGGCCGCCAAGCAGGCCGCGGACCCGGCGCCCAGCCACCGCGAGCTGCTGGCGAGTGGCGAGCACAGTACGGGCTTCTTTGATCTGGTCCGGACGAGTGATGGCCGCGTGCTGCTGAACGTGCCCGCAGACCGTGGCGAGTTCCTGCTCCAGCTCTGGCTCGCCCGGGGCGTGGGCTCGAATGATCTGGGGCTGGACCGGGGACTGCCGGATCGCACCAGGCTGGTGACCTTCCGACGGGTCGGCAACCAGGTGCTGCTCATCGAGCGGAACACCCGCTATCGAGCGACTGCGGATCGCCCCGCCGAGCGCCAGGCCGTGCAGGAAGCCTTCGCCGAGTCCGTGCTCTGGGGCTTCACGGTGAAGGCTGCGAGCGAGCGCCACTACCTGATCGACTACACCGACTTTCTGCTGGCCGACAGCCTCGGGATCGCGGAGCAGCTCAAAACCCTGGAACAGGGCAGCTTCAAAGTGGAGCGCACACGCTCTGCACCCTACCTGCCGCGCACGCGAACCTTTCCACGCAACACGGAGCTCGAAGGCACGGTCACGTTCACCGGGGCGGTCACGGGCGACGCTCTGGCATCCGTTGCGCCGGACCAGGCGGCGTTCAGCGTCCACCTGCACCACTCGCTGATCGCGCTGCCGGAACCCGGCTTTGAACCGCGTGCCTTCCACCCGATGAGCGGCTACTTTGCCTTCAGCTACGCCGACTACTCCGCGCCCATCGATGCGGATATCACCCAGCGATTCATTCGCCGGCACCGCCTGCCGGCCGGTGGTCGCATCACCTATTACCTGGACCCCGGTGTGCCGGAGCCGATTCGCAGCGCCCTGCTCGACGGCGCGCGGTGGTGGGCGGACGCCTTCGCCGCCGCCGGGCACCCGAATGGCTTTGCCATTGAGCTGCTGCCGGCAGACGCCGATCCCATGGACGTCCGTTACAACGTCATCCAGTGGGTGCACCGACGCACCCGGGGCTGGAGTTACGGGCTGTCGGTCATCGATCCGCGCACCGGCGAGATCATCAAGGGCAAAGTCACCCTCGGCTCGCTGCGCGTACGCCAGGACGTGCTCATCGCGCAGGGGCTGTTGTCCCCCTACAAAGCTGGCCTCGACGAAACGCAGGCGGGCGCGGCGGTTCGGGAGATGGCTCTGGCCCGGATCCGCCAGCTCGCCGCGCACGAGATCGGACATACCCTGGGACTGGCGCACAACTTCGCGGCCAGCACGCAGGGGCGGCGCTCGGTGATGGACTATCCGCACCCGCTCCTGAAGCTGCGCGACGGTGGCGTGGATTTAAGCGATGCCTACGCGGTGGGCATCGGGACCTGGGACAAGCAGGCGATCCGCTACGGCTACGGGATTGCGGAAAACGAAACCGAGTTTCTCGCGGCGCAGCTGCAGCGCGTACAGACCGAAGGTCTGGCGTACTTAAGCGATCCGGATGCGCGCCCGGCCGGCAGCGCGCACCCGACTGCGCACCTGTGGGACTCCGGCGCCGACCCCGTTGCGGCACTGGCAGACACCCTCGCCGTGCGCGCGGTGGCGCTCGAGCGGTTGGGCGCGGACAGCCTGCGCACGGGCACGCCGTACTCCGAGCTATCGGATCTTCTGGTGCCCATCTACTACCTGCACCGCTACCAGAGCGAGGCCGTGGCCAAGCTGATCGGCGGGCTGCGCTATCGCTATGCGGTGAAAGGTGATGGCGCGCCGGCCGCGTCGACCCCCGTGGCCGCGACTGTGCAGAACCAGGCGTTAAGCGCGTTGCTTCTTGCGATCGATGCCGAGCGGCTGACGCCGCCGGAACCACTGCTACAGCTCACGCTGCCCAAGGCCTACGGCTATGCGCTGGATCGGGAAAACACCCCCACTCTGGTGGCGCCCCTCTTCGATCCGGTGACCGCCGCTGAGGCGGCCGCAGAACACATCCTGGCACTGTTGCTCCACCCGGCGCGGCTGGCGCGCCTGCAGCAGCAGCACGCCCGAGATACCGCGCTGCCGGCGGTCGACGCCGTACTGGAGTCGCTGCTGGATCGCACGGTGCTCGCCCGCCGCCCTGCGGGGCTGGCGGGAGCGATCCACGGTCGCATCGAGACCCTGGCCGTCGAGCATCTGCTGGTTATCGCCTACGGCGGTGGACACGACTCCGCCAGCGCGGCACTCGCCGCGCAGCGTCTTGCAGGGCTGGCAAAAACCCTGCGCCGGGCGCGCGAGCCGGAGCGTGCCCAGTTGGCCCACATGATCGAACGTGCCAGCCGGGACGGCGTGTTTACTCGTCGCAGCAGCGTGCCCGCCCTGCCGCCGGGCAGCCCGATCTGAACCAGCCGCCGGGGGCTGCCGACCAGCAAATGACCGGGGGCGCGGGAACCGGCCCTTCCGAACCCGGTCAGAGTCCCCATGCGCCGATTCGCCCTTTTGCCGCTCGTCCTGTGTCTCCTGACCACAGGCTGCAGTGCTCTGTTTCCTACCGAGCCCGGACCGACCCTCGCCCACTTCGCGCAGGAAGCACCCGACGTGGGCGATGTCGCGCCATCGGTCACAGTCACCGATCTGGAGGGCAACCCGGTCGCGCTACACAGCCTGTTCGGCGCGCGGCCCGTGGTCATCCAGCTCGGCAGCTACACCTGTCCGGTGTTCCGCTACCGGCGCTTCGATATGCAGCCGATGCGCGAGCGCTACAAAGGCGACGTGGATTTCGTGGTGCTCTACACCACAGAGGCGCATCCCGTTGGCAGCATCAGCCCCTACGCAGATCGGGAGTGGGTGCCCTGGCATAATCGGTTAACGCGCGTACGCAACCGACAACCGGAGTCGTTGCCGGCACGGGTTGAGCAGGCAACCATTGCTCGCACGCAAATGCACTCCAACGCGCGATTCCTTGTAGATGACATGGGCAACGACGCCTGGCGCGCCTACGGGCGAGCGCCTTCCGCCGCATTTCTTGTGGACCGAGCCGGGGTGATCCGGCTCCGTCAGGTCTGGGTAGAGCCGAAAGCGCTCACGCGCGCGATCGACGCGCTCCTGGCCGAGTCGTCCGCAGCCGCGAGCCCCTAGAGTCCCAGCACCGCCTTCGCGACGATGTTCTTCTGCACTTCCCGCGCGCCGCCAAAGATGGAGGCCGCCCGGGAGTTGATGTAGCTGGCGGTCACCGTTTCTGCGTATTCCGGTCCCGGCCACTCCTCGTTGTAGCCATTGAGCGAAATGAAGTTGGCGTGCGGCAGGCCGTAGTGGTGGATGGCCTCGAGCCGAAGCGTGTTCAGTTCCTGCTCAAGCTCCACGTTCGTGTTCTTCGCAAGAGAAGAGCCCGCCCCGGGGGACTCCCCGCGGGAAAGTTTGTCGAGGGTGACCAGCTCTGCGAACTGCAGTGCGCGCACACGAATCTCGATCTCGTTAATGCGACTCGAGAACCCCGGGTCGTTGGTCAGAGGCACGTCGCCATCGCGTTCCTGCGCGGCGATGGTGCGCACTTCGCGCAGGGACTCGAACAGCCGCGGGGTCGCGCCACCGCCGCCGCGCTCGAACTCGAGCAGGTACTTGGCCACGGTCCAGCCCTGATGTTCCGGGCCAACGCGGTTGGCCTGGGGCACGCGCACGTCATCGAAGAACACCTGGTTCACTTCGTGATCGCCGGCGATGGTAATGATCGGCTTGACGGTGATGCCCGGCAGATCCATGGGAATCAGCAGGAAGGTAATGCCCGCCTGCGGCTTGCCATCGCTGCGGGTGCGCACCAGGCAGAAAATATGATCGGCGAACTGCGCGTGCGTGGTCCAGATCTTGGTGCCGTTGACGATGTAGTCATCCCCATCGGGCACGGCTGCCGTTTTCAGGCTCGACAGGTCGCTGCCGGAGCCGGGCTCCGAATAGCCCTGACACCAGTAGTGCTCGCCGGAAAGCATGCGCGGCAGGTAGTAGTCCTTCTGCTCCTGGGTGCCGTACTTGAACAGCACCGGTGCGAGCATGCGCAGTCCCAGCGGGATGAGGCCGGGCGCGTGCGCCCGGGACAGCTCTTCGCCAAAGATGTACTTCTGATTCGGGGTCCAGCCGGTGCCCCCGTGCTCGACGGGCCAGGCGGGCACTGCCCAGCCCTTCTCGACCAGGATCGCCTGCCAGCGCATGGCGAGTTCCTTATCGGCAAAGACCGTGGTGGTGCGCTCCGCGGCGCGCCGCATATCGGCGGTCAGCTTCTCGTCCAGAAACTGCCGCACCTCGGCCCGAAATGCTTCGTCCTGGGCGTCAAAGGTCATGTCCAACGTGCTTGTCTCCCTCTCTTTACGTCTGCGATTATCCCACGCAGCCGCCGTCAACGCGTCAATATTGCAACAAAATACAATATTGAGGCAGGCTGTCTCAAAGCCCGAAGGAGCGCCCATGGCCACCCGCATCATCATCTCCGGCACCGTCGATCTGCCGCCGGAAAACCTCGAGGCCGCGCTGGCCGCCGGCAAGCCGTTGATCGAAGGGGCGCTCACGGAGCCCGGTTGCCTGGACTATGACTGGTGTCCGGAGCCACTGACCCCTGGGCGCCTGCGCGTCTTCGAGCGCTGGGAGAGCGAAGAAGCCCTCGCCGCCCACTTCCAGACCCGCTGGTACAAGGAGATGCGCGAGACGATCGGCAAGTTCGGGATCCTGGCCGCCGACACGGCCAAGTACCGGGTCGATCTGGAGGAGCCGGTCTACGACGAGACCATGACGCCCCGCGCGGACTTCTTCACGGACAAAGGCTGAGCTGTGGCCGCCGAGAACCGCTCCCTGCGCGCCCTGTCCCGTCGTCGGGCGGTGCTGGCGGGCGGCATGACCCTCGCCGCGCTCATGGCGAGTGCCCGCAGCAGCGCTGATACGGCCACCAGTGAGGCCAGTGCGCCGACGGAGCCGCCGTTCAGCGAGGCCGCCAACGCGAGCTTTCAGGCGGCGACGAGTGCCGCGAAGGGCGTCGCCCGGAAACCGGGCGATCCGCGCGTGTACGGCGTGCTGTTCTACGCGGACTGGTGCCCCAAGTGCAAAGTGCTCAAGCCCGAGCTCGAGCGTGCGCGCCTCGAAGATCAGCTCGATAATGAAGACGTGCTGTTCGTGCGTCTGGACCTGACCGACAAGACCACCTCACACCAGGCCAAACTCATGGCCAGCGCCCTGGGCCTGGAAGACTTCTACGTCGAGAACGAGGGCCGTACCGGCTTCATGCTGCTGATCGACCCGAACTCCGGCCAGGCGATCGATCGCCAGACCAAGGAGCTGACCGCCGAGGAGATCTCACGGCGGATCGATATGGCCCTGAAAAAGCTGATCTGAAGGGCGTTCCGCGCCGCAAAGGCTAGAACGGCACCCCATCGCGCGTGGGCTCAGCAGGTCCGACATCGAGACCGCCCGCGGCCGCAATGCGCCCAGCGGAGCGGCGTCCATAGCGGGCGATGGTGTACATCAACGCGAAGTGCATGGCGCCGAGCACCAGCATGGCCAGCCCGACCTTCATGCTGACGTACTCCATGGCGCCCGGCACATCGATCGGCCGGGACCCATAGCGCAGCG